>CAJKWK010000012.1 GCA_905203555.1 uncultured Lachnospiraceae bacterium
TCATTCAGAACTGCTCTTTTTGTCTGCTCTGAATCTGATACTTCGCTTATGAATTATATTATAAATATAATCATCCCAAAATGTCTTATCTTTCATTAAAAAATAACTTTCCGAAATTGCTAGCATTGATCCTAATTGAAGATTATCATACAATGAATCATTTTTTAGGTTGTATATTTTGTGAAAATAATCATTAATAATATAAAACATCTTTTCACTTTGTTCATCCGTAAGATCGTACGGATTACCTATTTTATCAATATCTATATTACACATAATTCCCCCACCTTTATTTTTATTCTTCTCTATTTCTGTACCACTTTTTTCTTTGGAAATACTCATAGAGAGAATGTCTTGTAAATGCTCTTATTTTCTTTTCCCACATATTATCCCCATATAATCGATTACAAAACATATGGATTAATGAAGACAAGATATCTTCTTTACTATTTGTCAACACTTTTTTATTATCAAGTTCATCTAATTCCCTTTTATATTTAATTAAGGCTATTTCTCTTTGAAGAATATATTGATCGATACCTGCCCAATTATTTTCTTTTTTCTCTACCATACATAAGTTATCTAATAAACTTTTTCTACATATTTTATATTCTTTGCGGAAATCACTATGTTGAATATATTTAGATAACCAACTTATCATTTCAAGTTGTGACAACCCAAACCCTTCCATCAATGAAATCACACCTCGAATAGACATTTCTTCAAATAAAAAATCAGAAGTTTCCATTCTGCTTTTTATGATCTCATTCACTAAAAGAGAGTCTTTATAAAACACCTCCTCTGCTAACTCAATAGCCCTTCGACCACCGTATCTATTCTCTTCTCTGTTATATGTATCAATTTCTATATGATTTAGAATTCCTTGTATTCGATATGAATTAAATTCATTCATTAAAATCTTTAACACCTTTAGACACGAACTATCATTTTTAGCCTTTATCCTAAAACGTATATGTGGTGCTTTATCAAAATATCTTATAAAAAAATATGAATCATATAATTTGTGAATTTCCGTTTCTGCTAATAATTTATTAATCTTCACTAAAAACTCGTTTCTTTTCTCTGATAGTCCATATATTTTAAAATATAACCAATTAGATGTAACAGGCAGAATAGCAAAATTTTTATCAATGTCTTTTATTCCATTTTCTTCTATTTTATTATTTTTCAATGCAGAAATAATTTCAGGAAATTGTTCTTTGGGTTTTGTCGTATTTCTAAATAAAGGGATTACTAATTCATTCATATACGCAGGATAATCTTTGTAATTTTGATCATAATCAATCGCTTCAAGCACTTCGATTTTTTTCGCTTTCTTTAATTCCTCAATTGCAATTGAAATATGTGTTTCTAATTGGAGATCTAATAATAATCTTTTATCAAATTCCCCAATATATACATATCTAGGAATTTTCATCTGTTTCTTAAATGCTAAAAACAATTCTTTTACATTTTTTTCATTATTTATATTAATTCTCCAACAGGCTGGTTGTATAATCACATTATGAAATACAATTCTAGGAACATAAGGGAAATCATGCATTCCTATATCAGCAAAAATATCTCCTAATCTACAACCACCACCTATAGAAATCTCTCTCAAAAAACGATATAGATTACTTCCATATGTTATATTGTAAGCGCTTAAATTTCAGCCGTTGAGCATAAAAATGCTCCAGCTGGATTTACCCAACTGAAGCACATTGACAATTCACATACGGTTTAGCATTATTGGTCGCTATTCGTTATTCTGAGCGTCGACGCGTCTCTGGATTTCTGCTTTTACGTCTTCATTCCACGGTGCAAGCTGTTCCAGTTCTTCATCTGTCATCTGCGCATTTGGCTGATGATCAAACAGGAACGTGAGATAATGATAAACATTCACTTTGTTTGCCTTGGCCGTCTCTACCATTGTGTATGCCATGGCACTTGCCTGGGCCCCGGCAGGAGTATCGCAGAACAGCCAGCCTTTTCTTCCAACTACAAACGGTCGGATACAGTTCTCGGACAGATTGTTTGAAAAACTGCAGCGGCCATCATCCAGATAGCTGGCAAGATAATCCTTTCTGTTCCGGATATAGGTTACCGCTTTGTCCAGTCTGGAGTTTCGGATCGGATTCTGTCTCTCAAGCCACGACAAAAAGCCTTCAATGATCGGCTTTTCCTGTTTCAGCCTGGCTTCTTTGATGGCATCGAACGTTTTATATTTCTGTCGGATCTTGTCCTCTATATCAAAAAGCTGATTGGTATACATGACTCCCTGCACGGCGGGCTGTGCATAATCCAACTGTTTTCCCTTCGGGATTGCATCGATCAGGTATCTGCGGATGTGTGCCCAGCAGGCCAGACGCTTTGCGGTCTTTACCTTATTGTAACCACTGTATCCGTCACACATCAGGTATCCGCGGAATCCATCCAGAAAATCCACAGCGGTATCACCGGCCCTTGTTTCGGAATACTTGTAAATGATGATTGGGAAATCACCCTCCTCACCGCTGCGGAACAGCCACATATATGACTTGGTCTGTGCACGTCGTTCAGGTTCATGCAGCACCTGTACCGGTGTCTCATCGGCCATGGCAAAATCTCTTTCCAGAAGCTTTCTCCGGAAGAAGTCGTACATTGGAGCGAAAAATGCTTCGGAGTTTTTGATCACCCAGTTTGCCAGTGTGGCACGGCTGATCTTTGCACCAAGACGTCCCAGGTCCTGCCCGATCCTGTATAAGGGCATTCCATTGCAGAACTTCTGGTAAACAACCCAGGCAACAGTAGATGCAGATGCCATCCCATACATCATGTGGGCTTTTCCGTCCTTACCCTTGATGATGGTTGGTGTTACATCATTCTGTCTGCAGCTTTTACATGCGTAGTTCACACTGTAGTATTCGATGACAGTTGCTCTTGCAGGGATGATCTTCAGCTCACGGCGTACAAACTCAGTACCGATCGGTACCATTTCACCGCCGCATTTACTGCAGGTAAGATCCGTTGCATCTGGTTCGAGCATGACCTTTTTTACCGGAATGCCTTTAAAGCGTTCCTCGTTTGTGGAACGCTTCTTACGGTCTGGTTTTTCAGCTTTTTCAGGCTTTTCAGTGGCTGCAAGCCGGTCTGATGTTTCAGCAGCTGGATCCATCTCGGATTCTGCTTCATTAAAGAGATTCATCTGCCCCGGGATATCACATGCACCTTTTTCACTGGAAGATCCAAAGAGCTTCTTTGTCAGGTAATCCACCTGCTCTTTGAAGTTGTCACGTTCCTGCTGGATCGCAGCTTTCTCTTTTTGTACGTCTTCAAGTGTTTTGCGGAGAAGTTTTGTTGTCTCCTTGAGTTCATTTACAAGGTCTTTTAACTCCCTCAGCTGGATATCTTTTGCACTTTGAGCCACTGTTTTTCACCTCTTTTCTGCTTCCTATTATACCAGAAAATGAAGGATTTTTACAGAAGAAAGAGGGCTGAAAAGTGCCGAAAATAAAGGGAAAACCGGACTTTCCATGTGCAATATTCAGGCCTGTTCAGGGGACATTTTTATTGCTTTTGGCTGGTCGATATCGATGCCGGACATGAGCCAGTCAAACTCTCTCCAGGTGAGATTTCGCACCTCGGATTTATCTCTTGGCCACCGGTAGCGTCCCTGTGCTGTCAGCTTTTTATAGATCATGACAATGCCGTCAGGTTCTTTCAAAATGGCCTTGATGCGATCACACTTTCTTCCACAGAACAGATACAGGGCATTCAGATCCTTATTCTGCGGGAACTGATCCTGTACAAGCGCGTATAAACCATCGACAGACTTTCTCATATCAGTATAACCGGTCACGATGAAAATGGCATCGACACCGGAGATATCCGCTAACATCGTACCGGACGTAACATCCGGACTATCTGCTGGAGTAAAAACGGATCTGCCGAATTACTGATCTTAATGGAAACGTCATCCATCTTAAGTTCAATCGTATGTGAATTGTCAATGTGCGTGGAAGTATCCATCGGCCGTATTACTTCGGCGGGGATTCTTTCCGGCTGTATATCAATCCTGACCACATCCTGATGATTGGATGTCAACCCAGGAGTGGGAGCCTTTCCAACAGGCTCTGGTATTTCGCAGGCTTTTTTTCTAAGCCGTGTTGCCGCATTGTAAAATGAACTTACTGAAATACCTTGCTGTTCACACCAGGCAGCATCGGAAAGGCCGCTCTGGCGACACTCAGTAATCAGCGCCATCCATTCCCCGAGGGAACGGTTGGCAGAACGAGAGTTGCTCATGTCATATCCTCCATAACTGTAGTAAAAGTCTACTTCCTATCTACCAGGAAGTGTAGTAAAAAACTATCACTACTATTATGAAGGAAAAATCATCGGTTGTCGAACCGACCAATATTTAAGCGCTTACGTTATAAGAATTACAGATAGAAAAATATCGCCCATTCTTCCAAAACTCTTAGCTAAAATAAGAAGAAAAAAATACAAAAAAGATACTACTATTCCTGATAAATATTTCATGTTTCCCCCTTATAAACTTCCTACACCAATTCAGGTTGCTCACTTTTTTGTTCTACTGTTTCATTTTCTTGTTTCGTGCATTAAATTTTATCTCAGATATGTATTTGTCCCATAAGATTCTTGCCGACCATTCAGCAACGGCATTATATCTTGAGGTATTCTCTGCGTTTTAAATCATATAGAAAATTTCTGTCACATAATTATTAGTTTTGAATACCTCATTACTGAACTACTCCTTTACTTAAATAACCATTGGACTCCCTCCTCATATTTAAATTGTAATCACTTACCTTGACATCATATTATCATGCACTGTTATTTTTATCACAACAAGTCCGTACTTTATTAAGTTTAGTCCACATTCTTTTCACCAAACAATTTTTCTACTACTTGTTTTTATTTTATCCTGATCAAGATTTCTGATTTTATTTTAATAATCAAATTCTCCAAAATCAAGTATCCTGCCACCAGCAGTCACTTTTCAGTACATAAACGGTACACTACACCTCCATATCCATTCATCAATCCCGGATTTACATTTTCTTGCGGTAATCCATCACCACTAAATTGAACTAGTAAATCACTATATTTTATTTTTTCTATCTTTTCACCAAGCACTTCTGTCAAAAATTTTTCCCCATGCTCCAATATCCACAAATTCCCACATATGCCATGGCACAAAGATAAACTATCTCTTTTCCAATATTTTTTTAACACACTATATGCCTGTTGAATATCTTTTTTTAACCGTTGTTTCCATTTTTCTTCTGTCACTCTTTGATAACAGAACATTGCAGACTCCATTATTCCTGCTGCTCCATGACACCATGCCATAGCTCCAATTTCTTTTTGATGCTTTGATGGCATGCGAACATCGTCCCAATTGCCACTATACAAATTATATAAAGAATCCTCATACCGCCATATCTGCTCTGATAATTCCGCATATTTTACATTACCTGTATGATACCATAATGCTATTATCGACATCAGTATTCCTGCATTGCCATGTGCTGCCCCTGCCATAGGCGGCATACCACATTCTGTTATCCACCCAATACCATTCCCAGTCTCTATTGCATTTTTTCTCAAAATTTCTATGGCATCTTCTGCCCATTGCAAATATTTTTTATTTTTAGTGACTTCATATAACAAAATAAATACATACGCAGCCCCTGCATTTCCTGATAACAAATCATACCTTGTGTCTTCCTCTAACAACTGATACACGCTAACTGCATGTTTTTCAGCATGTTTCAAATACTTTTCTTCCCTACCTGCCTCATATAATTTCAAATATGCATAAATAATGGATGCCTCTCCTTCATATGCACCTGTCATATGCGAATATAAATATTCTATTGATTTACAGCAACTATCTGTATATGTAAATAGCATTTTTTGCAATGTTTTATATACTTCTTCTATCTCTTGCATCTTTTTCTTATACTCTCTCGCTGTTTCTTCTTTGGCTAAAAATCTTTGCACATATTTTTTTATTTTATAAAATATTAATAACATTCCTGATAACCCATCATAGAAATATATATCCATTGGCTGCATTTCCCAGTGTTGATCCACTCCGCACATTCTCGGAACACTCCAGCTTACTTCTGTCTTATCTACATTCCATATTGCCTGATACAGTATTCTATCAATTAAATCAAACACATATGCTCTCTTTTTTTCAACCTCTCCCCTTTTCATATCTGCATCACACACCGAATAGACATGATTTGTGTACTTTTCACTTCTACATGGCAACGCCATCAAAGAACATCTTATATAATCACTTTGTATTTCTAATTCCATCTCACAAAATGACTCCAAACGTTGATATAACAATTCCATTGCTGTTTTTTGAAAATAGTCCTTAATCTCCCCATGACTACTGCCACATAAATTTTTATCATCCAACTGATACACAAAACAGGGAATATCCCCCCTCAGCAAACTCTGAATCTCTATATCTGCAATTTTCATTCCTTGTTCCGTCCTCCCTACACGAAACAAATTCAAATAAATCTCCCTTTCCGCCCCATCACAAAGCAAACTGGGATGATATGAACTTGCCAATGCCATCCCATAACGCTGCGTATGTTCTATAAGAAATCGACTTTTTGTCTTCGTTAATTTTACAATCAGTTTTTCAAAACTCTCCTTTTCCTGCATCACTGCACGATACCCCGATTGAAACCCTTTCACCAATTCATCCACAAATTCTGCCGGAGAAATAAACTTTCCTTTTAGAGTTGCCCGATTTTTCTCTTCCTTCACTTCTGGATATTGATATTCTATATGCATATCAGATGTACCTGCTTGAATTAGCACCGGTATTTTAAATGGATACTTTTGTTTTGCCCCTCCATTCATTCCACTTGCATCAACACAATCTCCTGAACTTCCCCATGCATATATCGGAAGAATCCCCGTATAAAGCACAGAATCAGACAATTTATCTTTTATTTTCTCATTTACAGTCATACATTTTTTTCGCCCCCCTAAATGTACAAGTGCCTCTAAATCCACTAATACTGGATATGCGCCCGATGCAATAATATTTTCGCAATGCAAATCCTTTGTCCCCAAAAAATATGCAAGGAAAAGCTGCGTCCCCAACCGTTCATAATACCCTCGCAATTGTACTTCCGTCTCACACATACGATACTTTATAATACCGCACCAACTATAATCTTTATACGAAAGAATAGGATAATACTTTTGTCGGATATCAGTTTTCCTCTCAATCCATTGTAACAACTCAAAATAACACAATTCATTTTCCATAGAACGTGGTTTATACAATACTTCTTGTTTATTGTCCAATCTAATTCGCACAACCTGCCTACCATTATTATGCACATCTGAGAAATTCCCACTAATTCTTTCAATACAATTTACCATTCTCCCTTGACACAACTTCACTTCTATTTTTTTCTTATCTTTTATAAAATTCTCTATGATTTCTTTATAATATTCTGTTACTTGTTCTATTTTCTCTATAATACAGCGATACAATACAGGATATTTCTGAAAAACTCGTTCTGCAAACTCCCATGTTCCTATCTTAGCTCTTATGAAGAAATCATATTCTTCTTCTGAATCTTTCGCCAGTAAATCCCCGGCTTTGATTAAACTATGCATTTCTGCAATTAATGTCCTTGTACAAACTGCTTGTAACTGGTAACATAAATGCATCATAAAATCCTCATAAATCTTTTCTGAATAATAAGACTGAAATGAAGAGATTTTTATTTTTAAATGTTCTACTGCATATTGCAGAATCCCTATATAAAACTCCTCAAAACATCCTTTTGTCTCCATTCTTATCTTGACCGATTTCTGTATACGCTCTGATTTCAGCCATTCTTTCAATTTATTATTTTCATATTCTTTTATTTTATAGCCTGTTTTGTTAAGATATCCAATGAACTTTTGATTATTTTTCAACATATAATCAATGGCATCAGCTCCTATTAATCGCCTATAGTAATTTAAAGAATCCTGTTCCCACAACTGCTCGTTCTTTTTTGTATTTGCTTTTTCATACACTCGTTCACTTAAATAACTTGCCATCTTTCTTTCCATACAATTTGCACCTCTATTCCCGTTACCAGATTTTCCTCAGATTGTTACCTATCACATTAAAAACAAACAGCAGAATATACACTCTTTTCTGAGCACATATTCTGCTATTTGTTTCACTCACCATATTCTTTTGTTAACAGCATAAAATTGTAAAATAACTTGAGCACCCTTTTGTTTGTGTTAATGCAATGCTATTTTGTAATTCTTCAGAACAAAGTTTCTGAATCTCCTCTACTTCTTTCAATAACTCTCCAGCACAAACACTTTCTTCTTTGCATTCCATCCGCTCTCCCCCCTTCTACTTATTCATAAGTTATATTTTTTCTTCACCATACATTGCAATTTTCACACAAAACTTTTTATGATCCATCTGATATGCAACATCTCCGTCATATCTTTCTACAATCCGTTTCACACTTTCTAATCCCAAGCCATGGTGTTCTGTTTCCTTCTTATGTGTAAGAAAATGTCCTCGCTCTATGACAGGCTTTCCTTTTATGCTATTTGATATTTCAAGAAATACTATCGACTGCTGGCAATGTATATTCACCTCAATCCAACGGTCATCTTCTACCTGTCCACATGCCTCAATCGCATTATCCAGAAGATTTCCAAATAAAGAACAGCTTTCTCTATCTGATAAAATCCATCGTTCTACAGTCTCTGTTTTGATATCCATCCGAATATTTTTCTCTTTCGCAATCCCTATCTTCTGATTTAAGACAATATCTGTGACTTGATTTCCTGTCCACACCTCTGTCTTTCCATTCTTCAATTCTTCACTGAGTTCATCCAGATACGTTCCAATTCCTTGTAGGTTTCCCTGCACCTGATATTCTTTTAATATCAACAGATGGTTTTTCATATCATGCAGCAGCTCCCGATTTCTCTGCTGACTGCTCATGAGTTCCTGATAATAGGAATGGAGCATCTGTTCCTTTTGATGTAAATATAAATTTTCCTGTCTTATCAGCCTTTCCTTTACAAATAACCACGCAATAATCACAAATATAAATAAAATACACCCCAAAGACAATAGCCATATACTACCTTTATATTTTGATATTCCCAGTGCAATCATTTGCAAACCAAACTGATATACATATAAGATAATACTGCCAATAAAAACTACTGCTATCAAAATTTTTCGAAAATCTCGAATCTCAATATCGCTTGTTTTTCTCCACTTTCTGATTTTCTCTACTATAATTGCAACAAGCAAACGCGTACAAAAAAAGAGTGCTATCTGCTGAAATGATGAATCAAAATAAATCTTTTCTCCAAATTCTTCTTCACACCATACAGTACTCAAAAAGGCTAAAATATAATCAATAACAGCGACCAGAACAAAATATGCAAATGCAATTTCAAACTTTAATACCAGTTGATTTCTCTGAATCATCCATGAGCATAGCACAACTAATACAATTATTGTGTATGATGCCGGAAGTGAAAAAAACAATATGAAACGATTCCATCCCAGCAGTATTCCCAAAAGGAATATAGACAAGTAAATCACCGCATAATTCCACTTTGTCAAATACTCCTTTTCCAACACTGTCTCATACATCAGACGATAACATAACCAGATTTCCCAGCAAGTTAATACAGACAGCAGAACTATATATACCGTATTCATCATTCCAACTCTCTCCATCTATGATTCAATTCTTCTTTTACCTTTGCCCGTCTTGCCCTGCTGACTGCCAACTCAACCCCATTATCCATTCGAATTGTTGTTTTTCCGATTCCTGCAATATGCCTTATATTTGCAATATATCCACGCTCTATTGTCAGGAATCCACGTTCTATCACTTCCTTCTCAATCTCTCTGATATTGATACGTTCCCGATAGATTTCCTTTTCGGTCACATATTCTACATATTTTTCGCCCTTTGCTTTATATAGATAAATAATATCTGCATAATATATCTTCTGTTTCCGCTCTCCCGTACCAATCCAGCGAAACTGGTTTTTTTCCCTTTCCAATCTGGTTGCCAACGTCTCTATGATCCCCGGGAGTCGTTCTTCCATATCGGATTTATCTATATATTGATAGGCGCTGATTCGATAACTTTCGTATGCATATTCCGGGTGCGCAGTAAGAAAAATCAAATACATCTTCTCGTATTTTTCCCGAACTTTTCTTCCCAACTCCATTCCGCTCATTTCCGACATCTCAATATCTGTAATCAAAATATCTACTAACTTTTCTTCTATATATTTCCATAATTCAGATGGTGATGTACATATTTTTATATGAACATGACACCCTTCCGGTATTGCCGCCAGTACACACTGCCGTACTTTTTCACAAATACTTTTATCATCGTCAAGAATTGCAATCTCTGTCATATTTCCCCTCACTTAATCATATAATATTTATTTTTATTAACATCATAAAATAAAATCTCATCTTCTTTTATAAAAAGCCAAAATGTAGATTGCTTTATATATATCGAATATCCGCTGTAGCTTTATATTTTTCATACAACCAGTCAATGCTATGTAACAATACCTCTTTCACTGATATCCCTTGGTTTCCCAAATTTCCTAAACTAAGTTGGATTGCTTTTATTTCTACTTGATTATATACCATTGTACTATACCATCCTTTCAAATTCATAGTACAACGTGGATTACTATTTGTAAATCCCATGCATATTAGTAAATATCCTTTTTTCATACCAATTGGTAGAATATAACACAAAACGACAGTTCACACACCCATTTGGACATGAACTGTCGTTTTTTGTCTTTTAATTGCACACCGTATGTTCTATCTTTTATTTTCTGCCTTTTATTCTCTACAGCACCGGTTCTGCCATCTTCCGCATTTTCTCCAAAATTCGCTTTTCCATACGGGACACCTGCACCTGCGAAGTTTTCAACATTTTCCCCACTTCAGTTTGTGTTCGTTCTGCAAAATATCGCAAATAAATGACCTCCCTTTCTTCCGCACTCAACGTTTCTAAAAGCTGCTGCAACACAAGAATATCCAATACTTTTTCCTCTCGTTTTTCTTCTTCCTCTATCTTGTCCACAAGCCGGATTTCCTGTCCTTCACTTTGATGGATTGGTTTGTAAATGGATTCCACTTCACTCCCCGCCTCCATCGCCTCAACGATCTCTTCTTTTTCTACCTGTAGTTTCTCTGAAAGTTCCTCAATTGTCGGCTCTCTTCCATATTGATTCATCAGCTCTTCTCTTGCCTGAAATATTTTATAGGACAGTTCTTTTAAGGAACGGCTTACTTTAATCATGCCGTCATCTCGAAGATATCGCTTGATTTCCCCGCTGATCATCGGAATGGCATACGTGGAAAATTTTACATCGAAGGATAAATCAAATTTGTCAATTGCTTTCAACAGGCCGATACTGCCAATCTGAAACAAGTCTTCCGTATCTGTTCCGCGTCCGTAAAACCGTTTTACCACACACCAGATGAGCCCCACATTTTCTTCTACCAGTTGTTCTCTCGCTTTTTTATCTCCATCGTGCGCCTGTCTGATCAAAGCGATTGTGTGGTCCATAGATCTCTTCCTTTTCCAATTCTTTTTTCCATTTTTACAATGGTTCCCTCGCCGGGAGAAGATTCCACTTCTACCTTATCCATAAATGCCTCCATAAATGCAAATCCCATCCCGGAGCGGTCCATTTCCGGTTTGGTCGTATACATTGGAAGAAGTGCCTGCTCCACATCTTCGATTCCGCATCCGCTGTCTTTTACCTGTACAGAAAACAGGTTTTCCTCAATCTTGCAGCGCACCGACACCTTATGATATGTATCTTCATATCCATGAATAATCGCATTGGTCACAGCCTCTGAAACTGCTGTTTTTACATCTGATACCTCTTCCACCGTAGGATTTAACTGCGTCAGAAATGCAGCTACTGCCACACGCGCAAACCGTTCGTTCTCTGAACGACTGTCAAAAATCACTTCCATTTCGTTTGTATTCTTCATTCTCTTTCCTCCTCATATATCTGCATAATTTTTGTCACGCCTGACAAAGTCAGCACTTTTTTCATTCTAGGATTGGCATGTACTGCCCACACTTCGCCTCCGATCAGGCGGATCAGGCGATACCGCCCCATAATCGCCCCGATTCCGGAGCTATCCATAAACTCCGTCTTTTCAAAATCAAAAATAACGTACTTGATATGATTTTTTTCAATTACCATATCTGCATTTTTCCGGATTTCCTCCGCCTGATGATGATCCACCTCTCTCGGCAGATAAATCGTCAGACAGTTTTCCTGTACCTGATACTTCATATTGTTCCTCCTTGTAATTGATTTGTTCCAAAAAAGCGAAAAAAGAGAAAGACAAATCCTTTTTTGGGATTTCTCCTTCTCTTTTGTAAATTCCTTTTATTCTGTTTTCTATTCTTTATTGTGCGGCGCCTTCTGTATTTGCATCCGCATTTGCCTGAGCAATCGCATCAAGATTTGTCTTAGCCTCTGCCGCGTACTCAGACCCGGCAAACAACTTATTACATTTTGTAAAATATGTCGTTGCCGTTTCACTGTCTCCATTTCGCAGATAAGCCAGTCCCAGATTAAGCAGCGCTGCGCCGGATTCATAAGATTCATCCATCCGTACAACCTTTGACAAATAGTCAATTGCATACTCATAATTGGCTGCATTCAACGATTCCACACCGGCCTCATATCGAATCTGACATGCTTCCGGAAAGACTGCCGCTGTCATCTCATCATATTTTGCCTGTCCCTTACTGCCCAAAGAATCCCTGCTAATATTCAGAAGTGTATCCGACAATGTTTCTGCCGCATAATCTTCTGTTTGAAATTCTTCGTAAGCCGTCATTAAATTCTCATAACTATCTGCTGTACTTGCAGCGGTCTGCGCAGCTGCCTCCGAATCCTCATTGGCGCTGCGATACTGATCCAATGTTCTTGTCTGAGCGCTAACCTGTGCCTCCAGCGCATTGATCCGCTCACTGGACTCGATCATCTGTTTATTGATCTTATCGTTCCGCTTTTCCTCAGCGGCCGGAGCAATTAAAAACCAGACAACTGCCGCCCCGATCAGAATACCAATGATAATATTCAGTACCGTAAATTTTCCTGCCAAAAGTTTCAGTGCACTTTGTGCCGGCTGGATAATGGTTTCATTTCCAAGATTATATTCAACTGCATTCTTCGCCTGATTTTTTCCACCTTTACGGTTCTTTTTTTCACGCACAGATGTCAGTTCATGGATATAACGCAGTGTCATTTCATTTGTCGTATCCAGTTTACGTGCAGTACGCAGCGCCTGCTGAGCTTTTGCATACTGTTCTGTATGCAGATAAAGCAGCGCTAATAACTGATATGCCTTTAAAAAAGCAGGATGCGATGCGATCACTTTTTTTAACTGGATAATCGCCATATCCTCGCCATCCTGTTCGCAATATACAAGACACTGGTTATACATCTTGACTGCCTGATTGATTCTCTCTAATTCCTTTGCAGAATTCTGTATATTTTTAATATAATCATTTGCAATATTGTCTCTGGGGCGCAGATTCTTACTGATGATCCACTCTACCAGCGCCTCTGCCACTTCCCCTCTTCCATAATACACAAGTCCCAGAAGATTCCGCGCAGCAATATTTCCCCTGTTATATTGCAGACTGCGCCGAAGAGATGTAATCGCACCGGACATATCACGAATCTGAGCCTTCCTCAGACCATCATTGTACCAGTAATTGGACTGCGTGATGATTTTTTTCGTATAATCCATTTACATCCACCTACTTATTTTTGTTCCATCACCTGTTTCAAAAGATCTGTCATATCAGACAAATCCTCTTGATAAACAGCATCTTCTATATCTTCCACTTCCAGACTCGGCTTGAACTTTTTTAACTCTTCTTCATAATCCAACATCACGAATCCTCCTTACTTACAGCTACTTTTCACGTTGTTCCATCAATTCCTTGATCATTCCTACCAGATATAAAGAACCCAGGCAATACACCCTTCTTCCATTCTGGTTGTTCATTATATACTTCCATGCATCTGCGAGTGTTTCCATCTCCAATACAGGTCTGTCCGTAAATCTGCGGAATGTTTCTGTCAGTGTTCCCCGGTCTTCCGCACGCTTGTCCTGAATCTGTGTTACCAGGTATAATTCTGCATCAACCTGCCTGCACAAATATGCAATCATCTGTTCATAATCCTTATCCTGTACTGCCGAAAACAGCAAGATCGTTCCCTGACCGGATGGATTCCTCTTCACGCTCTCTGCAAATCGCTCAACCGCACTGATATTGTGTGCTCCATCTATGTAAATATCCGGCTGCACTTCTTCCATACGCCCCTGCCAGATTACCTGTTCCAATGCTTCCTGCCATGCCCTTAGCTGTTTCTTTTCCGGAAACAACAACCGCATTACTTCTAATGCCAGACAGGCATTTTCCGGCTGATAGATTCCGGTATTATGAAGTTTCCAGGTAACATCTTCATAATACGCACTCACACAGGAAAATGCAATAGATTTATTCTGAATTCCCAGAATTTTGAACGCATTTTTCCCGATTTTTTTACACCGGTTTCCGAGATTTTTCGCAGTCTCTTCAATCACACGATTGCTCTCTTCTGTGCCTTCTATATATACGACCGGCGTACCTTTTTTGATGATTCCGGCTTTCTCAGCGGCAATCTTCTCCAATGTATCTCCCAATAGTTCTGTATGGTCAAATCCAATCGACGTGATCACTGAACACACCGGCTTTTCCACAGAATTTGTCGCATCCAGTCGTCCGCCCAGTCCGGTTTCCAACACTGCGTATTCTACTTTTGCTTCTGCGAAAGCAGTCACCGCCATTCCGAATAAAAATTCAAAAAAGGTCGGATGTGGAAGATTTACTTCCTGCATCCGCCCTACTGCTGCCTGAACCTTTTCAAATACGGACAGAAACTGCTCATCCGAAAGCATCTCTCCATTCACAACAATCCGTTCGTTTATTCTTACCAGATGTGGAGATGTAAAAAGCCCTACGCTCTTTCCCTGCGCCCGGAGCATCGCATCCAGATATGCACATACAGAACCTTTTCCATTGGTTCCGGCCACATGAATCACTTGAAACTGCTGTTCCGGATGCCCCAGATACTGCAAAAACAATCGGGTATGCTCTGGTTTATTTTTACTGGTAAATTTCGGAATGCTTAAAATATACTCGGTTGCTTCCTGATATGTCATAACTCTCCTGTCTACTACTTATCTTCTTTTGTTTCTTCTGTTACAAAGGCATTTCGTCCAACCTCTGCTTCCGTCTCTTCTTTCGGAAGTTCTGTCAACTTTCCGCCTCGATACTCATACTTGACAGACGTACGGAAAATCGTATTGCTGGAGCCCACCTGAGCCGCCTGCACGATATCCCCATCCTTCAACTCTGATTTTTTCAGATCTACTCTCGTATTATTCAAAAACGTGGTTGCCTGTTTCTCATCGTTGATATAAATCTTCGTCTGCTTTGTAAAGTTCTCACCATAAATGCTGTAACTTCCATCAATCTGTTCTATGAGATTTGTAATCGAAGTATCTTTTACTCCCATCACCATATGCCCCTCTGTAATCGGCGCTCCGCTTTCTTCATATACATAACGGTCTCCATAGAGAATGTCATACTGCAGCAATTCCAAATCCGCCAGATAATTTTTGCTCTGGTGCCGCTGCTGATGATAATTAAACACCGTACCGGTATGAATATCAAGACGTTCCAACACCTCAGCCATAATCTGATATGCCGGATAATTGCCGTCCTTTTTCTCCAGACCGATGTTATCCCAGATCACATAATTGGTATTGTACAAATATTTGCTCTTCATATCTTTTGCCTGCAAATCCATTGTCGGCAAATGATCCCCGTAAAATACAACAACTGTCGGTTCTCCACGCTTTTCCAGCGCCGCAACCAGATCTCCTGCGAATTTGTCCATCTCATATACCTGATTGACATAATACTCCCAGGCGTTACGCTTTTCTTCGTCTTCTACGCCACTGACTGTAATCGCCGGATTTTCTATGATCTGTTCTGTTGGGTATTCTCCATGTCCCTGCACACTGATTGTAAATACAAAATCCTGATTTTCAGTTGTATCCATCGATTCCAGAATATTCGGAATCAGAATATCATCTGTTGCCCAGCCATTTGGTGTGGTACGAAGAATATTCATAAATTCCTTACTCGTAAAATGATCAAAGCCCATGTGATTAAACACCTGTGCCCGGCTGTAAAAATTACCGCCGTTGTTATGAAGTGCTTCGGAACCATATCCCAGTTCTCCCAATGCAGTCGCTGCGCTTTCGATCACCTTTGTCTTGCCATACGTCTTATAAGGATATTCTCCGGGTCCAAAGAATCGCATACTCATTCCGGTAAGCACTTCAAACTCTGTATTTGCAGTTCCGGCTCCTACAGACGGCACTTTAAAATATCCTGACGAATATTCCTGATACATTTTTCTCAGATTCGGAATCGGATCTTCTGAAAACTGCAGCCACTCTACTTCTGTAGGATCGAAATAAGACTCCAGCTGCACAACAATGATATTGGGAAGTTCCTCTTCACTTCTTCCGGTCTCGCTCACATTCAGGGCGCCATTGCTGTCAATCGCCGCCATAGTCTCTTCGCTGTAACCGGACGGCTCCGAGATTCCTGTGTTAAACAAACTTGCCGTAAAACAATAAGGAAATCCATAGTCCTCATATGCAAAAGCAATATTTCCAAAATAATTTGATACTACACGCTGGTCAATTGCAATATTGGTCAACAGCATGTATGCTCCAATCCAGCAGCCCACTCCGATCAATGCAAGGAACCGATGCATCTTTCCCGTATACTGACCGCCTCGTCTCCACATGGAAATGACCCAGATTACAACTGCGCCGATTCCCACGATCAAAAGAATCAACTCCAACGTAGAGAAATAATTTCCGGTCAACGAAAGTGCATCTGACAACACTTTCAAATCCTGCGCATTAAACGGTGTCACTCGTTTCAGCAAAAGATATCCGTTGCAGGTGCCCAGGAACAGCCAGAACACACTGAGCAGAATCCGGGCAAACACCCGCCGTCGCACCAGATACACAATTGAAAATGTAGCAGTGATCAAAAATGCATTAAACAAAAACGGCAGTGGTGTACCCACCATATAATCCCATGCCTCAAACAACGAATGACGTGAAACTACCTCTATAAAGAAATTCAATACACAGGCAAGCAGGAAATGAAACAGTGGCGAAAGAAGATTCATTATCCGGTATACCGGCTGCATTTTCTTTGCAAACCTGCTGTTTCGTCTCTGCTCCAGAATATATTCCCGCCTTGCCTTTCTGGCCTGCCATGACGCTTTGATCTCTTCTTTATTCAAATTTTTAATCTTCTGAAAAAAGCCTCTGATATTTGGCTTTTTTATATGAATTTGTTTCATTCAAGACCTCTTTTTAATCCTGCGATACGCTCCTGTACCTGAGAAAGCATCTGGGTATATTTCTCCAGTTTCTCTTTTTCCTCCTGTACCTTTGCTGCCGGAGCTTTGCTTACAAACCGCTCGTTCGACAACATTCCTTTTGCTCTCGCAATTTCTTTTGTCAGTTTTTCTTCTTCTTTTTGCAGACGCTCCAGTTCCTGTTCAAAATCAACCAGGTCTTCCAGCGGAAGATATACCGTTGCTCCCGGAACTACAATTGATACGGCGTCTTCTGCAATCTCTTTCTTTTCTGTATTTACAAGAATCTCATTTGCCAGCATCAACGGCATTGCAGCGTCTTTCAAGCTGTCCACACCTTCCAGAAGGCTCTGGTCTTCACTGATTACAAATACTTTTGTACGACGATTATTCGGCACGTTCATCTCTGCACGCATATTACGGATTCCTCTTGTAATATCCTTTACATGCTCCACCGTTGCCTCGTCTGCCGGGAAGTTCCACTCATCTTTGTATACCGGCCAGGAAGACATCATCAAAGATTCCTCTTCCGGAACAAGTGCTCCGTAGATTTCCTCCGTAATAAATGGCATAAACGGATGAAGAAGTTTCAATGCATTTCCAAGAACTGTTTTCAATACCCACAGTGCACAATTTGCCTCTTCCGGTTTCTCCTCTGCATGGTAAATACGATATTTTGCCATCTCTACATACCAGTCACAGAACTCATCCCAAACAAAGTCATACACCTTCTGTACTGCAATTCCAAGTTCGAATTTATCCATATTCTCTGTTACATCTTTTGCCAATGTATTGACTCTGGATAAAATCCAACGATCTGCCGCTGTAAAGAGCTTGTGATCCGGCTCTGCAATTACATTTTCCTTCATGTTCATCAGAATGAAACGAGATGCATTCCATACTTTATTTGCAAAATTACGGCTTGCCTCCACTCTTTCATTGTAGAAACGCATATCATTTCCCGGTGCGTTTCCTGTAACCAGCGTCAGACGGAGCGCATCTGCACCATACTGATCGATGATTTCCAATGGGTCAATTCCGTTTCCAAGAGACTTGCTCATCTTACGTCCCTGAGAATCACGAACCAGTCCATGAATCAAAACTGTATGGAACGGTGATTTTCCTGTATGTTCCAATCCGGAGAATACCATACGGATTACCCAGAAGAATATAATGTCATATCCGGTTACCAATACGTCTGTCGGATAGAAGTAATCCAGATCCTCTGTTTTCTCCGGCCATCCCAAAGTAGAGAACGGCCACAGTGCGGAACTGAACCATGTATCCAATGTATCTTCATCCTGTGTGAAATGTGTGCATCCACAATGCGGACATTTCTCCGGCATCTCTCTTGCTACTACAAACTCACCGCACTCATCACAATAATAAGCCGGAATCCGGTGTCCCCACCAGATCTGACGGGAAATACACCAGTCTTTGATATTTTCCAGCCAATGCAGGTAAATCTTGTTAAAACGCTCCGGAACAAATTTTAATTCCCCTGTTTTCAACGCCTCGATCGCCGGTTTTGCCAGTTCTTCCATCTTTACAAACCACTGCTGTTTAATCAATGGTTCTACCGTTGTACCACAGCGGTCATGCGTTCCTACATTATGAGAATGTGGTTCGATCTTCACCAGATATCCCTGTTCTTCCAGATCTTTGACAATGGCTTTTCTCGCCTCATAGCGATCCATTCCTGCATACTTACCACCCTTTTCATTGATAGTAGCATCATCATTCATAATATTGATTTCCGGCAGGTTGTGACGTTTGCCAACTTCAAAGTCGTTCGGGTCATGAGCCGGTGTAATCTTCACTGCTCCGGTTCCAAACTCTTTGTCTACATAATAATCTGCAACGATTGGGATTTCTTTATTCACCAACGGGAGTAAAACATTCTTGCCGACAATATCTTTGTATCTCTCATCATCCGGATGTACTGCGATTGCAGTATCACCAAGCATTGTCTCCGGACGTGTGGTCGCAATCTCAAGGAACTGATCTGTTCCTACGATCGGATATTTGATGTGCCAAAAATGTCCTGCCTGTTCCTCATGTTCAACCTCTGCATCAGAAAGAGACGTCTTACATACCGGACACCAGTTGATGATTCTGGATCCTTTGTAGATATATCCTTTTTCATATAATTTGATAAATACTTCTTCTACTGCTTTGGAGCATCCCTCGTCCATTGTGAAACGCTCTCTGTCCCAATCACAAGATACACCCAGCTTTTTCAGCTGTCCTTCGATGGTTCCGGCATATTCTTCCTTCCACTGCCATGTACGCTCAAGAAAACCTTCACGCCCAAGCTCCTTCTTGTCAATACCTTCTTCTTTTAACTGATTGGTAACCTTTACTTCTGTAGAAATTGCCGCATGGTCTGTTCCCGGAATCCACAGTGCATTGTATCCTTCCATTCTCTTATAACGAATCAGAATATCCTGCAGGGTATTGTCAAGGGCATGTCCCATATGCAGTTTTCCGGTAATATTCGGTGGCGGCATCACCGTTGTAAACGGTTTTTTACTTCTGTCTACTTCTGCGTGAAAATACTTATTTTCACACCATCTCTCATACAACTTTTCTTCAATCTCTTTTGGATTATAAGTTTTTGCTAATTCCTTACTCATTGTTGCCTCCTTGTGCTCTCCTCTTTCCTCTCATTCCCAATGGCAGTTCACGAGATTTTCACAATTCTTACATTGAAAAACGCCCTTTACAAAACTGTAAAGGGCGAAATATATCCGCGGTACCACCTTTTTTCTGCAACAGAGTCTTCCTGATCTTCCTCTGCATACAGCTCTTGGTTCTGTAACGGGAACCACTCCGGAATACCCTCCCGCATACGCATTCGGATATTCGGTTCAGAAGCTACCTTCCACAATTCTTACTCTGAAGCAGCCTTCCAGCCAATGAACTGCTCTCTCTGTCAGAAGTCCTTATGTACTCCTCTTCCTCATCACCTGTTATATCTTCAAATATGTTGTAATCGTCTGCTGTCTCGCAAAACCATTACAAATTGTTAACAATAAATTAACTACTGATTATAATATCTTTCAAGTAATGATTTGTCAAGGAGTTTAGGGAAACTTAAGATTTCGTATCTATTTCCAATCTGCAAACAGATCCTGCTCATATACTCCGGTCTTAATCAGATTCTGGAAAGACTCTACAACAACTGGTTTATCCTCCTTATATGTAACGCCAAACCACTTGTCTGCTGTTTCCAATACCTTTACACTGACCTTTCCTGCCTGAAGCAATTCATCAATATAAATCGGAAGCAGATATTCTGCCTTCTCCTCATTTCCATCTATTTTTTCAAAGAATTCCACAAATCCCTTTTCCAGCATCTGAATAAACTCCGGTGTCAGTCCCCACATATTCATCGATACGTAAGACATCGGGTCAATCGGACGCAGACCATTTTCCTCTTCAATAGCTGCTCCGTCAGCAGTCTTGACAATATTTGAAGTCTCATGAACTCCGGTCAGATACTCATCTGCATCCAGCTGGCAGACTCCTCTCGTAACACCGCCGTTTTCACTTAATGTATTTTTCAAAATAAATCCTGCCATACAGAATTCTGCCGCCTTGTCCGGCGTATATCCCTGCAGAAAATCATGCAGTCTCACAAATGCCTCTTTTCCATAATAATCATCCGCGTTGATTACAGCAAATGGCTCTTTGATGATCTCTCTGCACGCCAATACAGCCTGTCCTGTACCCCATGGTTTCTTCCGGCCTTCCGGTACCGTAATTCCCTCCGGCAGGTCATCCATCTCCTGAAAAGCATATGCTATCTCCACACCTTTCAGAGCACACAGCTGTTCCATGCGATTTCCGATCGCCTCACGAAAATCCGCCTCAATATCCCGGCGAATAATAAAAACGATCTTATCAAAGCCCGCCTCTACTGCATCGTGAATGGAATAGTCCATGATAATCTCGCCATTTGGTCCAACCGGTTCCAACTGCTTAATCCCTCCGCCGAATCTGGAACCAATCCCGGCAGCCATAATTACAAGTGCTGTTTTCATCGTTCTTACCCTCCATCATTTCAAATGTTATTCTCATATTACACCCAATTCAGATATTTTAAAAGTAAAAACTTTTCAAAACAGCTTACAAAAACAACTCTTCTTCTTTGACACAATGATTTTTCAATTCTCCTACCAGAGCTTGCAGTGCGTCTACCACATGAGGCCGAATATCTCCGCCGATCAACACAAACATGATATCGTCACCGACATTCAGCTTTCCCTCATTCAGCCACACTCTGACATAGCCGATGCCGGGCATCCGGCGGGCATCTTCCACTGCCCGCTCTACCTGCTCTGCATCATAGGAAAAGATCATGCCCTTTACTTCTGAAACATTCTCATCTCCCTGGCGTACCTTTGCCTTCGCACTCTGCCGTACCACTCCGTTGTGAAACAAATACATTCCACAAGCCGGAGCACCTGCATCTGCCTTTGCCTCTTTCATCCAAACATCCATTGATGGAACTGCTTTTTTACTTTCCATATTCTTTTTCTCACTCTCTCTTATTGTATATCCGGTATAATAACTGCTGCGATAAAGTATGCCAAAACTCCAGTTCCAAAACTACATACAGCAACCAATACCCAGCCCAGTCTCACCAACGTAGGATCAATATTAAAATATTCCGCAATTCCTCCACACACACCGCAAACCATCCGGTTTTCTTTTGAACGATATACTTTTTTCATCTTCCTCTTCTCCTTTTTAAACTGATTTATCTTCCACTAAAACCAACTGTTACTTCTCCGGCTCCGCACTCCATCTCTATCATTGCTCCACCGTTCATAATTGTTTTTCCATTTGAAATACCACTATATACATCATTTCCAATCTGAATGACACCTGCCCCACATTCCATAGAGTAACTGTAATCCTGCTGTGTTCCGGTCAGCTGCAGATCTACTGTACCGATTCCACAGTCGATACTTGCCTCACGATTGATTGTTCCTGTTACACTCGCATCCCCGGCTCCCACTTCCAGATCTAATGCATCCACCTGTACATTCTGCAGTTGAATCAAACCAGCTCCCACTTCTATATCCAATTCACCGGTCTGAACCTGCGCTGCCTCCAGAACTCCGCCCCCTGCGATAGAAAAACTCATCTGTGTCAACTGATTCTTTGGAATCTGCATCGTCAGCGTACCAACTTCTCCACGATTTTTCATAATCGCTTTCCAGTTCTGCTCATTACGAATGAAAACATCCAGCTCCTCGCCCTCTTGTTTCAGCACCAGTTCCCCTGCTGCGTCTTCCGGAATATTACTGGTTTGAAACTCCAGTTCAGTTCCCGTACTTTCCTCAAGAACAATCCGCAAATGTGAAAGCTCTACATCCAGCTGGCGGATTCCATCCAGATGAACGGTACTTCCATTTGAGATCACTTCTGCATTAGAAGCTCGATCATCCCAATCTGCACCATCCAAAAACTCGTCTTCGTCAAAATCATCCTCTACTTCCACTGTTTCTTCAATCGCCTCAAAGCGCTGTTCCGCACGATGTCCATAATTCCAAAACGCTGCCTGGATACTTCCAAACGTCGCCCCCATTATGACTCCGACCACTGCCAGAACTACTCCGATCCCGGCTACACTTGCACAAACAATCCAAAAGATCTTCCATCCCTTTTTCATCTCTTCTCAACCACCTTTCTTTACCATAGCATTACTCCCGGTGTCCTTTTTCATACATTTGCCTTTTTCTTATGATAAAATGGCCATCTGCAGATATTTACCATAATCCGAAACATTGCCGGATACATTACGATACAAAGTTTTATCGTTGCCACCGTTCCGATCAGCCCAACAACCAGAACCACAAGCCCACTGCCGATAGATAACAGTCCTGCCGGAAGTGCCGCCACTAACAGCGGTATACCAACTGCAATGATGACAAGACCGGCGCAGATGATTGCAAGCGCCCCTAATACAAGTCCTGCAAAAAATGAAAATGCTGCAATTACGATTCCGATTACTGCCAACACTAATACAAACCCAATCGGAAGAATGATCGGAGCGCCAACCAACACAATCAACACGATCAGTAATACCTTCAGCCCATTGCTGCTCTTCGGTGCGCTCTGTGTATTCTGGGTCGTTCCGGTTTGCGCCGGAAATGACTGTGCCGCATCCTCCGTATAAGCATCCCGGGTTAAATCCGCTTTGATTGTCTCGGCAACCTTTTCCGGACTTCCCAATTCGCGAATAACATCCGCCTCATGTTCCGCTCCTGCATCCTCAAAATAATCTCTATAATATTGGAGCGCCTCTTCTCTCTCTTCCTTTGAAATATCAGATAAGAGAACCTCCAGTCTTCTCAAAAATTCATTCCGGTTCATATTGCCACACCTCCCTCGAATATCTCCTGTATCTTCTTTGAATAGTTCTTCCACTCTACCTTATATAAATTCAACTGTGCCATTCCTTTTTCTGTTGTCTTGTAATATCTTCTGTTTCTTCCATCAAATTGCTTGTCATAAACCTCCAGACACTCATCTTTCTGCAATCTTCTAAGTACCGGATAAAGCGTAGATTCTGATACATCAATCGCTTTTCTTACATCCTGCGTAATCTTATACCCATATGTTCCTTCCGCCTCATGTGAAACGACTGCTAAAACAATTGCATCCAATAGTGCTGCGCCTGTGTTAAATACCATAGGACCACCTCTTCTGCTTTTTTCTTATAATATTGTAAATCTATTAATATTGTTTTCTTGACTATATTATATTCCGTATAATATTGTTTGTCAATTAAAAAATAGAGAAGATTTTCTTAAGAAAAAGGGCGGCATAATCTGCCGCCCTTGTATCACAGGATAATCTCCTCACCCAATGTAAAGGAATAAATAATTTTTTCTTTTACCTTCTTTTGAAGAAGCTGTTCCAAAGCCTGTGCATAATAATCCAACTGTGCATGATACCTCTCCTTCAGTTCTCTTGCAGTGCGTACCCGGTCAGTTTTATAATCCAGTACGACCAATTCTCCATCCTCTTCAAAATAGACATCGATGATTCCCTGCACCAGAATCATTTCTTCCCCCTTTGTATCCGGATAGATTTCTCTCGCATCTACACCAAGCACAAATGGCTGTTCTTTTGACAGTTTTTTCTGTCTTGCCGCTGCCTGCATACGCTGTCCGGCATCCGAATTCAAAAACCTCAGGATATCAACAGCCCGGATACACTGTGCCATTTCCCTCGATAATTTTCCTTCGGTGTGCAGTTTCTCTATCTCCAGACAAAGTGTCTGTTCATCGTACGTCTGCTCATAGTCCAGCAATTCCAATACTTTATGATAGGCACTTCCTCTGGACGCTCCTGTCAACGTTTCCTCTTCCTGTAAAAACTGTGGAATCAACGGAACCACTTCCGGCTCTTCAAAGATTTCCTCTCCGCCTTCTTCCTGCAGGTAGGCACGTTTTTTCAATTCTGAAACAGTAAATTTTAATTTCAACTTTTGCTCTTCGGCGTAAGGATATTGGTACTGCTCCTGACTTTCCAGATGTTCTCTCAATTTTGGGGCATATACTTTCTGCGGTTTCCAATGCTCCAGTACCTCTTTCGCCAGATATTCACTCTGAAACTCAATCCTGCCCTCTTCATCCACATCTGAGCGATCAATCACCTCTATTCGTACAGGAGCATCCGGATTCCTGAGTACCGGCAGAACCCAGTGCATATAATTTCCTGCACTGACAAGTTCATAGAAAGGAAGGGTTCCATCTTCCCGTTCCTCCGTACTCTTTCGTACCTCTTTTTCTTTTTCAATCTCCTGCAGACTTTTCTGACTGGGACTTCCCACCAGAATCAATTTCTCCTTCGCACGAGTCAACGCCACATAAAGAACACGCAATTCCTCTCCCAGATTTTCCATCTTCACTTCCTGCTGAATGATCCTTTTTAAGAAGGTAGCACTCTTTGTTCTTCGTACCAAATCCACTGCATCCAAACCAACGCCCCATTCCGGGTGGATAATCATACTCCCCGTCAGATCTGTCGTATTGAAACGCTTTCCCAGCCCCGCAACAAATACAATCGGAAATTCCAGTCCCTTACTTTTGTGGATACTCATGATCCTTACTGTATTTTCCAACTCATCCGCAACATTTGCCTCTCCATAGTCCACATCATATTTCTGCAGCTGCTCAATATATCTGATAAAATTAAATAACCCCTTATAACTGGTTCCTTCAAACGCCGCTGCTTTTTCCACGAGCATTTCCACATTTGCGCTCCGGCGCTCCCCGCCCGGCATCGCTGCAACATATAGACCATATCCGGTTTCTTCTATGATTTTCTGCAGCAGTTCATGGATTGCCGTATAGGGAACCATTTCCCGAAACCTCGTCAGCTGCCGGTAAAATGTCCGCAGCTTATTTGTAAGATCATTCTCCTCCTCTTCTGCCTGAGCCAGCCGTTCCGCAGCCTCATAAAAAAATCCTTCTTTTGCTGCCAAACGAATCTCCGCCAACTGTTGCGGCTCCAATCCAACAAACGGAGATGCCAGAACTGCGGCAAGCGGCAGATCCTGTCGCTGATTATCAAGTAATTGCAGATAATCCAGAAGAACGCTGATCTCATAAGCGCCAAAATAGCCTTCCGAACTTCCGATATATGCCGGGATTCCTTCCTCTGCCAATACGGAAGACACCGTATCCCCCCAGCCTTTTACACTTCTCATCAGAATCACGATATCCCGGTACTCTGCCGGTCTCAGCTGTCCGCTCTCTTTATCAGTAACCTTTGCTGTGCGGATCAGTTCCTTAATTCTTTTTGCAATGATCTGGACTTCCAGCTCTTTTTTATTCTTTTTTAAGATTAATTCCTCATCACTTTTCTGTGCATTGACCAGAAGAAGTTCCATCTCATATGAAGATTTTCCATCCGCTCCATACTCCGGTTCAAATTCTGCCCCGGAATACAGCGCTGCCTGATCATCGTATTCAATCCCACCCAATTCTCTGCACATGATCCGCCGGAAAATATAATTCACCCCATCAATCACTTCCTGCCTGCTGCGGAAATTTTTATGAAGATCTATTTTCTGCGTTTCACTTTCTTCCGAAGAATACTGATCGTATTTCTCCATAAATAACTCCGGTCTGGACAGACGAAACCGATAAATACTCTGTTTCACATCTCCTACCATGAAGATATTATAAATTCCCCGGCTCACCGTAGATACACTGGTCAAAATAGTTTCCTGGATCAGGTTGCTGTCCTGATACTCATCGATCATCACTTCAACAAACTGCTCCTGATATTCTTTTGCAGTCTGGGAAGGGATCAGTCTTCCATCTTCCTCTACGGTTAAGATTTTCAGAGCAAATTGCTCCATATCTGCGTAATCTATGAGATGTTTTTTCTGTTTTTGCACTGTAAACATTTCCGAAAATTGATTCACCAGTTTCACTAGCAATTCCATCGTATTTTTCGTCTTTGCCATATCCAAAAGCAACTCGTGTGTTTCTTCATAAAAGTAGCTTTTCTGCAATCCTTCTATCAGATTTTTGATCCGCTTTCTCTTATCCTGAATCTCCTGCCGTTTCTCCGGATCTACAGTCTCATCTTTTTTTCGAGAAAGAGCTTTCCATTTCACCTCTGAAACGCTCTGATACATCTCCTGAAAACTTTCTGCTTTCGCCAGTTTCTCCAGAAAAGCCAGATCCTCCTCCAGCATTGGAACATACATATACGGTCCGTCCGGTTCCTCACAGATTTTCACACACTGGTCCACAAGTTTTACAAGATCATTCATGTAATTTTGTACCCACTTCTGCACCTGACCAAGAAAAGCCGGTTCTTCCTCGCAATCGCCTGACACATACTCCTCGCACTCCCGGTATTGTTCCACACAACGCTCCAGCCACTTTTGTGGCTGTGGGTAACTTCTGGAATACTCATACAACTGCAAAATCATCTGTTCCAGATTCTTATCGTTCTTACCATTCCCCAGTTTTTCCACCAGTTCCAAAAACGCCTCTTCCCCACCGGCATAACATTCTTCTAACAATTCTGCCAAAACATCCTGTTTCATCAGACGCAGCTCGCCCTCTTCCGCTATCCGAAAGCCGGGATCTATATCGATCAGGTGAAAATGTTCCCGTATAACCGATAAACAGAAACTGTGAATCGTCGTAATCTGTGCGCTGTGAATCAGTGTAGACTGCCTCTGCAGATGTGCATTCCCCGGCTGTTCCTCAAGCGCTGTATCGATGGCGCTGCGAATCCTCTCCTTCATTTCCGATGCCGCTGCGTCTGTAAACGTAACGATCAGCAACCGATCCACATCGATCGGATGTTCTTCGTCTGTCAGCATTCCGATGATCCGCTCAACCAGAACCGCTGTTTTTCCGGAACCGGCCGCTGCAGAAACCAAAATATTCCGGTTTCTCAATTCAATGACTTTCTGCTGTTCTTTTGTCCATTTTACACCCATTTACTCTTCCTCTAACTTTCCTTGAATCAGGCTCATAACCACTTCCAGTGAATGTTTCTCCAGATTCCGATATTCAAAGCCTTCCATCTCTGTATCGAATCTGCAAATATCACGATATGCGCAGTATTCGCATCCACTGTGATTTCCCAAAACATAAGGTGCCGCCTCTGTCCGCCCGGATGCAATTTCCTCTTTCAATTCCGCCTCTTTCACCTTGATATAATCCAAAAGTGACAAAAACGTTGCCGGATCCAACGCCTTAGACGCCGCGCTCAGACTGCCGCTTTTGTTTCGGCTGATCGGGAGCAGTTTAGAACTTCCTTCCAGGTTTCGTTCCAGATGCTCTAACACAACTTTATCCGCATTGACAATGCCGTCCAGTTTTAATTTTTCCAGCATGCTTTCTTCCAGCATAGACTCATTTTTCACTTTCTCCACAAACGGATCCTGAATCCGATAATAAAAAATACCAGCCGGCACGACCTCTTCCTGTGGATACTGTTTCTGCATAATGTCCATTGCAGCATTCATATAAACCGGGAGCTGCATCTGCAAACCGTAATATAACGCTGTAATATCAAACTTACGACTTCCGGTTTTATAATCAATCACCTTCACATACACTGTTCCATCGTCTTCACACAAATCCACCCTGTCAATCTTTCCGCTGCCAAATTTCATCTCAAATTTACTCGGCCGAAAATCACTGTTTTCCAACTGTTTTGTCAACGCCCAAACGGATCGTTTCAAAAGCTGTTTGATTCGCGTAATGATATATTCGTTACGGGCAGTACTATAAAGCACTGTATTGCCATAATCTACGATACTTTCTTCAACGCTTTCTTCAATCAGCATGCTGCGTACCTCCTCCGGAATCAGAACCCAATCCAAATCATCTTTTTCGATCCGGCGGGCATACCTCTCCATTGCCTGATGCGCAATATTCCCCAGGTCGATCGATTCAAACTGATAGTATTCCCGTTCCGAAAGACGCAGACCATACGCCAGAAAGTGGGCATACGAACAAGAAGCAAACCGCTCCAGCCGGGTAACGCTTGCCCTAGTCAAATCCCCGTATAATTCCAGTGCCGTATCCGCCGCCAGGCCATCTGCCTTTTGCCGATAAAATGCCGCCTCCAGAATCCGGTCCGCCTGGTTGCGCCGCTCTTACGTTTCCCGGTACCAGGTATACAATTCTTTCCATTCATCCGACAGCCCGGACTCCCTGTCACGCAGTCCCGCAGCCAGTTCTCTGGCGCCCTGTGTACGATTCAGTTCCCGCTCTGTCAATGTCTTTTTCTCTTCTTCTCGAATCCGAAGCGCCGGAAACATCCGCTGCAGATCCTGGATCAAATAAGCGGGCCGAAGTGCCTTTCCATCGCTTGAAGTCTTAGCAAAAGAAAGAATTAGCTGTTCCGATGGTTTGGTCAGATTCATATACAAATAAAACTTCTGAATATACGTCTTTTCCTTCATTCCCGGAGACAGCGCCAGTTTCTGTCCTGAAAACTTCTCTCTGTCCCGCTCCGAAAGCAGCCCTCCCTGTCCCAGTTTTCCCGGAAGAAAGGTATCATTTGCTCCCACAAAAAACAAAACTTTCAAATTATTCAGACGGGTTCTCTGCATATCCCCGATCACCACCTGATCCAATCCCGGCGGAATCACTCCTACCTTCGCCTCTTCCAATCCGGCATCCAAAAGCTCACAATATTCCTTTAACGAAATACGTTCCTCCCCCAGCAGTTCCACAAACTTATCAAACAACTCGATCACAATTCGATAAATCTGTGCATATTCCTTTGCCAGCGCCAGCTCTCCCTTTTCCTGAAATTGCAGTTCCATTCGCCGGATCTGCTCCTGAAGCTGTTCCTTCCGGAAAAATTCATACACTGCCATCGTAACATCTTTTACTGTTTTGTTTCTTTTTTTCAAAATAGTAACAAGGGCATCGATTTTTTCCACAAAGCAAACCCGCAAATGATTCAGTTCCGCCAGTTCCTCTTCCTTCACCCCTGCCGTTCTCCGCACCCAGACTGCCTGCCAGCTTTTATATCCTTTCACGCCCAGCGCAAGCACGTAATTCTCCAGCTTATCAACTTCTTCATGCGAAAAACCACTCATGCCTGTACGAAGGAATCGAAACACACTTTCGTAAGAAAAATTCTGTTCCGCCATCGCCAGAAGGCTCCGCACATACTCTACAAACGCATTCAGCAAAATACTTTTTTTATAATCCATAAAAAACGGAACCTCATAGTCTTTGCAATGCTTTTCCAACGCATCTGCATAGGCATTCATATCGCTTACAATCACTGCGATATCCCGGAAACGATATCCGCTTTTTCTCACCAGCCGACGGATTTCAGATGCCACAAACGCCGCCTCTTCCCGCGGAGTTCGTGCAGCATGTATGGAAATCGCTCCGGTCTGTGTATATTTATTTCCTGTATAACGAAAGATTTCCTCCTCCAGAAATCCCATCATCGGATTGTTCCGAAATCTCGCAACCGGTTTTTCATACAATGAAACCGGTTCTTCTATCGACACCCTGCAGTCTTCTGCAATCTTAACAAGCGACGTAACCATCTGCTTACTGATTGCAAACAGCTGATATGGATGACGATAGGTAAATGCATCCTCCCTCGGATCCAGCTCCACTGTGACAATCACCTGGCGGCATACCTTTAACAACTCCCCTAACAGACGATTCTGCACCGGTGTAAAGCCTGTAAATCCATCCAATGCCACAACACTGTCCTTTAAAATTGCAGACTCCGGAACCGCATCACTTAACAGATCCAGAAGTTCTTCCTTTGTGATATAACGATCTGCAAGATAATTTTCAAACCCTTCGTACACGGTGCGAATATCACGCAGCTTGTATGCCAGATAACTTTCCGGATCCAGGGTATCCAAAAAACGATCCAGCTCCTCGAACCCGATCCCATACTGGGTAAACTCGGAAATAACAGACTTTACCTCACTGATGTATCCTTGCTTTTTCAAATTGCCTCGCAACACCTTCAGTTCCTCTTCATATCTTCCTGCGATTTTCCGAAGGATCAGATTCTTACCCTCATCATCCAGCACCCGTTTTGTCTCTCTTCCGGTTTCTTCAAAAATACGATGCGAAAGGCGCACAAAACTCAGAACATCAATATTCATAATCCCATGACGTGGATGAGCCATACACAAATCCTTCTGTGTCTGCATGGTAAATTGTTCCGGCACCAGCACCAGATAATTCGTATCCGGATGCGCCATCGACTCCTGTACTATATATTTGTATAAATAATGGGACTTTCCAGCCCCTGAATTTCCAAAAATAAACTGCAGCGACATACATATCCTCCTGTTGAACCATTTAACATGTATCTATGTAATCATACCACAGAATTTCTTTCTTTTAAATGTGAATCACAACCGAAAAAAGACGGGCAGAACACAGAACGATTCCTTCTGTTTCTGCTCCGTCCTTTTCGGTTGTGATTATGCAAAACGCACTTTAATATATGCCTTGATTTCTTCTACACATTTTTCAAATCCCAGTTTTCCACTGTTCAGACACAAGTCATAGTTTCTTGCATCTGACCATTCTCTTCCGGTATAATGCTTGTAATACTCCGAACGATATTTGTCCGTCGTTGCAATGAATTTCTTCATCTCCTCGGTCGTCATACTATTGCGCTCCATCGCTCTTGCCAGATTAAATTCCTCTGACGCATGCACAAACACACTGACCACGTTTGGATAATCCTTTAATACAAAATCTGCCGCACGCCCCACGATCACACAGGTTTCTGTCTTTGCCAGACGCTTAATGACCTCAGCCTGATAATTAAACAGATTTTTTGCGGAAACAAAATCTTTGTTTCCCGGCGGGATTACCTTGCCGTCATACACATCCGTTGTCATGCGAAGCAACGGACTGTTTCGAAGTTTTTCATCCAACTGCCGGAATAATGTTTCATTGATTCCACTCTCCTCTGATGCCATCTGCAGCAGATTACTTCCATAACATGGGATTCCCATTTCTTTTGCATACATTTCTCCAATGGTTTTCCCACCACTTCCATACTGTCTTGCAATCGTTACTACAATATTTTCCATATCCGAACCCCCCTATTCTCCAAGATACGCTTTCTTGATAGAATCATCGTTCATCAATTCTTTTGCATCGCCTTCCAGCACAATCTTACCGGTTTCTAATACATATGCACGATCCGCAATGGATAATGCCTTTTTCGCATTCTGCTCTACCAGAAGCACCGTAGTACCACTGGCGCTGACTTCCTTGATGATATCAAAAATTTCATTGACCAGAATCGGAGACAATCCCATAGACGGTTCATCCATCACGATGATTTTTGGATGAGACATCAGTGCGCGCCCCATCGCCAGCATCTGCTGCTCTCCTCCACTCAATGTTCCTGCAAGCTGGTTCTTTCGTTCTTCCAGTCTCGGAAAGCGCTTATACACCATCTGCAGCGTTTCTTCAATCTCCGCCTTATCCTTTCTTGTATATGCGCCCATTTTCAGATTCTGATACACAGTCAATTCTGCGAACACACGACGTCCTTCCGGAACATGCGCCATTCCGAGGGATACAATCTTGTGTGCCGGAACCTTTGTAATATCCTGTCCTTCAAAAATAACAGAGCCTTTTTTCGGGGACAGCAGTCCGGTAATGGTATGCAGCGTTGTTGTTTTTCCCGCTCCATTCGCCCCGATCAAAGCGATGACCTCGCCTTCATTTACCTCAAAAGAAATCCCTTTGATTGCCTGAATCACTCCATAATATACCTCAATATCTTTTACCTCAAGCATTGCCATGACGTCACCCCCTTATTCTCCTAAATATGCTTTGATTACTTCTGGATTGTTCAATACCTCTGCGGTACTGCCCTCTGCAAGCACCTGCCCAAAGTTCAGCACTGTCAGCTTTTCGCAGATTCCCGACACCAGTTTCATATCATGCTCTATCAGAAGAATTGTCATATCAAAATGATCACGCACGAACCGGATTGTCTCCATCAGTTCCCTTGTTTCATTCGGATTCATACCTGCCGCAGGCTCATCCAAAAGCAATAATTTCGGCTCTGTTGCCAATGCACGTGTAATCTCCAGTTTTCTTTGCTTTCCGTAAGGAAGATTGGACGCCAAAGTCTGCGCCTCTCCATCCAGATCAAATACCTTTAACAGTTCCAGCGCCTTCTCATCCATTGCCTTTTCCATTTTCCGATAATTCGGCAGCCGCAGAATTCCCTCCAGCGTCGTATATTTATAATGATTATGCAGCCCCGCCTTTACATTATCCAGCACTGTCAAATCCTTAAACAGACGGATATTTTGAAAAGTTCTTGCAATTCCGGCTTTATTGATGTCGATCGTCTTCTTTCCAACAATATTTTCTCCGTCCAGCTTGATAATTCCTTCATCCGGCTTATACACTCCCGTCAGCAAGTTAAACACTGTCGTTTTTCCGGCACCGTTTGGTCCAATTAAGCCATACAGACAGCCCTTTTCAATATTCAGATGGAACTCATTTACCGCGCGAAGTCCGCCAAAGGAGATTCCTAAATTGGTTACTTCTAATAATGCCATAACACTTAAACCTCCTCTTTTACTTTCTTTTTCATTTTAAATCTGGAGAAATACTTTTCTCTCCAGACAATCGCCTTTGGACTCCAGTTATATAACATCATCACAATCAGCACAATCGCATAGATCAGCATACGATAATCACTCAGTCCACGAAGCATTTCCGGAAGAATTGTCAAAACAATGGCTGCGATAATCGAGCCGCGAATATTTCCAATTCCTCCAAGCACGACAAATACCAAGATCATGATAGACATATTATAACCGAAATTCTTTGGCTGTGCAGTCAATGTCGCAAGATTATGTGCATAAATTACACCGGCAACACCTGCCAGAGCCGCTGAAATCGAAAATGCCATCAATTTGTATTTTGTTACATTAATTCCCACAGACTCTGCCGCAATCCGGTTATCACGAATTGCCATAATTGCACGCCCACTTCTGGAATGGATCAGATTCAATACGATAAACAACGTGATCAGAATCAGGATCACACCAATTGTAAATGTAGAATCCTTCGGTGTTCCTGTAATTCCCTGAGGACCATTTACAAGTACCACCCCATCCGGCTCCATGTTCAATGAAATCATATCCTTTGTAGAGAAATGAAATCCATTTTTATCTTTTCCAATAAAAAGAATATTGACGATATTTTTAATAATCTCTCCAAATGCCAAAGTTACGATTGCAAGGTAATCTCCTTTCAAACGCAGTACCGGAATTCCAATCAATATTCCAAAAATTCCGGCAGATACTGCACCGATCAAAAGTGCAAAGAAGAAACGCAGCCCTGCCACCGGAATGACATCTGCCATACATTTAGAGAAAAATGCGCTGGTAAACGCTCCCACACACATAAATCCTGCATGCCCCAGACTCAATTCTCCCAGGATTCCAACTGTCAGATTCAAGGAAACCGCCAGAATCACATAGGCGCACAGCGGAACCAGCAAGCCTTGCAGCAGACTGGAAACACTTCCGGACATTACAAGCGCCTGCACCACTATATAGATTACAATCACCATCAAATAGGTGATCAGATTGTTTTTTGTTGTTTTGTTCATCTTTTTCATCGTTCCCACCTACACCTTCTCCTGAATATTTTTACCGAAAATGCCGGCAGGTTTCACAAGAAGTACAATGATCAATACGCCGAACACAATGGCATCTGCCATCTGCGAAGAAATATATGCTTTCCCGAAAATCTCTATGATTCCCAGCAAAATGCCGCCAACCATTGCTCCCGGAATGGACCCGATCCCGCCAAACACAGCTGCCACAAAGGCTTTGATTCCCGGCATTGCTCCAGTATACGGAGTCAAAGTCGGATAAGCAGAGCATAGGAGCACACCTGCAATAGCAGCCAGAGCAGAACCAATAGCAAACGTCAGAGCAATCGTTCCATTTACATTGATTCCCATCAGCTGTGCAGCGCCCTTATCTTCTGACACCGCAAGCATTGCCTGACCTGCTTTTGACTTGTTAATGAACAAAGTCAGTCCGATCATGATGACAATACAAGCTGCAATCGTCATCATAGTTTCTCCTGAAATAGTCAGTTTCCCTCCTGCCAGTGTCAAAGACGGGATTGAAACAACGGATGTAAATGTCTTTGTGTTTGCACCAAACACAAGTAACGCAATATTCTGCAGTAAGTAGCTGACACCGATTGCAGTGATCAGCACTGCCAAAGGAGAAGACGCATTTCGAAGAGGTTTATACGCCACCCGCTCAATCAACATACCGAGTACGGTACAAAATACAACTGCGATCAGGACTGCCGCAACCGGCGGAAGTCCCATTCCTGTCATAGCCGTCAGCGCTATATACGCACCAATCATAATGACATCACCATGCGCAAAGTTCAGCATCTTGGCAATTCCATATACCATTGTATAGCCTAAGGCAATAATCGCATATACGCTTCCCAGACTGACACCATTAATTAAATAAGATATAAAACTCATATCCACCCACCTGTCTCTCATTTTTTTCAACGAATTTGCAAAGAAGGTTATCCCGAAGGATAACCCTCTATCATTCTTAATTATTCGACTACTGTATATTCTCCATTTTCGATCTTAACAACCATAGGCTCTTTGCTTGGTTCTCCGCTTGCTTCCCAAGTCAGATCTTTTGCTGTCACACCATCTATTGTAATCTCTGTCATGGCTCCCTTCAATGCATCACAAATATCGGATGGGCTCATATCTGGTGTTACCTCTGCCTTTTCCATCGCTGCTTTCAATGCATAGACACCATCATAAGCGTCTGCTGCAAACTGGATCGGTGTATGACCAAACTCTTCTTCAAAGCTCTTAACAAATTCTACAACCATCTCATCCGTAGATGTTGGTGTAAACGGACTTAAGAACATCAGATTCTGTGCATTTGCAGCATCAAATCCTTCGACACCAAGAATACCGTCCATACCGTCACATCCGAAGAAGATCGGCGCATAATTCATGCCTGCTGCCTGCTGAAGTACCAAAGCCGCCTCTGAATAGTAGAATGGCAGGAATACCAGCTCAGCGCCCTTATCTTTTGCTTTCTGAAGCTGTACGGAAAAGTCTGTCTTACTCTCTGCTGTAAACGCCTCTGCAGCTACGATTTCCAAACCATCTTTCTTTGCTTCTGCCGCAAATGCATTATAAATTCCTGTAGAATAAACATCTGAACTATCGTAAATCACAGCCACTTTCTTAGCCAGTGCGTTATCGCTGATATATTTTGCACATTCCAGACCTTGCATCGGATCTGAGAAACATACACGAAATGCATTATCATACTGCACACATTCAACTGCTGTACCTGACGGTGTAAGTAAGAACATATTGTCTGCCTGTGCTTCATTTCCAACTGCCACACATGGAGCCGAAGTTACTGTTCCAAGCAGCGCCTGCATACCCCAGTCTTTTAATGTATTATATGCATTGATTGATTTTTCCGGGTCATTCTCATCATCCTGAAAATCAAATTCAATCTTCACTCCGTTGATTCCGCCTGCTTCGTTGATTTCTTTTACTGCCAGTTCCGCACCATTTTTCACAGCCTCTCCATAAATCGCAGCCGCACCGGTCACCGGTCCGATAGAACCAATCTTAAATACATCCTCACCGCCTTCTGCCTTCTTATCATTTCCGCCGCATCCTGCAAGCATTCCTACTGTCATTGCAGTAACAACTGCAGCTGACATTATTTTTTTCCATTGTTTCATATTCAATCGTCCTCCCAGATTACGAATTACAGAGCGCACTCTGTAATTTCTTTTCTGAAATAATATCGTGCATCTTATATTTTGTCAAGCATTTCCGGATATAACATTAAATATAATCAATAAATATTAAATTAAATCAAGTAATGACATAATTAATCAATTGACGGCTTATTAATCAAGAAAAGAAGGCTTAGAATATTTTTCCATATTCCAAGTCTTCTTTTCTTATCTTCTATATACTATTTCATATACTATTCTGTATCTTTTTCTTATCCGATCGGTTCAAAATCTGCCACACCATGCTTACACAATGGACAAATATAGTCATCCGGAAGAACATCTCCCTCGTAAATATATCCGCAAACCTTACATACAAAACCTTTTTTGCCATCTGTCTGCGGTTTTGGTTTTACGTTGTTCTGGTAATACGTATATGTCATCGTATCCTTATCGTTCATTACGCGAGCCTCAGTTACTGTACAGATAAACATACCATGTGTATCCAGATCTACATACTGCTCTACTTTCAGAGACATGAATGCATTGATATATTTTGGAAGGAATACCAAACCATTATCGGAACGCAGCACTTCCTGTCCTGCAAACTTATCTACCTGACGTCCGCTCTGGAAACCAAACCGCTCGAATACGCTAAACGGAGCCTCTACTGACAGACAGTTTACATTCAACACACCTGTCTGCTTGATAACGTGATGAGAATAATTTGCCTTATTAATATTTACTGCCACACGATTCGGAGTATCTGTCAGCTGTGAAACGGTATTCACAATCAAACCATTGTCTCTTGTGCCATCATTGGATGTTACAACATAAAGACCATATCCGATGCGGAACAACGCAGTCATATCATTTTTATTTGCAGCCTCACTGGACTGTGCAACATATTCTTTACACAGTTCTTCTGCCATTTTATCAATCTGTTCTAAATTCTCCTCACTCAAAGAAGACATGATCTTAACTTCATTATGCAACCATGTAATATTCTTGCTCTTTTCAAACATTCCTTTCATCGTACGGATTGCCATCGGAGCCCAGGATCCGTTCTCAATCAGACCGATGGTGCGGTTCTGATAGTTTCGCTCTGTCAGATGCTCGATAAAGGTTCGCATGAATGGGAAAATGTCTGCATTGTATGTGGTCGTTGCCAAAACCAGTTTGCCATAGCGGAAGGCATCTTCCACTGCTTCTGCCATATCTTCTCGTGCCAAGTCACATACGACTACCTTCGGACATCCTTTTTCTTTTAACTTATTTGCAAGAAGTTCTACTGCTTTTTTTGTATTTCCATATACGGAAGTATATGCAATCATCACGCCTTCTGACTCTACTGCATAAGAAGACCAGATATTATATTTCTCAATATAATGACTAAGATTTTCTTTCAGAACCGGTCCATGCAGCGGGCAGATAACCTGAATATCCAGTGTAGCCGCAACTTTCAACAAATTCTGCACCTGCATACCGTACTTTCCTACAATTCCAATATAGTAGCGGCGTGCTTCACAATCCCAGTCTTCCTCCACATCCAATGCGCCAAATTTACCAAATCCATCTGCGGAGAAGAGAACCTTGTCAGTACTGTCATAAGTTACCATTACTTCCGGCCAGTGTACCATCGGTGCAAATACGAATGTCAACTCATGTTTACCAAGAGAAAGTGTCTCTTTATTCTTCACTTCCACCTTTCTTCCTTCAAAATCCATATTGCGGAAGAAATTCTCCATCATTGTAAATGTCTTCACATTTGCAACAATCTTTGTCTCCGGATAAATCTTCATGAAATTCTCAATATTCGCGGAGTGATCCGGCTCCATATGCTGAACGATCAGATAATCCGGTTTGGCGCCTGCCAATGCCTTCTCCAAATTATCCAGCCACTCATGAGTAAATTTGGCATCAACCGTATCTACTACTGCAATTTTTTCGTCTTTGATCACATAAGAATTGTATGACATTCCATTTGGAACAACATACTGTCCCTCAAATAAATCAACTTTGTGATCATTCACACCTACATAAAGGATGTCGTTTGTAATCTGCATGATTCTCTGCTCACTTTCTTTCTTTATATTCTTTATATTTTTCTTTATATTTTTACCTGTATTACCGTTTTATGAAGTATTCCTCATACCATACAAGGAATGTATAAATTGTCCAGACCTTTCTCCAATTATCTGAGTTGCCGCCTACATACTCGTCAAAGATCGCATTGATCTCATCCATATGAAAGAACTTCTCTGCATAATCGCTGTGAAACTTTTCTCTGACATCTCCATTGTATCTGTCATCCGCCATCCAGATTCGAATCGGAACGATAAATCCAAGTTTTTTACGAAATGCAATTTCCTCCGGCAGCACTTTTGCAGCCGCAGTACGAAAAGCAACTTTATTCTGCTCTTCATTGACCTTATATTTCGATGGCATTCTGGATGCAATATCAAAGATTCGGCGATCTGTCAGAGGCATCCGGACTTCCAGTCCTGCTGCATGACTCATCTTATCCACATTCAGATAAATATCACCTTCCAGCCAGATCTGAATGTCCACATCAGACATCTTAGTCAGCGGATCTAACCCTTCTGTCTCTTCATAAATCGGAGCTGCAATCTCAATCGGAAGCACATCCGGATCATAGTGTTTCAAAATCCGCTGTTTTTCCTCTTCCTTCATGATATTGGTATTTCCTACATAGAAAGTCCTCAAATTCTCTCCGTACCGCTCTGCATTGCGATACATATTATATCCACCAAAGAACTCATCGGAACCTTCTCCGGAATAGCATATCTTCGTATGTTCTGCCGTTGCCTTACAGCCCAGTGCAAATGCTATAGCAGAAGCATCTCCGAGCGGCTGTTCCATATGGTACATCACCCAAGGCACGATCTCAAAATACTCCTCCGGTGTAATCCTGCATCTATGATTCTCTCTCTTCAAAAGGTCTGCAGTTTCCTTTGCCATTCCGGACTCATCAAACCGTTCTTCATCATACCCACAGGAATCTGTAGCCGTCACATCTGACATCGCTACCACATAGGAAGAATCTACACCGCCGGATAAAAAGGCCTCTGCATACTCGTCCTTTGCACGCAGTTCCGGCATGATTTCCTGAACAGTAGTATGAATCTCCTCTGCCCAATCATCCAACGTCCTGCTGTCATCCGGATGAAATTCCGGTTTCCAGTAACGTACAATCTCCATTTTTCCATTCTGCCATACCAGATAACGCCCCGGCAGCAACTTCTTTAATCCCCGGAAAAATGTATCCTCTCCTGCAACATAAGTCAGACTCAGATAAATCTGCAGCATCTCCTCATTCAGTTCTTTCACGAACCCCGGCTGCTCCATGATCTGACGGATTGTCGTTCCATAAAGGAGATCGCCATCTGCAGTCTCATAATAATAAAAAGGCTTTGTTCCAAACTGATCTCTCAAACAAAACAACTTTTTCTCTTTATCATCCCACAATGCAAACGCAAACATACCATGCAGATGGTCCGCCATCTCATACCCCCATGTCTCGTATGCATTTATCAGAATCGCTTCTTCCCGCTCTTCTCTTGACAGATTCAACGCAATTCCCAGACGTTCGCAAAGTTCTTCCCAATTGCGAATATGTCCTCTGTATTCCTGCACCTTTATCATCAATGTATCCTCTCTTATAACGGAATCATTTCATTAGTGTCCGGAATCCTTGTCATAATAATAACAAAGACTCCTTTCGTCATTATAAAACACTTTTCCTATAATAACAAGAAAATGTTATCGAATATAATTGGTCTTATACGTTCTCTCCGTCTCCGGAAGTGCGACCCCAGCCTCTTTCCCTGTTTCCAGGCACTTCAGCATCCATGCCATATTTCTCGCCAGATTCCGCATCGTCTGCAGTCCCTCTGCATCTTGAGCCGCTTCGCCTTGTGCTGCTCCATGCACGTTATTCCAATACGTGGAACCAACAACCGGCATCTGAGAGATTCCAAAATATTTATTCAGCACATCAAAAGATGCTGTTGTTCCCCCACGTCTTGCCACAGCCACCGATGCCCCGGGCTTAAAAGAAAATGCCCTGCCGCTGCTGTAAAACACCCGATCCAAAAATGCCTGAATCCGTCCGCTCGGATGTGCATAATAGACCGGAGTTCCAAAAACAAATCCGTCTGCCTCTTTTGCTTTTGCAATAAAATCATTGACCCGATCCTCTGTGAAAATACAACCGCTTTCAGTACATTGTCCACAACCGATGCAGTCTCTTACCGGGTCAGCTCCAATCTGAAAAATTTCATAATCAACGCCTTCCTTTTCCAGCTGTTTTCCAATCTCCTCCAATGCTGTATATGTATTTCCTTTCGCATTGGCACTTCCATTTAACATCAATACTTTCACTTTTCCTTACCTCCATCTTTTAACTTTCTATAATGCTCTGCATCCTCTATATCCACTGCATTCTATATTCTCTGCATTCTATATTCGCTTCGAATTATTTCTCATAAATTGATTGATGACATATAATACCCCGTCGTCATCATTGGAACGTGTAATATAATCTGCTTTTTCCTTTACTATGGGTTGTGCATTCTCCATGGCTACTCCCAGGCCGGCATATTCAATCATAGACAAATCATTATACCCGTCTCCACAGCAAATCATCTGGTCAGCCGTAAGTCCGATACTGCTCAATAACTTCTGTAAAGTATATGCCTTATCGATCTTCTGCGGCATAATTTCCAAAAAGAACGGCTCTGAACGATATATATTTAGCAGAGAATGAAACTTTGCCTTTAAAACTTCCATCATCTCTTCCAGAATCACCGGTTCTCCCGGAATCAGCAGTTTATTCACCGGAAAATCTATATATTCTGAAAAATGTTCTACCGGCTTAATCTTCATCTTGTTGATCATTCTTTCCTTTTCCGTATATTGATTCGGCTGCAGACCGGAAATGATCTCATCCCCCTGATAAGTTATAATATCTACGTCCTTATATTGCTTTGCAATCTGATAGATCGGTTCAATAACGTCATGAGGAATTGTCTTATTATAAATAATCTCACCTGTGGAACACTGGGTAATTCTTGCTCCATTAAAAGATAAGATATAGCTTCCAAACCGACCCAGCTCCAACGCATCTGCCAAAGGCTGTACTCCATTGATCGGGCGTCCGCTGGCAAGCACAACCTTTTTCCCGGCTTCCTGTATCTCAATCAATGCCTTTTTGGTAGGCTCTGTAATCTCTTTTCTGGAATTAGTCAATGTCCCGTCCAGATCAAGGACCAGCATCTCGTAAACCATTTCTTTGTCTCCTTCTACTTTCATTCTTCATTTCTGAACTCCTTCTTATTATATCTGGAACATCTTCAGATTACAATTAAATGCCTGAAAAACAGCAAAAAAAGATAAGAAAAACAACAACTCGGCTTTTCTTATCTTTTTTTCAAAACAGTCACGCAGCTCCTTTTGGATTGCCTATGCTACACTCTTAGTCTTCCCTTTCTTGCAAATGTTTTCAAACTCTTTCAGCTTCTGCCTTGCTTCTTCACTAAGATTTCTTGGAACTTCAATTTCAACCTCTGCATATTGATCCCCATGTACAGACGGCTGATTCATTGCAACGATTCCTTTCCCTTTCAAACGGATTTTAGTGCCCGACTGAGTCCCCGGCTTGATCTTGCAGACTACTGTTCCATAAATTGTCTGAATTGGTACTTCTCCACCAAATACAGCTGTAGTAAACGGAACCGAAACCGTTGTATAGACATCTCTTCCCTTCCGGGTAAATCCCGGTTTGTCACAGACATGCACCTTCAAAAGCAAATCCCCGGCTGTTCCGCCGCCTCGTCCCGGATTTCCCTTTCCACGAAGTCGAATGGTTTTTCCATCTTCGATCCCCGCCGGAATCTTCACTTCCAGAGATTGCACAGTTCCATTCTCTGACTGCAGCCGAATGACTTTTTTACTTCCAAACGCAGCATCATCAAACCCTACCGTCACCTCCGCATGAAGGTCTGTTCCCTGTTTCTGAAATCCATTTCCAAAAAACTGTTCGAAGATGTCATCCATATTACCGGCATCTCCCTCAAAATGAAATTCCTGATAACTGCCGTCTGTTCCTCTTGAACTCCATGTACCATTTGATCCAAAACCGCTGCCATATGCTCTGCTGCCGTAAGTGCCGCCGTATGCACCGCCGCCGTACGCTCTGCTGCCATAAGTGCCGCCATATGCACCGCCGCCGTTTCCTGCATTTCCCATACTTCCGTCAAATGCAGCATGCCCAAACTGATCATAGAGTTTTCGTTTTTCCTCATCACTCAGCACATTATACGCTTCTGTCACTTCTTTAAACTTCTCTTCTGCGGCTGCATTCCCGGCATTTGTATCCGGGTGATACTTTTTTGCCAGTTTCCGATACGCTTTCTTAATCGCATTCTGATCTGCACTTTTATTCAGCCCCAGAACTTCATAATAATCCCTTTTATTTGCCATCTTCTCACCCTCTTTCAACCTATCAATTGATAATTTTGTCTTGCATACAGCTTGTTATCAATGTCATCAAATCAAATAGTAAAAAATCATAAACGATTGGAAAAGAGGAGACCGGAATCTCCGACCTCCTCTTTCACACCTTTTTCTCTGATCGCTCCATGCTGCAGAGATGCATCTTATTCAATCGCAATGAATTTTTCTTCCGGTACTTCCGGCTGTTTTACAATCTTCGGAACAAACAGTTTCAAAATACCATGCTTAAACTCACCTTTGATATCTGCCTCTGTCACATCCTCACCAACGTAAAATGTTCTCTGACAGGCACCTGCAAATCTCTCACGACGGATATACTTACCGCTCTTCTCATCCTGTTCATCCTCATCCAGTCCTTTTGCAGCGGAGATGGTAAGATAACCATCCTTCAACGAAGCCTTTACCTCTTCCTTCTTAAATCCCGGCAGATCTGTCATGATCTCGTATCCGTTCTCCAATTCACGTATATCTGTCTTCATCAAATTACTTGCATTGTGACCATACAGTTTCTTCTCCACTCTTCTCGAATCTCTGTCATCGTAGAATGGGAAATCCTTCATAAAATCATCAAATAAACTTTCTCCAAAAATACTAGGCATCAACATAAGTCATATCTCCTTCCATATTATATAATGACTAAAAAACTCATCCTGCACCTAGAATAAAATCCATTCCGGTGTTTGTTACTTGAACAATCGAGATTCTATTTTTTCTTCTCTTTTGTTCTATCTGTAATATAACACTTACTTTAGCACTCGTCAATAGCGAGTGCTAATATTTTTTGTGAAGTTTTTGTGAACAGATTTCACCCCATAATTGTCAGCTGTTCTATACTCCGCCCCTTTGCTGCCAGCTCACAATACCGCAGTGTACATTTCTCATATTCCGCAAAGATTTTCTTCGCCTTCTGCTCATCGCCATATACCTTCCAATATCCGGTACATTTACACCCTTCTTCCGGGCTTTTCATAAATCCACTTACATCTTCCGGAGGATAACTTAAAAACAGCCCGATTTCATGTGGAAATTCATTAGAATCGCAGATTTTCCGAATCAGCTGCACAACGCATTTTCCCGGTTTTTCTGTACAATAGCCGCAGTTTTCCAACAAATCAGCAATATCTCTTTCTGCAAAATCATTTGCCAGATAGCTGGGGCGATAAATATACAACAATACTTTCCGTTCAAATAATTTCATAGGAATGACCCGCACCCCTTTCGGAACTAAGCGCTGATTTAACGAACGAATAGATAAAAGCAGTTCTTCTTTATCCTGAAACGGACAATTGAATAAATTCCCCGTTTTTAATCCTGCAAGAGTCGGGGAACAATGACGGATAATAAATTCATCAGACATCTCTATCCTCCTTTTCATTTCTCATTTTTAGTTAGTCTATTCTAACTATCTTTTAAAAGAAAACGCCCTTTCGGGCGTCTCTTCAAAGATTAAAAGCATTTTCCTATGAATGGCATCCTCCGCCGCAATGTTTGCAATCTCCACCACAATGAAGCGACTTTCCTGCCTTTTTATCTTTTACCATGCTGCGTATAATTATACCAACCACAACCGCTAATATTAATAAAACAATCGCTGTTCCCATCTATCTTCACCTCCGCACATTCTATTTTTATCTTATCCATTTCTTTCTATACTGTCAATCTTACACCAACACTTTCACTTTCTTTATTAGGACGGAACAACAAGTACAAAAAAACAATGATAAATAAGAATGCCACAACAGTTCCCCCACCAAATGTTCCTGCTGTAATCCATGTTCCGACCTGATATACACAAAGAGACGCGATATATGCAAGCCCTGTCTGATATCCAATGGCAAACCAGAACCATTTTGCATTGTTCATTTCTCTCTTAATTGCACCCATCGCTGCAAAGCATGGTGCACACAAAAGGTTAAATATGAGGAAAGAATATGCCGCAATCTGCGTCATTGATCCAGAAAGTGTTCCCCAGATTTCTGCGCCATCTTCTGCAACCTCACCAAAACCATATAAAATTCCAAATGTTCCAACCACATTTTCTTTTGCAACCAAACCGGTAATTGCGGCCACCGCAGCTTTCCAATCTCCCCATCCAAGCGGTGTAAAGATCCATGCCACCGCAGAGCCAATAACTGCCAGCACGCTATTTCCCATATCTTCTACCATACCGAACTGTCCGTTCTCAAATCCAAAACTTTGTGCAAACCAGATAACAATCGTAGAAAGAAGAATAATCGTTCCTGCCTTCTTGATGAAAGACCAGCCACGCTCCCATGTACTGCGTAATACATTTCCGGCGGTAGGGAGATGATATGCCGGAAGTTCCATCACAAACGGCGCCGGATCGCCGGCAAACATTTTCGTCTTTTTCAAAATAATACCAGAGCAGATAATCGCTGCAATTCCCACAAAATAAGCACTCGGGGCTACCCAGGACGCTCCGTCAAACAATGCGCCCGCGATCAATGCGATAATCGGCAGCTTTGCTCCACATGGGATAAATGTCGTAGTCATAATCGTCATCTTACGGTCTCTGTCATTCTCGATTGTCCTAGATGCCATGACACCCGGAACACCACATCCCGTACCGATCAGCATCGGAATAAAAGACTTACCGGATAAACCAAATTTACGGAAAATACGATCCATAATAAACGCAATACGTGCCATGTAACCGCATCCTTCCAGAAATGCAAGGAATACAAAGAGCACCAACATCTGCGGAACAAATCCAAGTACTGCACCCACTCCACTGATAATACCGTCTACCAGCAATCCGATCAGCCATGGAGCACAGCCTATAGTTTCCAGCCCCCTCTGTGCAGCCGGAATGATCCATGCCCCAAACAAAGTATCATTCGTCCAGTCAGTCAAAATCGTTCCTACCGTCGTAACGGACACATAATAAACTGCCCACATGACAAGTGCAAAAATTGGCAATGCTAAAAATCGATTTGTAACGACTCGATCAATCTGATCTGACACTGTCATCGCTCTTTTCACACGTTTTTTATAACAATCTTTGATAATGCTGCTTATATAATTATAACGTTCTCCAGTAATAATGCTCTCAGCATCATCCTCCATCTCTTCCTCGCAATTTACAATATCCTGTTCGATATGTGCCAGTATATCTTCGCCTAATTTCAGACTTTTCCGTACCTTTTCATCCCGTTCAAACAACTTCACTGCATACCAGCGTTCCATGGATTCATCCACGTAACCTGATATAGCCTCTTCAATATGCGCAATTGCATGCTCCACACTCCCATCGAAACGATGTGCCGGTTGATTTTTCTTCCGACTTTTCGCAATAGCAACTGCACGCTGTGCCAATTGATCAATGCCCTCTCCTTTCAAAGCCGAAATCTGAACAACTTTACACCCTGTATCTTTTCCCAGTCTGTCAAGATTCAATTCTTCCCCATTTTTCCTGACCAGATCCATCATATTGACTGCAATTATCACCGGAATTCCTAACTCCGTCAATTGTGTTGTCAAATATAAATTTCGCTCCAGATTTGTTCCATCAATTATATTGATAATTGCATCTGGTTTTTCCTCAATCAAAAAGTTTCTGGATACCACTTCTTCCAATGTATATGGAGATAACGAATATACACCCGGAAGGTCTACCAGAATTGCCTCCTCACCTTTCGTTGTATATCCTTTGATCTTTCCTTCTTTCTTTTCTACCGTTACTCCCGGCCAGTTTCCAACAAACTGATTAGAACCAGTCAATGCATTGAACAATGTTGTCTTTCCACTGTTTGGATTTCCTGCAAGCGCAATTTTGACTTTCATAGTCACCCTCTCTTCCTTTTTCTTTTACAATTCTCTGTTACTCTTAGTTTACTTTTGTTAGTTCACCCTAACTATAGAATAAAAAAATACTACCTTACTTCTATCATTTCCCCATCGGATTTCCTCAAAGATAATTCATAGCCTCTCACCGTCACTTCAATCGGATCCCCAAACGGAGCAACCTTTCTCACATATATATCTGTGTTCTTCGTAATCCCCATATCCATAATCCTGCGCTTTACGGCACCTTCTCCATGAATCTTTACCACTCTTACCGTTTCACCGCATTTCACTTCTTTTAAAGTAGACATTTCACATTTCCTCCTCATACCATGATCTTATTCGCCATTTCCTTACTGACTGCAATGCGTGTTTCTTTTACCTTCAAAATCAGATTTCCATTCATTATTGATACAACCGTAACAAATCCATCCGGTACCAATCCCAGACTTTCTAAAAAATGTCTGGTCTCATCCTTTCCGCCAATCCGCCTGATCCGAATCTCTCTTCCGGGTTCCGCCATAGTTAAAGGCATCCAAAATCACCTGCTTTCAAATTTTATCCTTTTATCAATTGCTCATTTCTTACTTTGGTTAGTATACACTTACTTTTATTTTATGTCAATAACTTTTTAATTATATTTCTTCTTTATTTTAGTCTCGCAGCGATTCCATATTATTCGCTCAAAGCCTTAAAGTATATGAGTCGCAATTTGCTAACACCTCCGTTTTCTTATTTTAATTTTCTAAAACCAAGGGACTATCGAAAAATAGATAGTCCCTTAAATATCCTTATTATTAAATTTCTATTACTGTGACACTTCCAAAAGCCTTTTATTGATACGCGTCTGAACATCCAAATAATACGCTGTTTCCGCTGTATTCATTTCTTCGCTATCCCATGCTTCAAAATCTTCTACTACGTCTGCGTATTTACTCATATACTCTGTATAATCAGCAAGCAAACCTATATCTGTTCCATCAGATTCTGCATATTTTTTCATAAAATCGCAATATTCATTCATAAATGTCTCATAGCTATCCATTGCTTTTTTAAACTCAGGACGCAGACCATCCACTAATTGTTCACCAGAACTCGGCTTTTCTTCCTGCTCTTCTTGTTTCGATTCTGAAGATATTTCAGTATCTACATTTGTTTTGTTTTCCTCTGCTTTAGATTCATCCGGTTTTCTAATCTGAATAACCATCACATTATTTCCCTGATAAGACAACGAAAGTTTATTTCCATTCTCGTCTTTTGCGTTGTAGAACTTATCTCCTCTTTCATAATCAACAGAAAAACCTTGCTCAGAGCATTCATCCGCATAAGCATTAAAATCATCTATTGACGTTTCTCCAACATAGATATAACAACCATCTGCAGTATCAGTAGAAACCTTTCCAACCGTAGATTTTGGCATCGGCAACAATCTTGCGATTTCACTCTTCGGCCAGTTCAAAGTTCCCATTTCTGTCGGTGCATCCAGTTCAATATACATTGTTTCGCCAATATAATCCAAAGACAAAGCATATCCTTCGGTATTAAATGCAGCATAGCGGTTTCCATCTTTTTCGCTTTCAACAATATATCCCATAGCCTCACATTCTTCTATGTACGCATTGTAATCGTTCTTAGATGTCTTTTTCACATGAATACACAAGTTATCACTATCATTGCTGACAATCGTTCCAACATTTGATTTTGGTTTTGGCAATCGATCATTAAGTTCCATTTCATTCCAATCAAATTTTTCCTTCTTATGCCTTCCAATAGAACTGATTGTTCCGAACACCAAAATGATAATCAACAGAATAAACCATACTCTCTTATAAAATGGCTTCTTGTTTTTTGCTCCGCATGACGGGCAAATTTTTTCATTTTTTGCTATTTGAGCGTTGCAATTCCTGCACGCTACTATTTTCGGTTTCTTTGACATCTTCTGTCCTCCCTTTTCTTCCTTAGTTTTTTTATTTTAGTTACCTAAAATACGTTTTTTCTGCATCAAACTCTTCCTGCTTTGTTTCATCTCTCTTAGCCCTTGTAGTTTGATATTGCATAAAAGATTCCATATCACCGCCTTTTGCAATGCTGATTCCAGATTGTAAATCCCACCCCTTTCTCAATTCAACAAGCCTGCTTTTATATGTGACATCAGAGTTTTCATCCGGTATCTGTGGCAACCCTTTCGCTATGATTAGAGAAATAAACCTTTTCCGACTCTCTAATTCTTTAATTTTCTCTTCGATTTGTTTAATACACGCTTTATAAAACCCTTTCTTTTCATTGTCCGGCATCTCTAACAATCGTTTGATTTCTCCAAGTTTCAACCCCATTTCTTTATAGATCATGATTTCCCACAAGGTTTCTAAAGTTCCGTCGTCATATAAACGATGGTTGTTCGCAGATCTTTCCACTTTAATTATTCTTTCATCGTCATAAAATTGTAATGTGCGTTTACTTATACCCACGATTTTACTTATTTCGCTTGTTTTCTTCACTACAGCCTTCCCTTTCCTCGCATAAAGAGTATAAGCTATCACGCTTACGTGATATCAATACTCTTTTTTTTCGGAAACATTTACTATTTGTTTCATAAAAGGCCATGTAAATTTCGCGAATTATTTCATAAAAAAATAACAGACAATCACATGGACTGCCTGTCATTCAAAATAACTCTTATAAAATTTTTCTTATTCAAACTCGGCTCCGTCACGTAAAAACTTAACGGAATTAATTAAGATTTTGCTTACAATACGCCTAGTTTTTATTTCTATTACATAATTTCCATTGGCTTTCTGATGAACTGTTGCCAGAATGTTGCCATTACTTATATCTATTTTATTTATATATATCCTCTGAAATAACATTATATGCTAATCGTTTAGCCTTACCTCTCATAGATATGTCCGAAACAATCAACTCTGCAATCAAAATCAAGACAACTTTTTCCGATAGCACGACAATTTTAAAGAAACAAAAAATAAGATACAAAACAATAAGCATCATTGTAATTATCGTGATATCTCTACAAAGTAAAAAGTCTCTATTGGCAATCAATATCTTGCTATCATTTTTACAACTACAATATATTTTGTACCACTGAGAATTTTGATATTTCTCCCTTTCTTTTTTATCAGTAGGCATATTCTGATATACTTGGTCGTATTTTTTTAATACATCAGATTTAGTAAAACGATCATCTTTTACTTTTATTTGCATATCTGTAAAAATGGTATATCCTGGTAGTTTTCCAATATGGAAATATGCCAGATTTTGTTTAATATTTCCCGGAATCAAAGAATCTAATAAAAAAACATAAATATATATAATAGATGATAAAAGAGCCGATTCTATAACTGTTCCCCAAATACTTAAATTGTTACTAATCTCTTGTGTAAAAAATTTTTCAAGCAAACCCGAAAAAAGCAACATCAATAATATATTACCTATTACATAGTTTTTCAATTCATTATTTCTATAATCTTTTATATCATTCATGTTTCTCTTAACCTCATGCATTTTTAGGTTTAAACGATCCCAAATAATAGCCATAATCACAATCTGTTTTTGATTTATTATCTAAAAATCCAGTATCATAACTATATGAGGATTTTTCAATGTAAACATGTACATAGTCTTCTATACACTCAAATACAATATTTCCTGCTGAGTTTTGAGTAATAGTATTATATCCCGAATAATAATTAAGATATTTAGACGGAGCCTCGCCAATTATTACAATATGAGGATTTAATTTTTTCAGAACATCTGACGATACTTTTCCAGAATCCCTTCCATGATGTGGTGCAAACAAAATATCTATTTCTGGCCATTCAATTTTATCCTTGATTTTTTCTAAAAAATCGTGCTCTAAGTCACCCATCCACATCATTCTTACATTATTTTCAACAGAATACGTAAAAATTGGGGAGATATTATTATATTCCTTTCCATCTTTTACTTTTTCCAGCGCATCTTGAAAATCTTCATCTGAAGTAATAGGCCATAAAAAATTTATTCCTGCACAGCCCCGTTCCTCATCTGAGACATTCATCCATTTTCTTCTGCATCCCTTTGAAACATAATATGCCTTTTCAGAATCTCTAATTTCACAGTATTTTTTGAAATTATCGGTTTCTTCCTCTTTTATCGCCTCATTTTCTACACAATAAAAATTTACAATTCCAACTATATCAGAAAAATCTTCAATTCCTTTGATATGATCCTCATCTGGATGTGTGGATATAAAACGTGTAATTCCTTTTTTGTTAGCTAAATTTTTCATTTCTTCAAAGTTTGTTTCTTTATTATCCTCATCAGAATAACAACAATCAATTGTTGTAAAATTATCTGAATTGTGATCTATATAAAACATATCACCATCGCCAACTGAAAAAGACTTAACCACACTCATTTTCTACACCTCCTGGTTCATTAACATTTACCTTTGTTTTTGATAACATTATAGTATCATTTTGTTTACTTTCATCAAAAAATGAATGATTATCACAAGCTATACGGCTTATCTTTATTTTATACCTGATTATTTTTTAATAATCTGCTCTCTATATCCGATGCACTATACAGTACATTCGTCACAATCACTTTATCCCCCTGTACCACATAAAACACAGAAAAATTATCCACCAACATCCTTCGTAATCCCATTGAATGTTCCGGCTCTGAATACATAACTCGAAATCGTTCTGGCATTACATTCAACTTTAATATTGCATCCGCTATCCGATTATACTGTCCCATAGCATTTTCTGGAGAAAGTAGTACAAAAGCAATATGATTATACATTTGTTCCATATCCGCTAATGCATCATCTGTGATTTCCACTTCGTATTGCCTCATACTTAATGATTCTCCCTAAATTTCATAAACGCATTAGTTGCATTCTGTACTCTTCCATTTTCAATATCATCATAACCTTTTGTCAATTTTGTATGGATTTCTTCATTCGACATCAAATCTGTATTGATCATATCTGGTACTTTTGGTAATGTAACAGCAAACGGAATACCTCCTGTCAGAGAAATCTGATTTAAATACATATCTATTGCTGTTGACATTGGAACTCCAAGTCTTGATAGCACTGCTTCTGCACGTTCCTTTACCGCTGGATTCACTCTTAAATTCAATGTGGCTGTTTTTTCCATAACATCGCACCTCCTGTCAGCTTTATTGTAACGCAAACGTCGTTACTTTGCAAGTGATTTATTAACAGACTTTATCAATTCTTCCCAATTATTATAACATTCCATCTGTTACAATCGGAAATCTCATTTCAACAATAAACTCTTCTTTCTCTATCTTTGCTCCAATCTCTCCATTCATCCGACTTACCAGCTCCCTTGCAATAGATAGCCCCAATCCAGTAGATGTTTTACTTCTAGCAGCATCTGCTTTGTAAAATCGCTCAAACACATGATCTATATTAATCTGTTCCGAATGTGCAACCTGATTACTGATTCTAAGCACTGCCTGATTTTGATTACGCTCCAACTCAATGCTAATCTTCTTTTCTCCATGATCCAGCCCATTTTTTATCACATTCTGGATAACACGGCGAAGACCTTGCCTGTTTCCATGTATATACAACTGTTCTTCCGTAATCTGAATATCCGGCTGAATTTCCATTCTTACCCAATCATCATAGTATGAAAAAACAGTTTCTTTCAGTATCCGGTTCATACAGCAAGGCATCAATTCTAAACGATAAGATTCGTTTTTTAACTTTGTAAATGTAAAAAGTTCTTCCAGCATTTCATTCAGACTATGAATTCTTTCGTGGACAATGCTTAAATAACGTTTCTGATCCTCTATATTTTCACATTCTTCCATAAGCTGGATATACCCGTCCAGAGATGTCAGTGGTGTCCGAATATCATGAGAAAGATTTGTATAAGTATCCGCAATCAAGGCTTCTTTCTCCTGATAATGCTCCTTCTCTTTTCTCCGCAGTTCCAGAAGTTCATTCAACCTGTCTGAAAGCGTTCCTATTCCTCCCATATCAAATTCACGATTAATCAACATGTTACTGTCATGTTTCATCAAAAACGCCAATTGGCGGCAGATGTCTTTCACCTGCCGCTGGTATTTCCACATAATAATAAATTGCAAAATAATAATTCCTGCTAATATCCCAATTACGATATACATCCGTTAAATATCCCTCTTTTGAAAAACAACGCTACTTGCAGATATCATTATAACAATGAACACCATTGCTACACCGAATGCTGCCAAGCACTCATTTCCACTTGGATTCATAGGAAGCAGTGATATTTTTCCAGTTATCGTATACTTATAAATCTGGAAATTCTGAATTCCTATTTTTTGAATAGCACTGTTGACCACTCCATACACAATGGTCATTACATTCATAGTAAGGCAGACAGCAATGACCATGCTGATTACATTATTTTTCAAAATAATTGCAATCGCCATACAAATCAGCACAAGTGCATAATGAAGAGCCAGCTCCGCCACAAAATAAGATAAAATCGCCTTTGCATTTCCCCATTCCAATTTCCCGAAAACAATACAGTTCGCCGCTGCCTGAAATAAGAATGCCCCGGCCATTGTCAGTACCGTAAAGACAGACAATGCAATTGACCTGGAAAAAATCAAAGATCCCCTATTTCTAACCTGACCTCCAATATTTTTAATATAGCCGCTGCTGATATCCGCTGTTGAAAACAGAACAGCAAAAATCACCAGAAACAGTGCATAAAATTTCCCTTGTGAGTTTGCAAAGAAGATGTCAAATACCGTAACCTTTTCTCCCGGTTCTGTAGGCAGCATCACCATCATTCCCACATTCATATTTTCCACAGTTGGTTCAGCAATCTGCTCCTGCTGCACAGCATCCTCTTCATTTAATGAATCATAATCTGTCTTACATAAAGATGTTGTAATCAGTAATGCCACAGCCAGTACAATCCAAATTACATACAGACTTTTTGTTCGGAACATCCGGTATAAATCCATTTTTATCATATTAAGCATGGTCTGTACCTCCCGTCAGATTCAGAAAATAAGTCTCCAGTTCTTCACTGGTAATGGATATCCCTTTTACTGGAATTCCCGCTTTTGCAAGTTCCATATTCAAAACTGCACTTTCATTCAATCGTTCAAAAATATGAATATGTTCTTTATCTGTTACTTGAAAGTTGGTAAATCCCATAGAATCCAGCACAGGAATCGCTAGTTTCGGATGATCCAATGTCAACTCCATACGTTCACTGCATCTCCTCATTAATTCTTCTCTTGTAATTTCCTGTAGAAGACTTCCATTATGAATAATTCCATAATCTGTAGCAATCTTAGATAATTCCTCCAGAATATGACTGGAAATACATATTGTCATATTCCGTTCTTTCCGAAGTCTCTGAATCGTATCACGGATTTCTGCAATCCCCTGTGGATCCAAGCCATTAATCGGTTCGTCAAGGACTAACAAATCTGGTTCTCCAACCAATGCAAGACCTATTCCCAACCTCTGCTTCATTCCAAGGGAAAAATGCTTTGTTTGTTTCTTTCCCACATCCTCCAGACCTACTATTCTCAATATTTCTTCAATATAACCTATCTTCTTTATTCCAAACAATTTACATTTAATATTCAAATTTTCATATGCGGTCATATTTCCATAAAGCCCCGGTGCCTCAATCAGACATCCTACCCGAGATCGAACATTTTGCAGATTCTTTCCTTTGTATCCGAACATCTCGATTTCTCCACAAGTCGGCTTTGAAAGTCCACTGATCATCTTTAGGCAAGTTGTCTTCCCAGCCCCATTCCGACCGATAAAGCCATAAATAGCACCTTTTTTAATATGCATATCGACACTGTCTACAGCCTTATGGTGTCCATACTGCTTAGTCAAATTTCTTGTTTCCAATAACATCTCGCTCAAGTTTTTTCATCTCCTTTTTCTTATCTGCATTTATCATAAAAGAATAATCCTAATCAAACGCAAATAAATAGTAAAAAAAGAGTAAAGATTATACATGCAGACGATAACCGATCCCCCAGACTGTTTCAATATATTCCTCAGATGTAACTGTTTTGATTTTTTTACGAATATTGCTTATATGTACATCCAGAGTCTTTGTTTCACCCATATAGGGTTCGTCCCACGCATATTCAAAGATGTCCTCTTTGCTGAAAACCTGCTTCGGATTCCTGAGCAGTAATTCTAAAATCGCAAACTCCTGTTTTGTTATCTTAGAAAGTATTTTTCCATCAATTTTGACCTGAAAAGTATCTCTGTTCAATACCATCTTTTTAAATGAAAGATTATGCTCTTCTTCTGTTATTCCGCATTTTATCTGGTCCTAAACCATGCCACATTCAAGCAAATTAAAA
>CAJKWK010000013.1 GCA_905203555.1 uncultured Lachnospiraceae bacterium
TTCAGAACTGCTCTTTTTGTCTGCTCTGAATCTGATACTTCGCTTATGAATTATACCACAGACGCAGACAAGGTTGGGAAAATCATTTTGAAAAAATTGTGTTTATGAAATTCTCAGGAAAAGTATCGTGACAGTTGATTTTTTATCGCAAAGTATCGCTTGTGTCCATTGATTAATTAAAAAAACGTTCGTATACTAAATTCAGAAAAGAAAAAAGTTTATATATTGAATTGAAAGAGGAGGGTGAACAGGAAATGGAGATTTTAAATCTTGCTGAAAATCTAATCCGGTTGCGAAGGGAAAAAGGAATTACACAGGAAGAATTGGCGCAGTTTGTAGGAGTTACAAAAGCCTCAATTTCAAAATGGGAAACAAGGCAGACATATCCGGACATTTTGATACTTCCGAAACTGGCATCTTATTTTGATGTGTCGGTGGATGAGCTGCTGGGATATAATCCGCAGCTTTCTAAGCAACAGATCAAGGCGTATTATCACCGGATGGCAGCGGATTTTGCAGAAAAGCCATTTGAGGATGTGATGGGGCAAAGTGAAGAACTGGTGAAAAAATATTATTCCTGTTATCCGTTTGTGCTGCAGATATGTATTTTATGGCTGAACCACTGGATGCTTGCAGAGAGTGAGGCAAGAGGCAGAGAGATTCAGCAGAAAATCATTATACTGTGCGAGCATATTATGAAAGAATGTCAGGATATCAATATCTGTAACGATGCACTGGGAGTGTGGGCGTTGATAAAATTGCAGACCGGAAATGCGGAGGAAGTTATTCAGGTGCTGGAAGAACGTGCAGATCCTAAGCATATGAATCGTCTGGGGACACTTCTTGTGCAGGCATATCTGATGAGTGGGGAAATGGAACAGGCGGAGTCCGTTTTGCAGGCAGAACTGTATCAGAATATACAGGAAACTGTAAGTGGCTGTATTACTTTGATGAAAATACATGGGCAGAATCAGGAGCGGTTTTTACAGATTTTAAAACGGGCGGACAAGATGGTAGAATTGTTTGATTTGGAACGATTGAATCCCAATACGGCAGCGGCATATCAGTTCTCTGTAGCGATTCTTTTCTGTGGATTTCAAAAGGAAGACGAAGTGTATGAGAGATTGGAATTGTTCATGCGGGCAATGAAACAGCTTTTGAAAGAACCGATCTTACATGGAGATTTGTTTTTTGATTGTTTGGATCAATGGTTTGAAAGTTTGGATTTGGGAGCAGAAGGTGTAAGAAACAAAAAGTTAGTGTTGGAAAGTGGATTAAATATGTTAAATCATCCGGCATTTAAGTCATTGAAAAATCAGAAACAGATAGAACGATGGAAACAAGAATTGGAGGGTATGAGAGATGTTGAAAATACAAAATCTGACAAAAACATATAAAGGCGGAAAGACTGCGGTAGAGAATCTAAGTCTGACGGTAGAATCCGGGGATATTTACGGATTTATTGGCCATAACGGCGCCGGGAAGACGAGTACAATTAAGTGTATTGTAGGAATTCATGATTTTGAAACAGGAGAAATCATGGTCGATGGAATTTCTGTAAAGGAGGATGCGCTTGGCTGTAAAGCAAAGATTGCGTACATACCGGATAATCCGGATTTGTACGAATACCTGACCGGAATCCAGTATCTGAATTTTATAGCAGATATATTCTGTATTGGGAAAGCAGAACGGGAGAAACGGATTGCAAAGGAAGCTGCTGATTTTGAAATGACAGAAGTGCTGGGGGATTTGATTTCTTCGTATTCTCATGGAATGAAACAGAAACTGGCAATTATTGGGGCGTTGATCCACCAGCCAAAATTGATGGTTCTGGATGAACCATTTGTAGGATTAGATCCACAGGCAATGTTGCTTTTGAAAAACAAAATGCATCAGATGTGTGAGAAAGGGACTGCCATTTTTTTCTCTACACATGTGTTGGATGTGGCAGAAAAGCTGTGTAATAAAGTGGCAATTATCAAACAGGGAAAGCTCGTTGCAGAAGGTATCACAGAGGAGCTGACCCGGGGAGGCTCGCTGGAATCTGTATTTATGGAGGTGGTGACAAATGCTGCATCAAATCAAATGTCTGACCGCAATTCAGCTTTGTAATCTTTGCGGCTTGAATGTAGTCCGCTATGGAAAAGATACGAAGAAACGGATTCGTTTTATCGGCATGGGTATGTTGTATATTTTATTAATGGTATTATTGTGGATGTATCTCGGCATGTTTACCATAGGAATGATTCGGCTTGGAGTTGGAAAAGTCGTTCCTTTTTATTTGTATATGATGGTCAGTCTGGTGATTTTGTGCTTTTCATTCTTTAAAGCGGCAAGTGTGATTTTTCAGCAGAATACTTATGAATTACAGATGTCACTTCCGGTTAGCAAAGCTGCGATTGTGAGCAGCCGTTTCCTGACAATGTATGTGACAGATTTATTAGTATGTCTGGCTGTGGTTTTACCGGTTGGAATTTTGTATGCGGTGATGATGAAACCGGGAATCAGCTTTTATCTGTGGGGGCTGATAGGGATAGTTCTACTTCCTTCTATTCCTTTGGCGGCAGCCACTGCGGCAGGTGCAGTCATTTATGCAGTCAGTGCAAGAATGCGGCATAAGAATCTGATCTCAATCGGATTGTCGATGCTGTTAGTCCTTGGAATTATGTTCGGGAATTTTAGCCTGATCGGTCATCAGGAAAGTTTGGAGCAAGTGGATATTTCTTTGATGCGCAATCTCGCGGTCATGCTAATTGAACAGATTGGACGTATTTATCCTCCGGCAAAGTGGTTTGGAACTTCTGTAACAGAAGGAAATGCATTCTCGGGAATGATGCTGGCGGCGGTTTCTGTATTGTTTGCTGTGATTTTACTTGCTGTTTTACAGAAATATTTTGTGGCAATCTGTAGTTCTTTAAATGCAACAATAGCTAAAAAGGATTATAAAATGGGAAATCTGAATACCAGCTCTGTGTTAAAAGCGCTCTGGAAACGGGAATTGAGGCGATATTTTGCATCTTCCATTTATGTGCTTAATACAATGGTAGGATATGTGCTGCTTGTAATGGCTGCTGTTGCATTTTGGATCATAGGAGAAGAAAAAATGCTGCAGATGCTGGGACTTCCGTTTCAAATAGAACTGATTCCGATCCTTCCTTTTGCTTTGACGTTGATTGGAAATATGATGCCGATGGCGGCATGCTCGATTTCTATGGAAGGAAAACCGTGGTGGATTGCGAAAACGCTCCCGATTACAATGAAACAGGTATTAGACGGAAAGATTGCAGCAAATCTCAGTATCGCCCTTCCTTTTTTTGTTGTAGCAGAAGTTTTTGTGTTTCTTGCGGTAAGACCGACGCCTTCGGAGGGAATCTGGCTGATTCTGATACCGCTTGTTTATACGATGTTTTTATCTGTGGCAGGTTTGAGTATCAATCTGGCGGTACCTTTGATGGAGTGGGAGAGCGAAGTACGTGTTGTTAAACAGAGTGCGTCCATGATGTTGGAACTGCTCCTTGGTTTCGTGTCTGCGCTGATTCCAATCGGACTGATATTGCTGAAGAAAGCAGATGAGATATTTGTCAATCTGGGGACAGTGGCTGTGTTGGTGATTTTGACAGCAGTTTTATATAAACGGAATCAAAATGTAGTATTGTAAGAAGAAATGCTGCGTCTTGTGAAAATAAAACAGATACGTGAAAACGAAATATATGAAAATGAAATATATACCTTAAAATAAACAGTACATAACAGTTGACAACAGATTCAAACTGTTATATACTGTTTATTGTAAAAGGAGGAATTCTATGAATTTAATTATTAATCATTCTTCCATGCAGCCGATCTACGAGCAGATTGTCGGACAGATTAAGGCGAAAATCATGCAGGGAGAGTTGTTGGAAGATACAGCCCTTCCATCTGTACGAATGCTTGCCAAGGAATTGAAGGTCAGTGCACTGACAGTCAAGAAGGCTTATGATGCATTAGAAGAAGAGGGATTCGTCAATACGGTACATGGCAAAGGCAGTTTTGTAGCGAGTGCGAATCAGGAATTGATGCTGGAAGAAAAGAAAAAGGAAGTAGAAACCGATTTGGAATTGGCCATCCGAAAAGGGAGAAGCTGTGGTATGAGCAATGAAGAACTTCAGGAATTGTTTCAATTGATATTGGAGGATGAGTAAGATGTTGGTTTTAAAAGACGCAGAGAAGCACTATGACAAATTTGATTTAAACTGTTCTTTGGAAGTACAGCCGGGATGTATTACGGGATTGATTGGAAAGAATGGTGCGGGGAAGACAACAGCGTTTAAGATTATACTGGGATTGATTCGGAAAGAGGGCGGAACAGCAGAAGTGTTCGGCAAGCCGGTAGAGAAACTGGGAGTAGAAGACCGGGCACAGATGGGGGTTGTGTTGGCAGATTCCGGATTTAGCGGATATCTGATGATTAAGGACTTGATTCCCATGCTGGACAGCATGTATCCTGCCTTTCAAAAAGAAGACTTTTTACGTTACTGTAAAAGATTTCAATTGCCGATAGATAAGAAGATTAAAGAGTTCTCTACCGGAATGAAGAGAAAATTGCAGCTGCTGGCAGCGATTTCCCATGATGCAAAACTTTTGATACTGGATGAGCCGACGGCGGGAATGGATGTACTTGCAAGAGATGAACTTTTAGATATTTTGAGAGAATATATGGAACAGGAGGATCGGGCAATTCTGATCAGTTCCCACATTTCCAGTGATCTGGAAAATCTGTGTGATGATTTGTACATGATTGACGATGGAAAAATTGTTTTACATGAAGAAACAGATACATTGTTAAGCGACTATGCCGTATTAAAAGTGACAGAAGGACAGTATGAAAACTTGGATAAAAAGCACTTGGTTTGTCATAGAAGAGAAAGTTATGGATATAGTTGTCTGACGAACCAGAAACAGTATTATCAGGAAAACTATCCGGAAGTTGAGATGGAAAAGGGCAGTATTGACGAAGTAATGACAATGATGATTCGAGGTGAAAAATAATGAAAGGAATGTTGATCAAAGATTTTAGTTTATTAAAGGGACAAAAGCAGTTTTTTATGGTTGCGTTTATGTTTGCAGTTCTTTTTCTGTTTCTTTCTGATATGGCAACATTTGGAGTGTCCTATCTGATTATTATGTTTATTATTTTTACATTGAGCACGATTGCCTATGATGAATATGACAATGGAAATGCATTTTTATTTACTCTTCCAATCAGCAGGAAACGTTATGTACAGGAAAAATATGTGTTTTGTCTGGTGGTTTCTGCAATCATTTGTTTTATTAATATGATTTTGATTTTTATATTGTCTTATGTGAAAGGGTATGGCAAGGATGATGTTGTGACACTTCTGATCACAATGGCAGCAGCGTGGGCGGCAGGAATTTTGATGCTGTCGATTATGATTCCGCTGCAGTTGAAATTCGGCTCAGAAAAGCGGCAGATGGCAATGGTGGCAGGTTTTGTTTGTTGTTTCTTTCTTGTGTTTGTCGGAAAGAAACTGGTAGATCGGTTTGGAGTTCCTGCATTTATAGGGGAATTAGGAAGTTTATCTCTCGGAAGTGTGATCGGGATTGGAGCGGTCCTTCTGATTGTTATAACAGTGGTGTCCTATTTGCTGGCTGTGCGGATCCAGGAAAAGAAAGAGTTTTAAGGTTCTGGAAAAGAAAGAATTGGAAAACGAGTTGAGTTCTTTGTTTTAAAAACGTATAATAGTAGTATCAAAGAATCGGAGGAATTTGTTATGGCTATCATAGGAATTGATCTTGGTACTACAAATTCACTGGGGGCAGTTTACAGGGAAGGAAGAGTGGAACTAATTCCGAACCGCTTTGGTTCCTATCTGACTCCCAGTGTAGTAAGTATGGAAGACGATGGCAGAATTGTAGTCGGTGAGATTGCAAAGGCGAGATTGGTAAATGCACCGGATCGAACTGCGGCCTCATTCAAAAAAGATATGGGAACGGACAAAAAATGGCTGTTGGGAGAGAAGTATTTTACACCGGAAGAACTAAGTAGTTTTGTTGTGCGTTCAATCGTGGATGATGCAGAGTATTATCTTGGAGAGCCGGTAGAGGAGGCAGTGATTTCTGTACCGGCTTATTTTCATGACAGTCAGCGTGTGGCAACAAAGAGAGCGGGAGCGCTGGCAAATATAACGGTGAATCGCATTATCAATGAGCCAAGTGCGGCAGCGCTTTCCTCTTATTTTAATACAAAAGTGGAACAGCTGTTTTTGATTTTTGACTTCGGAGGCGGTACGCTTGATATTTCTATCGTAGATTGTTTCGATACTATGGTAGAGATTGTTTCCGTTGCCGGAGATAACCGCCTTGGCGGAGATACCTTTCATGAGCTGATGGCAGATAATTTCTTAAAGGAACATCAGCTAAAACGTGCCAATGTATCAGACAAAGAATATGCGGTACTGCTGCATCAGGCGGAGAGCTGCAAGCGAAGATTAACGACAGATGCGAGCGCCGGAATGAGTGCAATGATAGGAGGCGTGGCTTATACAAGTGAGTACACCAATGACCGTTTGATCGAAGAAAGCGGGGTTATATTGGCAAAAATCAAAAAGGTATTGAGTCAGGCACTTCGGGACGGCGGCTTGACAGTGCAGGAAATCAATGCAGTGATCATGGTTGGGGGCTCCAGTAAGATGCCTTTGATTCAGTCGTATTTACAGCATCTGTTTCGTCAGACCCCTCTGGTATCAGGTAACTGTGATGAAATGATCGCAAAAGGTCTTGGACTTGTCTGTGCGGTAAAGGATCGGGCAGAAGAAGTGAAAGATTATATTTTGACGGATATTTGTCCGTTTACATTGGGAACGGATATTGCAAATGAATCAGATCCGGAACATTGCTATATGGCTCCGATCGTGGAGAGAAATACGGTACTTCCCTGTTCACGAGTGAAACGTTTCTATACGTCTCATGACAATCAGACGAAGATTGATATCCGTATTTTACAGGGAGAGCATACCTATGCGGATGATAATATGCTGCTTGGAAAGATGCATGTCGCAGTGCCGCGTAAAAAGGCGGGACAGGAGTCTGTTGATATTCGTTTCACCTATGATATCAATGGAATTTTGATCGTAGATATGACGGTAGTTTCTACCGGTAAAACAGTGACAAAAGTGATTTCTCAGAAAATGGATGACGCGGAAGTGGAGCGAAAAGCAGCAGAGCTTGAAAAACTGAAAGTGCATCCAAAAGATGTATCGGAAAATAAGCTCGTTATGGAAAAACTGCAGGAGTTGTTTGAAGAAGTTCCATCCCATATGAGAGAATATGTGTCAGATTTGATTCGCAGATTCGAGTATTACTTAGCACAGCAGAATCCAAGAACCATCCGGAATTATCGCAGATATTTGGAGATGGTGATTGAACAGATGGAATCTTACGATCCGTTTGCGTTTGATGTGGATATTGAGGAATACGATGAAGATGAGTGGGACGATGAAGAGTCAGGGGGAGATGAAACATGGACAAGTTAAAGGCGTATGAGATTCTTGGATTGGAGCCGGAGAGTTCTGTGGAAGAGGTCAAAGCAGCTTATGCAGCGTTATCGAAGAAATTTCATCCGGAAGAGCATCCGGAAGAGTTTCAGTTGATTCACGAGGCGTATATGACATTGGTACGTGGGAATCGCAGAGGGCGGAGAGGCGCTGTAGAAGAACCGGTGGAGAGTCGACGGGAATCGAATCAACAAGAAAGAGAAAAGGTGGAATCCTTTGTTGAGGATGAAACGAACTATCGCAGAGAAGAGAAGAAGTACCAGAAAGCAGTGTACAGTGGAGAAAAAACGGAAACTGAATCAGAGGAAGAGTCAGGATATGACTTTGATGCGGCGTTGAATAAGGGCGAACAAGAGGAAGCAAAACGTTTGCATGAATTGAGCATTCGCGCACTTGCAGAATTTCAGATCTTGTTAAAACCAGAGTATCGCGAAAAAATGAAACTATTTAAAAGATTTTTTCAGAATCAAGAGTATGCCGAGATTTTGCATGGCGTTGAATTTGTTCGGGGACTTGCAGACTTACTCGTTCCAACAAAACTGAAAAAGGGAATTTATGATTATATCATTGATTTTTATCGCCTTCGTGGTTATGAAGTGGGACAATTGGTTCCAGAGGCACAGGCGTTATATCGTATTCTGGATGAAAAACGCGGAATGGAGGCAAAGAAAAAGGAAACGCTGTTATTCGCTGGAATTCCGGGTGTTGCTGCGGTTGCTGCTGTTAGAGCGTTGAGAAACACTGCAAAAGCAGCGGGATTAAAGACCGTCCTTGTAATTCTTGTGATGCTGGTTGTTATGGTTTTGCTGGTTAAGCTATATCAAAAGTTACATGAAAATCATAGCCGTATTTTTTCTCAGTTTGTGATTGCTGTGGGAGTTGTTGTATCTCAATTTTTAGTATTTATGACGGATTTCTATGGAACTGCTTTTGGAACAGTGGACATCGGCAATGAATTTGCTGTGTTTTTCATGTTGGTTGGTCTGATTTGGCTTGCAGTACTTGTTGTGTGTGCTGTTTTTGTGAAAATAAAGAATCTTATAAAAGGAAATAAATAGCAAGTTGCTGTGATAGAGAGAGTATTTATAAAAAAGTAGAAGATTTCGGATGACTGAAATCTTCTACTTTTTTAATATTGCTGTGACACGGTTTTAGTTTTATTTAATGTGATGTTTTATCGCCTCGAAACTTTCAGGGCTGATAACATGTTCTATCCGACAAGCGTCTGCAGAAGCAATTTCCGGATCTACGCCCAGTCGTTCTAACCAGGAAGAGAGCAGAAGATGTCGTTCGTAAATCGTTTCTGCCAGTTCCCTGCCGGTTTCCGTCAGGTAGATAAAACCTTCAGGAGTTACGGTGATGTGGTTGCTTTCCCGGAGTTTTTTCATTGCGACACTGACACTTGATTTTTTAAAATTAAGTTCGTTGGCAATATCTACGGAACGGACAACCGGACGTGATTTGCTTAAGATCAGGATGGTTTCCAGATAATTTTCAGCAGATTCATTTGTATGCATAAAATGTTACCTCGTTTCTTTGTAGTTCTTTTTTTATCGCAATTTATCGTACAAAAAGGTGTACGTTTTATTCGGAAGTAAATCTGAATCGAAAGTTACAGTGTTCTTGTATTAGTATACATGTTTTTGGTGGAAAAGTAAACAAATGCTATTCCTATATTTGTGAAAGGAAGTTTGTGTACATTAAAAAAGAATAGAAATCTTTAAATTCTGTGAAACAAAGAAAATGTTGTTAAAAATAAACAAAAAATAAAAAAACAATCCGGAAAATAAAGAAAATAGAGATTTATGATTTGTGAAAATGTACAAAATTCTGTGAAACAAAGAAAAAATGTTGACTTAGAAGAAAAATGATAGTAAAATCTAATTAAATCAAAAAGAAACACAGTTTCTCGGCCGGAAACAAAAACATGTGATGAGAAAATGGAGGTATAAAATGAAAGCAATAGCAAGATTTGGAAAAGAATTTGGTGGGTACAGAATGATTGATGCGCCGGAGCCGGTTTGTGGACCAGAAGATATTATTATTGAAATTAAAGCAGCGGCAATTTGTGGTGCTGACATGAAACACTGGAGAGTGGATAATGGTTCTGATGAGTTTAACTCCATTCGCGGACATGAATTTGCGGGGGAAATTGTACAGGTAGGCGAATTGGTAAAAGATTGGAAAGTAGGACAGAGAGTTGTATCTGATAATAGTGCACATGTTTGTGGCGTGTGTCCTGCTTGTGAGCAAGGAGATTTTCTTTGCTGTGAAGAAAAAGTGAATCTTGGTTTGGATAATAACACCTGGGGTGGCGGATTTTCCAAATATTGCAAAGTCCCGGGTGAGATTTTGAGAATTCATAAACATGCAATCTGGGAAATTCCAGAAGGTGTAGAGTATGAAGAGGCTGCAGTGCTTGATCCAATTTGCAATGCATATAAAGCAGTTGCACAACAGTCACATTTGATTCCGGGACAGGATGTTGTTGTGTTTGGTACAGGTCCACTTGGTTTGTTTTCAGTACAGGTTGCAAAATTAATGGGAGCTGTAAACATTGTTATGGTAGGACTGGACGAAGATGTTCCGACACGTTTTCCGGTTGCTTTGGAACTTGGGGCAACACATGTTGTAAATGGTTCAAAAGAGGATGTTGTTAAAAGATGTACAGAAATATGCGGAAGAGATAATCTGGGACTGGTAGTTGAGTGTTCTGGTGCAAATATAGCTCTGAAACAGGCTATTGAAATGCTGCGTCCGAACGGTGAAGTGGTTCGTGTTGGTATGGGATTTAAACCATTGGAATTTTCTATCAATGATATTACTTCCTGGAATAAGAGTATTATTGGACATATGGCATATGATTCTACTTCCTGGAGAAATTGCATCCGTTTACTTGCATCCGGGCAGATTCAGGTGAAACCACTGATTACACACAGACTTGGTTTGTCTGAGTATGAAAAAGGATTTGATGCAATGGCGAGCAAAGAGGCGATCAAAGTAATTTTCCATTATGATTTTGAAGATTAGGATAGGTTGGAAGAGGAGAAAAGAATATGGAAAAGAAATTGATGCTTGCTCCTTCTATGGGGTGCTGTGATCTCTTTGATTTTGAACATCAGGTTCGTTATATAGATGCACATGCAGATTTCCTGCATATAGATATAAAAGATGGGAATTATGTGAAAACATTTGGAGTGGGACCGGATTTTATGGCCGTTTTAAAACCGGTTGTAAATACACCGATGGATGCACATTTGATGGTGAAACATCCGCAGGATTACATAGAAGCCTGTGCTGAAGCGGGGGCTGAATATATTACGCCACATACGGATTGTATTGAAAGTGATGCATTTGTTACCTTAAACAAAATCATTTCTCTTGGTTGTAAGGCAGGAATTGCATTAAATCCGGCAGCACCGCTGGAAGGCATCCGGCATTACCTTCCTTTGTTGTCAAAAGTGACAATTATGATTGTAGATGCGGGTTATGCAGGACAAAAGGTGATTCCACAGATGTATGATAAAATTCGTACATTGGTACAGTGGAGAAAAGAGATGGGACTAAACTTTCTGATTGAGGCGGATGGTTCTATGAATGCAGGCGTATATGCGCCGCTTTATGAGGCAGGGGCAGATGTTGTAGTATTAGGACCTCCGGCGCTTTGGAATAAAGATCGTAATATTGAAAAAGCCTGGTCTATTATGGAACAGGAAGTAGAAAAAGAACTTTGTGATAAATAATTGGAAATAAATATATCAAAAGAATGAGAAAGGAAATAAAAAGATGACAACGAATAATAAGAGCGCAAATATAGGCGCAAGACTTGATCGCCTTCCAAATTCGGGATGGCATGTAAAAATGTGGCTGGTAACAGCGTTTGCACTTCTTGTATGCTGGTCAAATGGTATCGGTGGTGCTGTACAGAATATTCTCTTGAATGAATTGCATTGGTTGGAGCCTGGAACAAAACTCTTGGCTATGTGGGGAACAACTTATACAGCTGGACAACTTTTCGGTGCATTGATCGGTGGTCCGATCGGAGACAAAATTGGACGTAAAAAAAGTATTCTTTTATATGAGGTTATACATATTATCGCAATGATTGGCGGTGCTGTATCTCCGAACATCTATGTATTGTATATTTTTAGATTGATACAGGGATTTGGACTTGGAGCACTTCTGGTAGTTCTTTTTGCAGGATTTACAGAGTATGTACCTGGAAAAAATCGTGGTGTATGGTCCAGTAGAAACTCTTTTATCGGAAACTGGGCGCACCCATTATGTAATGGTATTGCATTACTGATTGTATCAACAGGCATCAGTTATAATATGAACTGGAGAGTTCAGTATATGATTCCTTCCATTCTTTCTATTATTGCATCTATTTTGATTGCAAAGAAATTCCCAGAGTCTCCAAGATGGTTAGAGGCACAGGGTAGAGTGGAAGAGGCGGATGCTATTATGACACAGATTGAAAAAGAGATTGAAGCATCTACAGGAAAACCGCTTCCGCCGGTAACAGAGGCTCCGAAACCGGTGAAACAGCTTCCATATTCAGCATTGTTTAAAGGAAAGTTATTAAGAAGAACAATAGTAGGTTCCCTTGTATTGATTGGAATGAATACAATTCAATATACATTGATGAACTGGATGCCATCTTTGCTTCGTTCCTTGGGATATGATACATCACAGTCACAGTTTATGACAATGTTTGGTCTGTTTGGTGCACCATTTGGTATTTTCCTTGCATCCTTATACATGGATAAGATTTCCAGAAAGCTGACAGGAGTTCTTTTATTAATTGGTATGGCAGTAATGGGAATTGTAACGGCACAGCAGACAACAATGACAGCATTAATCGTATCTACATTTGTATTGAATACAATTATTTATATGTATGTATGTTATGCATCAGCGGTTTATGTTCCGGAGATGTGGCCGACATCAGCAAAATTATCCGGATCTGGATTCTGTAATGCAATGGGACGTGTAAGTAATATTTTCTTCCCATTCCTTGTTACAAGTGTAGCAGCATCAGTAGGAAGTAACGGTGTGTTCATTTTGATTACAGTTGTGGCAGCAATTATTGCAGTAGGAGTATTCTTCTTTGGTGTTGAAACAAGAGGAGAATCGGTAGAAGATATCGGTAATGTCGATTAAAAGAAACAGCAGGGTGAATAAAAGATTCTGATAGAATCAGGAAAGGAAGGATCGTATGAAAAATACAGAAGCAATTTTAGTGACTCCAAAGCAGTTTGAAATTCAGGAGTGTCCTATGCCGGAACCAAAAGAAAATGAAATTCTTATGAAGGTAGAATATGTTGGAATGTGTGGATCGGATATTCATGGATTTGAATTTGGACCGTTTATTCCACCAAAAGATCCGAATCAAAAGATTGGTCTGGGTCATGAAGTGGCTGGTGAGGTTGTAGGAATTGGAGCAAAAGTTACAAAATTTAAAGTAGGAGATAAAGTATTGATTGAACCGGGAGTACCGGATGATACATGCGAATATTGCCGCACAGGTCGTTATAATATCTGTCCGGGCGTTGACTTTATGGCAACACAGCCAAATTATAAAGGCGCATTGACACAGTATATGACACATCCGGAAGAATGGACTTATCATATTCCGGAGGGAATGTCTACACTGGAAGGTGCGTTGGTAGAACCGGCAGCAGTAGGTATGCACGCTGCAATTCTTGGAGGTGCAATGGTTGGAAAAAGCATTGTGATTCTTGGTGGCGGTACGATTGGATTGATGGTTCTTCAGGCATGTAAAAGTTTGGGGGCAGAAGATATCACAGTTGTCGATGTAATTCAGAAACGGTTGGATCTTGCTTTGAAATTAGGTGCAAAGAGAGTAATTAATGGTAAAGAACAGGATACAGTTGCAGTTCTTCGTTCACCGGAAATGTATGGAGATCATGGAGTAGATCTTGTATTTGAAGCAGCAGGTGCAACATTTACAGCACAGCAGGCAGTGCAGATTGTGGCACGTGGCGGAAAGATCATGATGGTTGGTACACAGCCCAAACCAGTGCCGATTGATTTCTTAAAGATTAATCGTGAAGTAACGATTCAAACGGCATTTCGTTACTGCAATAATTTCCCACAGACAATTGAAGCAATTGCTACAGGAAAGTTTAATGTAAAAGATATGGTGACAAATATTTATGAATATCAGGATGTGCAAAGAGCGTTTGAAGAGGCGATTGATCCTGTGAAAAAGGCAGAAATGGTAAAAGGCGTTGTAAAGGTAGCAGAGTAATAACAGTTAGAACGTAAAAAGAAAAAGGAGAGATTAGTATGATTTCAGATATTAGATATTGGGAAAAAAAGGCAAGCGCAGGTCATTATGCAATTCCACACTTTAATGTGTGGAATGCAGAAATGCTGATGGGAGTAATTGATGCAGCTGAGGAACTCAGAGCTCCGATTATTATTTCATTTGGTACAGGATTTACAGGAAATACTTCATTTGAAGACTATTGTTATATGATGGAATCTATGGCGAAAAAAGCCAGCATACCTGTTATTCTTCACTGGGATCATGGCCGCAATATGACAATCCTTCAGAATGCGGTAAATCATTGTATGAACTCTGTTATGCGTGATGCATCTGCTCTTCCGTATGAGGAAAATGTGGCAGAGATTAAGAGATGTGTGGATTATTTCCATGCATATAATATCCCGGTGGAAGCAGAATTGGGACATGTAGGAAACGAAACGATTTATGAAGAGGCATTGTCCGAGTATCATTATACAGATCCAAAACAGGCAAAAGATTTCGTGGATAGAACTGGCTGTGATTCTCTTGCAGTAGCAATTGGAAATGTGCATGGTGTATATACATCTGAGCCGAAACTGGCATTTGATATTTTAGAAGAGGTAGCAAATACTGTAGACGTTCCGTTAGTACTTCATGGTGCTTCAGGTATCGGAGATGAAGATATTAAGAAAGCGATTTCTCTTGGTATAGCAAAAATTAATATACATACAGAGCTGTGTCAGGCTGCGATGGAAGCTATAAATGAGCATAAAGATGAACCGTTCCTGGCTGTTGAGCGGGCAGTGAGACAGGCTGTAAAAGAACGTGCAATGTATAAGATCAAGTTATTTGGTGATGACGGAAGGGCTGATGAATAAAGTGAGCAAGGATTTGGATGTAATCATTATTGGAGCGGCGATTGTAGATCTGCCGTTAAGACCGGTCAGCAAAGAGGTGTTTGACGTAGTTTCCTATCCGGTGGATGGAATTGCAATGACAATCGGAGGAGACGCAATTAATGAATCTACTATAATTACCCGACTGGGTCATAAGGTTGGACTTATGAGTTGTATAGGTGTGGATGTGGCAGGAGCGTTTGTGTTGGATCATTGTAAGAGAACAGGGATAGATACCAAATACATTAAGCAGGATCCTACAATTGATACATCAATTAATGTTGGTTTGGTTGCAGCGGACGGAGAGCGTACATTTATTACCAACAGACAGGGAAGCCTGTGGAAATTTAAATACGATGATTTGGATATGTCAGCTTTAAAAGGTGCAAAAATCCTTTCTTTTGCAAGCATTTTCAATAATCCATTATTTGATAATAAGGCGTTGGTATCTGTATTTTCGAAGGCAAAAGAAGAAGGAATGATAATCTGTGCAGATATGGTTTCCCCTCGATTGGATGAGAAATTGGAAGACATTACGGAAGCATTGAGTTATGTGGATTATTTCTTCCCTAATTTTGAGGAAGCAAGTGAAATGACTTGTGAAACGGATGAGGCAAAAGTTGCTGATAAGCTATATGCCTGTGGCGTGAAAAATGTAATCATGAAAATCGGTAAGCGAGGATGCTATATCCGAAATGCAGATGGAGCAATAATTGTTCCGGCATGCAAAGGAGTAACGGCAATCGATACAATTGGTGCGGGAGATAATTTCGCATCTGGATTTATTACAGGGCTGTTAGAAGGAAAAGATATTCGGGAGTGTGCAATTTACGCAAATTGTACTGCAGCTGTTTCTGTTCAGTATGTGGGAGCTACCGGTGGTGTGAAAGACAAGAAAATAGTGGAAGAGATGCTTGCTAAGTATCGAAAAGATTATCAGATTTAAAAAGAAAATAGTTCAGAAAGGAATCGACAGATATGAAAACGATGAAATTGGGAAAAACCGGAATTGATATTTCCAGAATCGGACTTGGAACCTGGTCAATTGGAGGAGGCTCTGCCTGGGGTGGTGATCATGAACTTAAAACAGTTGTGGATACAATTCGTGAGGCGCCAAAAGCAGGGGTTAACCTGATTGATACTGCACCTGGATACAATTTTGGCAACAGTGAAAAAATTCTCGGAAAAGCGTTGGAAGAAATGAATCGAGAAGATGTTGTTATTATTACAAAGTGTGGGGTTACATGGGATCAGGAAATGAAAGGTGACCTCTTTAATAAAGTAAATGGCATTCAGTTGTATAAGAATTTGAACAGTGAATCTGTAAAAAAAGAAATTCTTGGTTCATTGGAAAGATTGGGAACAGATTATGTGGATGTTTATATGACACACTGGCAGGCAACAGAGGGAACAGAATATTTTGTGCCGATTCAGAAAACAATGGATGTTTTAAATGAATTAAAAGCACAGGGAAAAATTAAAGCAATCGGAGCTGCAAATGTAGATATTCATCACATTGAAGAATATCTGAAGTGGGGAGATCTGGATATTGTTCAGGCAAAATATTCTATCCTTGACAGAGAGATTGAAAAAGAAATTATTCCTTGCTGTCGTGAAAATGGTGTGACAATTCAGGCATATTCACCGTTGGAGATGGGTCTTCTTTCAGGAACAATGCCGAGAGATTATAAGCCGGTAGGCGCGCAGATCCCGAAAAAATGGTTCCAGCCGGATAATATGCAGGCAGCAATGGATATGATGGATAAGTGGAAACCGTTGTGTGAAAAATATGATTGTACAATTGCAAATCTTGCTCTTGGCTGGATTTTAGCACAAGGTGACTTCTTGAATCTTTTGAGTGGATCCACGACGGTTGAACAAATTAAAGAAAATGTGAAATCAGCAGAATTGGAACTGGATCCGAAGGATGTAGCATATATGCGTGAACTTGCTGAAGAAATTGACAAATAAAGATTTTTTTAAAAAGATTGTTATATCAAACAAAAAATGAATCTGTGAAACAAAGAAAAATACTGCCAAAACAGTCCGCTTAGAAACTGTAAACATTTGAAAAACGAATGGATTAAAGGAAAAACGTTCACTTTAAAGGAGAAAACAATGAAAACACAGAGAAATCCTCTTGCAAAAACGAATGGAAGTGTTATACAATTAGAGAGCAACAATAGCTTAAAAGAAGCGAGCGGAAAGAGGGTGGACGCAATGGCAGGCAGAGAAAGGCTGATGCTGATCAAACAGCATGTACAAAGCATGAAAAAAGTTTCTGTAGCTGATCTGAGTCAGCAATGTGGAGTGACGGAAGAGACAATTCGGCGCGATTTGGATAAATTGGAGGCAGAAGGCGTTGTGACCAGAGTGCATGGAGGGGCAATTTGGAACAATGGTACTCAGAAAGAGGGGATCCACTTTTATCGGCGCATGACAAAACATGTCAAAGAAAAACAGGAAATTGCAAGGAAAGCAGTAGATCTGCTGGAGGGGAAACAGACAATCATTGCAGATTCCAGTACAACAGTCATGGAAACATTAAAGTTAGTACCAGATACAGCGGAGATTACGGTTGTGACAAATTCTACAGAAGTGTTTAGAGAATTTCAGCAATCATCTATTAATATTATTTCAATAGGCGGTGAGTTTAATAAAAAATCATTGTCTTTACAAGGTCAGCTTGCAAAAAGCAATATTACAAAATATAATGTCGATCTCGCATTGATCAGCTGCAAAGGTCTCAATATGGACAAAGGAGTCCAGGATTCAAATGAAGGTGAGGCTGAGATTAAAAAGTTAATGTTAGAGCAGGCAAAGGAAGTTGCGCTTCTTGCGGATTTTTCTAAGTTTGACCAGACAGCGTTCGTGTCGTTGATTGATCTTCGAAGTGTAAATTATATTATTACTGATCGACGGCCGGAAGATGCATGGATTCATTTTTGTGCGGAAAATGAAATCGAATTAATATATTAAAAAGGTTTATAAAAAGATTTTATGAAAAAAGAACAGTGAATAGCAGGAAAAATCTGTTATTTGCGGTTCTTTTTTGTGATTTTGTTAGATTTTAATTTAAAATGTTGCTTTAATGATTACAATATCTTTGAAACAAAGGAAAAATGCATAAATCAAAAAAATACTGACTAAAAATAAGGAAATAAAATTGTGAAAAACAACGAAAAATGTTTGAAACAAAGAAAAATAATTGACTTATATGTGCAAAAAAGGTAAAATACAATTAAAGAAACGTACGTGATATAGAAACATGCCTTTTGGGGTAAAAGGAAAACAACGAAAGCAGAGGTTTAAGGAAATGGGAAAGAAGGAAAAAGGGTCAATTGTAAAGCGAATGATGCTTGCAGTAGTATTAGGATTTGTATGTGGATTTGCAATGCTTTTTCTTAGAGAGTTTTTGGCTGGGGAAGGAAAGAGCAGTTTATGGAAAATCATCGATGCATTATTGTTTCAGGATATTGTTGCTGCCAAGGGGATTGAAGGTATTGGATTGTTCTTTATTGTTGGACAACTGTTTATGCGAGGTTTGCAGTTGGCAATTGTTCCTCTGGTACTTACCTCTTTGAGTTTAGCATTGTGTAGTCTCGCAAATCCAGAACGTTTAGGAAAAATTGCGGGAAAGACTTTTGTATCTTATCTGGCTTTTTATGCAACGGCTGCAGCACTTGCAGGAGCAGCAGCGTATTTCGTAAAGACGATGGGATGGTTTGATGTTAATTTGCCAAATCAGATGGTAACAGAAGCAGTTACGATGGAAGGGTATAATCCATTGGTAACTATTGTAAATGCGGTTCCATCAAACATCTTTGCAGCATTTTCTTCAAATAGTTCGATTTTATCAGTTGTAGTTATAGCAATTATTTTAGGACTTTGCATGACTGCTATGGGAGAAAAGGCAGAGCCGTTGAAAAAGGTAATAAATAATTTGAATGATGTGGTCCAGATGTTTTTGAACTTTCTGATTAATAAGGTGGGACCGACAGCTATATTCTGTATGATTACGAGAACACTTGCGGTATATGGAATTGAGTATATTGGACCGACAATGGTATGGATCGTTACTACGATTGTTGTAAGCCTTGCCCTTGTGTTTACGATTTATCCGATTGGTATATTATTAACCACCAGATTAAATCCAATTCCTTTCGTGAAGAAGACGATGAAAATAGGGCTTTTTGCAGCGGCTACAAATTCATCTGCGGCAACCCTTCCGTTAAATACAAAAACTTGTGTAGAGGAACTTGGATGTTCAGAAGAAATCAGCAGTTTTGTACTTCCGACTGGAATGACAATAAATATGAACGGGACAACAGCGATGCACATGATTGCAATTACATTTATTGCTACTGCAGCAGGAATTGATATCAAGCCATCTACATTGGTACTTGCAGCCTTTCTTTCCATCTGTACGGCAATGGGAACTCCGGCGATTCCGGTAGCCGGCACAACGATGGTATATGTTGTGATGACCGGTTTGGGACTCAGCTCAGAATTGTGTATGATAGGATATTCGCTGGTACTTGCCATGAATTATCTTCCGGGAATGGCGGTTATTACGTTGAATGTAATTGGAGATGCGGCTACAAATGTGATTGTTAATTTTAAAGAAGGGGTACTGAATAAAGAAAAATATAATTCACGTGTATAAATTTCATTGATATATACTCTCAACATAAGCATATTAGATACTATATCAATAGTGGGATGTGATTTAGAAAATCACATCCCACTATTGATTGTAGAACTGAAAAATATAAGTGTTGTATTGATTTAATCTAACTTGATGTTTTTAAATAAATCTCCAAGATTTGTTCCGATATTTTCAGCCTTCGGAATCTCTACTTTTTTAACAACTTCTTCTTCCACTTCTTCTAAAGCCTTCATGCTGAGGCTGATTTTACCGTCTTTGATGCCGATGACTTTCACCTGTACACTGTCACCTGTGTTTAATACATCAGATGGCATTTTAATACGCTTATTGGAAATCTGGGAAACATGTACCAGTCCGGACAATCCGTTCTCTAATTTAATAAAAGCGCCATAGTTCTGGAGTGTTTCTACAGTTCCGTTCATAACAGAACCAATCTTGATGCTTGCAATCAAGTCTTCCTGAGCTTTTTTCTCTTTTTCTTTGAGAATCTCACGAGCAGAGAGGATGAGTCGATTGTTTGCCTGGTCGACATCAATGACTCTGACTTCGATCTCTTTTAACAAATAGGTCTCCAGATCTTCTACATAGGAAAGGGAAAGCTTAGAAGCCGGGATAAAACCACGCAATCCTTCTACCATTGCAATTACACCGCCGTTTACAACGCCTTCGATTTTTACTGGAAGGATTGTTTTCTGCTCCATATAATCGATCAAACGGTTCCAAGGATTGGCATCATCGAAATGATCTTCATAATCTGCCATACTTTCAACCGGTGTTTCAGTTGTCAATTCTTCTGTTTTTAATTCTTCACTCATTTTCGCACCTCGCATAATTCTTTTACTGTAATTGTAATACATATAGGTAAAGTATATCATAAATAGCGGGTGAAATGTAGTAAAGATTTGTTTTTATTTCAATAATTCGACAGAAGTAAAGAAAAGTGGGTTGACGAATTTTCAAAAAAATGGCAATCTAATATAGATAGGAAATCTTCTATTGCATAGTAAAGGAGAGATTATGGAAAAGGGTGTTATAAACGATAAAATATATGTAGTCGGACATAAAAATCCGGATACAGATTCTATCTGTTCGGCGATTGCTTATGCGGATCTGCGGACGAAGATAACCGGAGAGCTGCACAATGCGAGGCGTGCAGGACATTTGAATGAAGAGACGCAGTATGTACTTGATTTTTTTGATGTGAAAGCACCTGCGCTTTTAACGGATCTAAGAGTTCAGGTTAAGGATGTGGCTCTGAGAGAACTGGATGGGATTAAAGGGTCTGTTTCGATTAAATCTGCCTGGGCTAAGATGAAGGAAGAAAGCATAAAAACGCTACCGGTTACTCGGAATGGGAAACTGGAAGGATTGATCACAATTGGAGATATTGCTACTTCTTATATGGATGTGTATGACAGCGGCATTCTTTCTCAGGCAAGGACTCAGTATCGCAATATTGCCAGTACTGTTGATGGGGAAGTATTGATTGGAAATGAACATAGCTATCTGTTAAAGGGAAAGGTTGGAATCATGTCTTCCAGCCGTAAGCAGGTCGCAGATTTCGTGAAGGAAAATGATCTGGTCATTATAGGAAACAGAATAGAGGCACAGCAGCTGGCGGTAGATCTGAATGTAGGCTGTATGGTGATCTGCAGCAATACAGAGGTGCCGGAGCGGATTCTGGAGCAGGCGCGTGAAAAGGAAATTGTGATTATTACGACACCGCATGATACCTTTACGGTTGCTCGTCTGATCAATCAGAGTATTCCCGTACGGCAGTTTATGACAAAGAGAGAAAAGCTGATTGTATTTAAAATGCGTGATTATGTAGATGATGTCAAGGACATCATGATGAAAATCCGGTATCGGGATTTCCCTGTTGTAGATAACAAAGGGAATTTCTTAGGATTTATTTCCAGAAGACGACTGCTTAATTGTAGAAAGAAACAAGTTATTCTGGTGGATCATAACGAAAAGAATCAGGCGGTAGACGGGATTGAGCAGGCTGACGTTCTGGAAATTATCGATCATCATCGTCTGAGCAGTATTGAGACAATGGCGCCTGTCTATTTCCGGAACCAGCCTGTGGGATGTACGGCGACAATCATCTACCAGATGTATCAGGAAAATGCAATTAAGGTGCCGAAGACGATCGCAGGATTGTTGTGTTCTGCAATCATTTCGGATACATTGATGTTCCGTTCCCCGACTTGCACACCGCTGGATGAAATGTCAGCAAGACAGCTGGCAGAGATTGCTGAGGTGGATATTGAGATGCTTGCGCAGGCAATGTTCCGTGCAGGAAGTAATTTGAAGGGGAAGAGCGCCGAAGAGATCTGTTTCCTCGACTTCAAACAGTTTACAGTAGGAGAAACTGTATTTGGAGTCGGACAGGTGAATTCCATGAGTGCGGATGAATTAAAAGAGATTAAAAAGAAACTTGTACCGCATCTGGAAAAAGCACGCAAAAATCATAGCCTAAATATGATTTTCTTTATGCTGACAAATATTTTAACGGAATCTTCAGAGTTGATCTGTGCGGGACCCGAATCTCGTGAAAAGATTATCAGTGCGTTTGATTTGCGGCAGGAGATGGAAGAATTGCACTTAAAAGGTGTTGTCTCCAGAAAGAAACAGCTTGTACCTGCATTGGTAGAGGCTTTGCAGCAGTAGAATCGTAAAAAAATAGTTGTATGCGAGGTAATTTATGGGTAAAGAGATCTGGAAACCGGGCAATATGCTCTATCCCCTTCCGGCAGTGATGGTAAGTGCCGGAGATACAAAGGGGCAGACAAATATTTTGACTGTTGCGTGGACTGGAACGATATGTACCAATCCGGCAATGGTATATATTTCTGTAAGACCGGAGCGCTATTCCTATCAGATGATCAGGGAAACAAAAGAATTTGTGATCAACTTGACGACGGAAAAGCTGGCAAGAGCAACAGATTATTGCGGTGTAAGATCGGGGCGAGATGTAGATAAATGGAAAGAAATGAATCTACATGCAGAGAGAGCCTCGACACTTCAATATGCACCGATGATTGCGGAATCACCGGTTAATATCGAGTGTAAGGTTACAGAGATTAAAGAATTAGGCAGTCATCATATGTTTTTGGCAGAGGTGACTGCGGTTCATGCAGATGAAACGTATATGAATGAAAATCACAAATTTGAACTGAATAAGACAGGATTGCTGGCTTATTCTCATGGAGAATATCTTGGATTGGGAAAATCAATCGGTACGTTTGGATACAGTGTGAAGAAAAAGAGTGGAAAGAAAAAGGGAAAGCGCTCGAAATCATAATGCCGGATGGCATAATAATATATCAATAGAAAATAGAAAATGGATATAATCAGTTTATGAAACGAATACTGATTATATCCATTTTTTGATGAAAATTATATTCTATACAATATAAATTGTCCTACAAAACCGCGAGAAATCTTCGGAATGCATTCAATCCTTCCTCGGTGCACTTATATACTCCTGCGTCTTCCAGAACTTCACAAAATACTTTTCCGACTTCCTGCTGCAAAATGTTTTCTATAGTAGATGCATTGATGTTCTCATACTTTGGAAGGAATTCTTCTACCCAATCAGCATGCTTTTCGATAGATTCATTGGAACGAATATCCTTTCCGGTCAGAATATATTCTTTCAAAAGCTCCAATTCCTCTTTCAGTCTTGCAGGGAGAACAGCAAGTCCCATTACTTCGATCAGACCGATGTTCTCTTTTTTGATATGGTGCAAGTGGGCGTGCGGATGATAAACTCCGAGTGGATGTTCGTCTGTCGTGATGTTGTTGCGCAGTGTTAAATCCATTTCAAATAAGTCTCCGCGTTTTCTTGCGATCGGAGTAATCGTATTATGAGGTACTCCATCTGTTTCTGCAAAAATAAAAGCATCTTCGTCAGTATAACTTCTCCAAGCCTTTAAAATATGGTCTGCAAGATCAATGATACGCTTTTCATCTTTACACTGCAGACGAATTACAGAAAGCGGCCACTTTACAATACCGGCTGTGACATCTTCAAATCCTGCTACAGTGAAGTTCTCGATAATCGGAGCTTTCGCCATAGCAAAAGTATAATGTCCTCCTTGGAAATGATCATGGCTTAAAATAGAGCCGCCGACAATCGGAAGGTCTGCATTGGAACCAAGAAAATAGTGTGGAAATTGCTTTACAAAATCAAACAGTTTGATAAATGCATTTCGCTCAATCTTCATCGGTGTGTGTTCACCATTAAATACGATACAGTGTTCATTATAATAGACATAAGGAGAATACTGGAATCCCCAGGCGCTGTCATTGATCGTAATTGGAATGATCCGGTGATTTTCTCGTGCCGGGTGGTTGGTCCGTCCGGCATAGCCTTCGTTTTCCATACAGAGCTGACATTTTGGGTAACTTGCAGCAGCGGCATTGCGGGCGGCAGCGATTGCTTTTGGATCTTTTTCCGGTTTGGAAAGGTTGATCGTGATATCCAGTGTTCCGTATTTAGTATCAACGGTCCACTTCATGTCCTTTTTGATACGGTAGCGACGGATATAATCACTGTCCTGACTGAGTTTATAATAAAATTCGGTTGCCTGTTCCGGAGAAACTGCATACGCTTTCCAAAATCTTTCCTGAATCTGAGCCGGACGCGGCATCAGACAGTTCATGAGTTTTGTGTCAAATAAATCGCGATATGTAATGCTGTCTTCTATGATTCCGCGTTGGCAGGCTTCGTCAAGAAGTTCCTTCAAAATCTCTTCCAATACAAGTTCAGAAGGGTTGATTTCTACTTCTTCATAGGAATCTTCGTGGAAAAGATCTAAAAGAAGGTTGGTCGTGTAGATACGTTCACACTCCGGAGTGAGACCGGTCTGGATTCCGTATTCTACTAATTTTTTAATGTTTTTATATAAATTCATGATGTTAAACCTCCAAAAAAGTACGAAATACTTTTATGATAATTTTCCGGCACCGTCACCGATGTCTACAATGTAAAATTCAGCTTCATGGCCAACTTTTTCCATGTATGCTTTTCCGATAGTGGAAGTAAAGGTATCAACAGCGTCATTCTTCACGATGCTGACAGTACAGCCGCCAAAACCGCCGCCGGTAATACGGGAGCCGATAACGCCTGGGATCTTCCATGCCAGATCAACCAGAATATCAATCTCGTCACAGGATACTTCATAGTCGTCCCGAAGAGAGATGTGAGACTGATTCATCAGTTCCCCGAATAAGGTAAGATCACCTTCCCGAAGAGCGGCAACTGCACGGATGGTGCGCTGGTTTTCCAGTACTGCATGTTTTGCACGTTTGAAACGGATCGGATCCTTGATTGCATCTTTATATTTGTAGAAACTGTCTTCGTCCAAATCTCCTAATGTTTCAATATCAGCTACTGTTTTTAATTCTGCAAGAGCATCTGTACATTCCTGGCGACGCTGGTTATAAGCAGAATCTACCAGACTGTGTTTCACCTTACTGTTGGTGATGATGATTTTGGCATCTTCCAGAACAACCGGAGCATATTCGTAATTCAAAGTACTTGTATCAAGGAAAATGGCATTGTCCTTTTTTCCCATTGCAACGGCGAATTGATCCATGATTCCACAGTTGCAGCCGTTGAAGTTATTTTCAGAATACTGTCCGTACAGCGCAATATCTGTCATGGTAACTTCCTCAATCTGGAATAAATCTTTTAAAATAACACCGGTCAGAACTTCCAGAGATGCGGAAGAAGAGAGTCCGGAACCATTTGGAATATTTCCCCAGATCACCATATCAAATCCAAAATCAAAGGAGTATCCTTTTTCGGTGAAAGCCCATACAACACCGAGCGGATAGTTTGCCCAGTTGTATTCTTCTTTATTTACAAGTTCATCCAGAGATGCCTCTACAACTCCGCATCGATCCAGATTCATAGAGTAAAAATGAATCTTTCGGTCGTTACGCTTACGTGCTGCACCATAAGTACCGATGGTCAGAGCACATGGAAAGACATGACCGCCGTTATAATCTGTATGTTCACCGATCAGATTCACACGTCCCGGAGAAAAATAAAATTCTGCACCTTCGGAGTCGCCGAACAGTTCTGCAAATTTTGTGAACAGTTTTTCTTTCATTTTTAAAATCCTCACTTTCATTTCTGTAGTCTGTCTGTTTATATATCCGGAGACAGCTCTGCGGATATACTCTATAGTATTAATTATAAATTGTCCTAAATGGAATGTCTATAAAAAATACGTGCGTATATATGTAATTATGTTGCATGATGAAGAAACGAGAAGTATACTGAAATGAGGAAGATACAGGAGGGATGAAAAATGGAAGGTGCGTATAAATATTCATATAAGGCAGGAGAAAATCTTCCAAATTCGTTATCGGTATATAATGTAGGACATCAGAAATGCGAGCCGGGGTATCAGTGGGGACCGGGGGTGAGAAATCACTACTGTATTCATCATATTATTTCGGGGAGCGGATTCTATGAGGTCAATGGACAAAAATATGAGCTTACGGCGGGAGATACATTTGTTCTGTATCCGGACAGTGAGGTGAAATATTATGCGGATCTGGAAAAGCCATGGGAATATGCCTGGGTGGGATTTAATGGAACGGATGCGGATTCGCTCATACTTGCTACTGATTTTTCCAGACAACAGCCCTTGATTCGGAAAGGAGTACTTCCTAAGAAAATGATTCAAAAGCAGCTGGAAACAATTTATAACCTGAAAGGAAATAATTATGAGTCTGCAGTTGCAATGACAGGTGCATTGTATACCTTGATTGCAACGTTTATGCATTATGCAGTGAAAAAAGAAACGGTGAAAGACAGCCATATGGTTTATGTGGAAAAGGCATGTGCGTATATCGACACGAATTATTCGTATCCAATTACGATTGAAGATGTTGCAGACTATGTAGGAATCAGCAGAAGTCATCTGTTTCGTTCTTTTCAGATGTATCATCAGAAATCACCAAAAGAATATCTGACAGATTTTCGCATAAAAAAAGCCCGTCACCTTTTGCGGGAGACGGGACTTTCTGTAGCGGCAATTGCATATTCCGTTGGTTTTGAAAATAATTTGTATTTTTCAAAAGCATTTAAAAGCAGAATGCATATGAGTCCATCGGAGTACCGGAGAGAACAGCAGATGATTCGTATGCATCAAAAAATATAACGAATGAGCGGTTCGTTTCTTTTATTTTTCTGCAGGGATTGAGTCCATAGAATCCAGTCTCAGCCGTTTGATTCGGCGGAAGAGAAACATGGATAGGAGGACAGAAACAATTTCTGCAATCGGTATTGCCCACCAGACCATATGCAGACCGAAGATCATCGCAAACAGGTATGCAACCGGAAGGATGACCAGGAGCTGTCGGGCAGCAGAAACAACCAGGCTGTACATGCCATTTCCAAGCGCTTGAAATACAGATCCTATAATGATACAGTACCCTGCGAAAATAAAACTCAGGCTGATGATCCGAAGTGCAGGAACACCAATTTCCAGCATGTGTTCTGAGGCATCAAAGAAACTCAGGAGCTGTGCAGGAAATGCCTGGAAAAGGAAGAATCCGATGCACATAATAAAGACTGCAATTCCGACACTCAGTTTGATTGTCGATAAGATACGTTTCTTTTGTTTTGAACCATAATTATATGCAATGATCGGAATCATTCCATTGTTCAAACCGAAGATCGGCATGAAAATAAAACTTTGCAGTTTGAAGTAAACTCCAAAGACAGCCGCTGCGGTAGAAGAAAAGAGCAGCAGGATCTTATTCATTCCGAATACCATAACAGAACCGATAGACTGCATGATGATAGAAGGAATTCCGACTTGATAGATATACGAGATTACTCGTTTGTTCGGACGGAATCCTTTCATGTTGATATTGATTTCCGGGTTTTTCTTAATGTTATAGTACAAGGACAAAAATACAGCGATGACTTGTCCGGTAACGGTAGCAAGAGCAGCTCCTGCTACTTCCATGCGTGGAAATCCGAACAGACCGAATATCAAAATCGGATCCAGAATAATATTAATGATTGCCCCTAGGCCCTGTGTAATCATTGTGTAAATGGTTCGGCCTGTTGCCTGCAGCAGTCGTTCAAATGTAATCTGCATGAAGATGCCGATGGAGACTACGGTGATGATTGTCATATATTGAGTACCATAGGATACAATCTGCGGATCCTTTGTCTGCATCAGGAAAAATGGTCTGGAACCAAAGATGCCGATCAAAGCCATAATGATACTGCTGACGATGGCAAGAAAAATGCCGTTTCGTGCCGCTAGATTGGCGTCTTCGTATTTCTTTTCTCCTAAATTACGGGAAAGAAGTGCATTGATTCCAACTCCCGTACCGGCGGAAATCGCAATCATTAAGTTCTGCACCGGAAATGCAAGTGAAACAGCGGTCAGTGCATTTTCATTAATCTGGGCAACAAAAATACTGTCAACGATATTATAAAGCGCCTGTACTAACATAGAAAGTACGATTGGCAGTGACATTGTGATCAAAAGTTTTGGAATGGGCATAACCCCCATTTTATTTTCTTGTGTAGCTGTGTTTTCCATTCTGATTTTAATTCCTCCTTTTTTTGCAAAAGCTATTATAGCATCAATAAAAAATAAGTACAATGGAGAAGAGTGACTTATCGATAAAAAAGAAGGTATCTGCATATATATAGTGGGGAAAAAGGTACGAGAAAAGAGCGATTGCAGATGGAATTGAAAAAAAGGATGCAGGCGTTGGGTCTGGTTTATGTATTATTGCTTTTGGGAATCTGTGTCCCACCGCAAATAGAGAAGGGGCAGAGCGGAGCAGAAGAGAGGGAAGTGACATCAGTTTCGGCAGATGAGGTCAGCAGGGAAAAACCGAAAATTGCGTTGACCTTTGATGACGGTCCACATCAGGTATATACCCCTATGTTATTGGATGGATTGAAAGAACGAGGGGTAAAAGCGACGTTCTTTTTGATCGGAGAAAATATAGAAATCGGGGAAAATGCAGAGATTGTAAAACGGGAACACGAAGAAGGGCATTTGATCGGGAATCATACATATAGCCATGTGGAAATCACCAGACTTGAAAACGAGGCGGCATATCAGGAAATTCAGAAAACAAATGAAATTATAGAGAATATTATAGGGGAGAAGGTGGAATTTATGCGTCCGCCTTTTGGTGCGTGGCAAAAAGAACTGGAGAAAAGAATACATGTACTTCCGGTTATGTGGACCGTGGATCCATTGGACTGGGCAACGGAAAATGTAGATGAAATTGTCAACAAAGTAGTGACGGAAGTAAAAGAAAATGATATGATTCTGTTACATGACTGTTATGCCAGTTCTGTCAAAGCAGCTCTGCGAATCGTGGATTTGCTGCAGGCGGAAGGGTATACGTTTGTAACAGTCGATGAATTACTGATCGATTAATGACAGGCAGAAAAAGGGTTATAGAAAAGGATTCGTGAACGTATCCTGAAAGAGGAAGGTACGATATATGGTGAATGAGTTTTCAAGAACAGAACTTTTGATGGGCGAGGATGCCCTGAAACGCATCAAACATGCGGTTGTTATGGTGTTTGGGGTAGGCGGAGTTGGTTCCCATTGCATTGAGGCTTTGGCGCGATGCGGAGTCGGGAAATTGATTCTGGTTGATAATGATACGGTTTCTTTGACAAATATCAATCGCCAGTCGATTGCTTATCACAGTACCATTGGCCAGTATAAGACGAAGGTGATGGAAAAAAGAATCGCAGATATTTCTCCTGAGATTCAGGTGGAGACGCATGAATTGTTTGTTTTGCCGGAGAATCTGGAAATGCTGTTTTCGGAGACGAAACCGGATTATATTGTGGATGCCATAGATACCGTTACGGCAAAACTTGCGCTGGTGGAACTGGCGCAGAAACAGGGGATTCCTATTATTAGCAGTATGGGAACCGGTAATAAACTGCATGCAGAGCTTTTTGAAATTACAGATCTGGCAAAGACCAGTGTATGTCCGCTGTGTAAGGTGATGCGTAAGGAACTGAAAGCGAGGGGGATCACACACCTGAAAGTTCTGTATTCAAAAGAAAAACCGGTTGATATATCCGGTCGTGTTCCGGAAGAGGAGAAAGGAATGCGAAGGGCTTTGCCGGGGAGCGTATCCTTTGTTCCCCCGGTTGCCGGGATTTTGATTGCCGGAGAGGTTCTTCGGGAAATAGGAGGAGTGCAATAATGGATTTATTTGATTATATGAGGGAAACTCAAGCGGAAAAAGAGTCTCCTCTAGCATCGCGGATGCGGCCGACAACGTTGGAAGAGGTGGTAGGGCAGCAGCATATTATCGGAAAAGACAAACTGTTGTATCGGGCTATCAAAGCAGATAAACTTGGTTCGTTGATTTTTTACGGACCGCCGGGAACCGGGAAGACAACATTAGCTAAGGTGATTGCAAATACAACCAGTTCAGAATTTACTCAGATTAATGCGACAATTGCCGGAAAAAAGGATATGGAAGAGGTTGTAAAAGAGGCCAGGGATCGGCTGGGGATGTACCAGAAGAAAACGATTCTCTTTATTGATGAGATTCATCGGTTTAATAAGGGGCAGCAGGACTATTTACTGCCATATGTGGAGGATGGAACCATTACCTTGATCGGTGCAACGACAGAAAATCCTTATTTTGAAGTGAATGGAGCTTTGTTGTCCCGGTCCAGAGTGTTTGAGTTGAAATCGCTGGAGAAAGAAGACATCAAGGTTTTGCTCAAACGGGCAGTATATGATAAAGAAAAAGGGATGGGAGCATTTCGGGCAGAAATAGACGATGACGCACTGGAATTTTTAGCGGATCTGGCAGGGGGAGATGCGAGAAGTGCGTTAAATGCGATTGAACTGGGCGTGCTTACAACCGAGAGAAGTGCAGATGGCATGATTCACATTACATTAGATGTCGCTTCGGAGTGTATTCAGAAACGAGTTGTTCGATATGATAAAACAGGAGATAATCATTACGATACAATTTCTGCATTTATAAAAAGTATGCGTGGATCAGATCCGGATGCGGCAGTCTATTATCTTGCAAAGATGCTGTATGCGGGTGAGGATATTAAGTTTATTGCCCGCAGAATTATGATTTGTGCGTCTGAGGATGTAGGAAATGCAGATCCAATGGCTTTGACAGTGGCTGTGTCCGCAGCGCAGGCTGTGGAGCGGATTGGAATGCCGGAGGCGCAGATTATTTTGTCACAGGCTGTGCTATATGTGGCCGGCGCTCCGAAGAGTAATTCTGCCTGCAATGCTATTTTTGCGGCAAATGAAAGTGTGCGGCGGACAAAAACGACAGTTCCGGTACATTTACAGGATGCACATTATAAGGGTTCTGCGAAACTGGGACATGGAATCGGATACCAGTATGCACATGATTACCCGAATCATTATGCGCATCAGCAGTATCTTCCGGATGAAATTAAAAACGCCAGGTTCTATGAACCCGGCGATCTTGGTAAAGAAAAAGAAATCAAAGCATGGTTACAGCAGCTTCGACAAGAGTAAAGTATATAATTCTTGATTTTGCTTCATCCAATTATTAGCGATGGTTTCAGCTTCTGTTTCGGTTGGAACGAGTAGTTTCAGATCGATGAGGCTGGAGCCATCTTCTACAATCTGACAGCGAACTTCGTATTCGTGGGACGTGGTCAGATAGTAGTCTGTTTTTACGGACACTTCTTCTTTCAGATCATATTGCTTCTCTTTTAGAAAAGCATCAATGTCGTGCTGGATTTCCGCAGAAATTTTGTTGCGGAAATAATGGATGGTTTCAGAACCGTTTTCTGTTAAGTGATAAAGTGTACGGTTATGAGTGTTCTCTGCACGAATCAAATCAGATTCCACCATGTCGGATAGTGTCTGCTGCAGCTTAAAGTAGTTGGTATATCCCTGGTCCAGAATAAATTCTGAGATTTGAGAGGTGGTTAAAGGAAAATCTACTTTATCCAGCATATAGAGAATGATTAATTTATAAAGGGTAAATGTTTTGGTCATGATAATCCTTTCCCTGCCAGAGATCTTGTGCTTTCAGATAACTGTGCAGTTTGTTTAATACGGTTCGCTTGTTACTGCTCCACAGAGGAGCAATCAGAAGATCTTTTGGACCGTCACCGGTCAGACGGTGAATGGCGATGTCCGGACGGATCCTGGAAATACAGCTGCCCAGCAGTTCGATGTATTCGTCCATGGAAGGACTGTAAAAGGGGGCGGCAGCATAGTCAGACGCCAGATCGGTACCTTTTAATATATGAAGTAATTGTAATTTAATTCCTTGAATATCTTTGTTGTTTAGATAATCCAGTGTCTGCATCATCATCTCTTTTGTTTCGTTCGGAAGACAGAGGATGGTGTGGACAATGACGGTGATCCCAAGTTTGCGAAGATTTGCAACGGCATGTTCAAATACAGAAAGATCGTAGCCTCTTCGGATATAAGCTGCGGTAGAGGCATGGATGGTCTGAAGTCCAAGTTCTACCCAGACTGGTTTTATCTGATTGATTTTTTGTAAAAGCGTCAGTACGTCGTTGTCCAGACAGTCCGGGCGGGTGGCAATTGATAAAATCTGTACCTCTGGATCCGCAATGGCTTCCATATATATCTTTTCCAGATAGGAAACGGGTGCATAGGTATTGGTAAATGCCTGAAAGTATGCGATAAAAGAATGGACTGGCCGCTTTTTCTTTAGCTCTTTTTTTCCTTGGGCCAGTTGTTCTGTAATGGAAAGCTGGGCAGATCCGGCAAAATCACCGGAACCTTGCGGACTGCAAAAAATACATCCCCGGGAACCAAGCGTGCCGTCCCGGTTCGGACAGCTCATACCGCCGTTTAGTGTTACTTTATATACTTTCTCTCCATAGTGTTCTTTGAGATCAAAGTCCATGGAGTGATAACGCTTTTCGCCCCAGCGTTGTGTTGCGCGATCGTTCATTCAATCAATCTCCTGTATTTTCATAATGGTTTCTGAAAAACATCATAACACTGTTGAGGAGTCTGTTCAAGAATAAAAAAATACTTCCTTTTTTATAGGAGATAGTGTATACTATAAAAAGATTTTAGTTCATTTGCGTCGTTTCAGACCAAAGTTCCCGAATTTATTACAAAAGTAAAATAGAAAACAGATAGAAAAAAGAAAGGACAGGTTTCATGACGAGAGAAAAGTATGAATCATTGCCACTGACAACATTGAAAGAACTTGCAAAAGCAAGGGAAATGAAAGGTGTTTCCGGTATGAAAAAAAGCGAACTGATTGATGCAATGTTGGCTTTGGATGAGAAAGTAGAAGAGGAAGAGGCCAGAACAGAGGCGAAAGAAGAAGTAAAAGAAACGATGAAAGAAAAAAAGGAAGAAACCGATCTGGAACAGCTTGACAGTGGAAAAGTTGCAAATGGTATTCTGGAAGTGCTGCCGGATGGTTTTGGGTTTATTCGTTGTGAAAACTATCTTCCGGGTGAAAATGATATCTATGTGTCACCGTCACAAATTCGGAGATTTAATCTGAAGACAGGCGATATTTTAACTGGAAATATTCGAATAAAAACACAGTCTGAGAAATTCAGCGCATTATTATATGTAACAACAATCAATGGAATGCGTCCGGCAGAAGCCATTCGGAGACCTAATTTTGAAAATCTGACTCCGATCTTTCCGGATGAGAGAATTTCTCTGGAACATGAAAAAAGTTCAACAGCTATGCGGATTCTGGATCTGTTGTCTCCAATCGGTAAGGGGCAGCGTGGTATGATCGTTTCACCTCCGAAAGCCGGAAAAACGACTCTTTTAAAGGAAGTGGCACTTTCTGTACAACGTACAGAGCCGAATATGCATCTGCTGATTCTTCTCATTGATGAACGTCCGGAGGAAGTAACGGATATTAAAGAGGCGATCGAGGGACCAAATGTAGAAGTGATTCATTCCACATTTGATGAACTTCCGGAACATCATAAGCGTGTTTCTGAAATGCTGATCGAACGTGCAAAACGTCTTGTGGAACATGGCAAGGATGTTATGATTCTTTTGGACAGTATTACAAGACTTGCACGAGCATACAATCTGGTTGTGCCGCCTTCAGGAAGGACACTTTCCGGTGGACTTGACCCTGCGGCGCTGCATATGCCAAAACGCTTTTTTGGTGCTGCCAGAAATATGCGTGAAGGCGGAAGCCTGACAATTCTGGCAACTGCGCTTGTGGATACTGGAAGTAAGATGGATGATGTGATTTATGAAGAATTCAAAGGAACCGGTAATATGGAGCTTGTGTTGGATAGAAAGTTACAGGAAAAGAGAGTGTTCCCTGCGATTGATATTCCGAAATCCGGTACCAGACGGGAAGATCTGCTGCTTAGTAAGGAGGAACAGGAAGCCGTTTATATTATCCGTCGTGCAATGAATGGCATGAAGGCGGAAGAGGCGGTGGATAATCTGCTGAATATGTTCTCCAGAACAAAGGATAATTCTGAATTAGTGAAATTAGTAAACAAACAGAAATTTATATAACTTCTTAAAAAAAACTTGCAAATAAAATTGAGGTATGCTACAATAAGAAAGCTGTTTAGAGATTAGAATAACTATATTTTAAAATAGAGAGGTGAAAATCATGAGAGAAGGTATCCATCCAGAGTACCATCAGGCAACTGTAACTTGCAACTGCGGTAACACATTTGTAACAGGTTCTACAAACGAGAGCATCCACGTAGAAATCTGCTCCAAGTGCCACCCGTTCTATACAGGTCAGCAGAAAGCTACACAGGCACGTGGACGTGTTGACAAGTTCAATAAGAAGTATGGTATTAAATAAGAAAAAGAATTGTGGCAGGCTGAGACGTTAAAATCTCAGCCTGTTATTGTATGAAAAGCATTTGGGATTAGAACGAGTTTACTTGTGTTAGGAGAAAGAGATGAAGTCATCAAATATAGGCGGACAGGCTGTGCTGGAAGGGATTATGATGAAGAATGGGGACCGCTATGCAGTGGCGGTTCGAAAACCGGATCAGGAAATAGTGGTAGATGTTCAGGAGTATCAGAGTGTTATGCCATGGAAAGCAGTGACGAAGATTCCGTTTATCCGGGGAATTTTTAATTTTGTAGATTCTCTTGTGCTGGGAATTAAAACATTGATGTTTTCGGCATCTTTTTTCGAAGAAGAGGATGAAAATGGTGTTGAAATGACCAGCGAAGAAATTGCAAAACAGGAGAAAAAAGAAAAGATACTGATGAATCTGACGTTAGCAGTTTCTTTTGTGCTGGCAATCGGAATTTTTATGGTACTGCCTTATTTTCTGAGTAATATTGCAAGAAAATATATTGGATCCGGATGGATCTTGACGATTATGGAAGGTATAATCAGAATTTTGATTTTTCTCGGATATATTGCGCTTGTTTCCAGGATGGAAGATATACAAAGGACGTTCATGTATCATGGCGCAGAGCATAAATGCATTAATTGTATCGAACATGGGCTGAAACTTACTGTGGAAAATGTGAGAAAAAGTTCCAGAGAACATAAAAGATGCGGAACCAGTTTTCTGTTTTTTGTTATGATCGTCAGTATTGTTTTTTGCTTTTTTATTACGACAGAATCGCAGGTTTTGAGAGTTGTTCTTAGAATAGCGTTGCTGCCTCTGATAGCAGGGGTTTCCTATGAAATTATTCGTCTGGCGGGAAACAGTGAGAATCTAATCGTTAATCTTCTGAGCAAGCCGGGACTTATGATTCAGAAGATGACGACAAAAGAGCCGGATGACAGTATGATTGAAGTAGCGATCAAAGCGGTGGAAGCGGTATTTGATTGGAAAGCATACGAAAAAGCAACTTTTGGCAAGGATTTTGATGCAGAAGAGGAGAAGGCATGACACTGCGACAGGCATACGAGGAAGGAATTGAAAGATTAAAAGAAGCGGAGATTGAGGAAGCCGGTCTGGATGCATGGTATCTATTGGAATATGTAACCGGAATCAATCGTGCCGGTTACTTTGCTGATTCGGATCAGGAGATGAAGGATAGTCACCGGGAAGCCTATCAAACTCTGATTTCAGAACGGGCAACACGAATTCCGCTGCAGCATCTCACAGGAGTGCAGGAGTTTATGGGCCTGGAATTTCGGGTTAATGAACATGTGCTGATTCCAAGGCAGGATACGGAAATACTGGTAGAGACTGCGCTTGAGAAAATCAATGCAAAAAAGCCGCTGCGGGTGTTGGATATGTGTACTGGTTCCGGTTGTATTTTGCTGAGCGTACTTTCTTATGGTCGGAAAAAGTGTGAAATTACAGGGGTCGGAGCAGATGTGTCGGATAAAGCCCTTCAGGTCGCAAAAGAAAATGGGAGAAATCTTCAAGTGGATGCTGAATGGATAGAAAGTGATTTGTTTTCCGGCGTTTCTGGAAAATTTGATATGATACTTTCCAATCCGCCGTATATTCCTTCGGCGGTTATAGAAACATTGCAGCCGGAAGTGCGGGAGCATGATCCGCGGCTTGCGCTTGATGGAAAAGAAGACGGCTTGTATTTTTATAGAAGGATTACAGAAGAAAGCCGAAACTATCTGCAGCCCGGTGGTTGGTTGATATTTGAAATCGGAGCAGAACAGGGAGAGGCGGTTTCTTCTTATTTAAAGCAGAATGGATTTGCGCAGGTTGCGGTAAAAAAAGATTTGGCAGGACTTGACCGCGTGGTCTGCGGCGTGTATGATACGTGTGAAGGTTAGAAGAAAAAGACGGAATCAATAAAGAGAGGCAGATTGTGCCTGGAAAAGAGAAAGGAATGGAAGAATGTTTGACAGATTAGAGGATTTGGTCATTCGATATGAAGAGGTCATGGGAGAACTTCAGGAGCCGGATGTGGCAAATGATGCAGCGCGTTTTCGGGGATTGATGAAAGAACAGAGTGATCTTGCTCCGATTGTGGAGGCGTTCAAGGAATATAAACAGTGTAAACAGAATATAGAAGACAGTTTATTAATGCTGGAAGAAGAGTCAGATGAAGAGATGCGTGAACTTGCAAAAGAGGAATTGAATGATTCTAAGGCTCGGGTGGAAGAGCTGGAACATGAATTGAAAATCCTTCTTTTGCCAAAGGATCCAAACGATGAAAAGAACGTTATTGTGGAAATACGTGCCGGAGCAGGCGGGGATGAGGCGGCTTTGTTTGCTGCTGAGATCTATCGTATGTATCAGCACTATGCAGAAAGCCGTCGTTGGAAAACAGAAATGATTTCTTTGAATGAAAATGGAATTGGCGGGTTCAAAGAATGTGTATTTATGATTACCGGTCAGGGTGCATTTTCCAGATTAAAATATGAAAGTGGCGTGCATCGTGTGCAGCGTGTGCCGGAGACGGAAAGCGGCGGAAGAATCCATACGTCTACAATTACAGTTGCAATTATGCCGGAGGCAGAAGAAGTAGATGTGGATCTGGATATGAATGATTGTAAGTTCGATGTATTCCGCGCATCCGGTAATGGAGGACAGTGTGTCAATACAACAGACTCTGCGGTACGTTTGACTCATATTCCGACAGGTATTGTGATTTCCTGTCAGGATGAAAAATCACAGTTAAAGAACAAGGATAAAGCCTTGAAGGTACTGCGTGCGAGATTGTATGAACTGGAACTGGCAAAACAGCATGATGCTGAGGCAGAGGCGAGAAAGAGTCAGGTAGGAACAGGAGACCGTTCTGAGAAGATTCGTACTTATAATTTCCCGCAGGGACGCGTGACGGATCACAGAATCAAACTTACGCTTCATAAACTGGATACGATTTTGAACGGAGATTTGGATGAAGTGATTGACAGCCTGATTGCAGCAGACCAGACAGCTAAACTTGCAAAGATGAACGAATAAAATTATGTGAAAAGAAATCAGTTAATAGAGAAATCTGTAGCTGATTTCTTTTTTTGCATTTCAAAGATACACTAATAGAAGAGATAGAAAAAAGATTTATTGGAAAATTTTAAGTTGCAGTGCAGTTAATGATACAGTAAATGTCAAGAGATTATAAAAGAGGTACATGGGTGTGTACCTCTTTTATAATCTCTTGAAAAATTGGATTAGTGCATTTTGTTGATCGGGAGTTAAACGATTGGATTCAATAACAAGACTTTTTTGGAGTTCTGTGAGTGTAAATGTATCTGTTTCATCAGCAAAAAATTGTGAAAGAGTGATCCCAAATGCGACACAGATTTTTTCAAGAGACGGAATAGAAGGGAGCATATTTTTTCGATACCAGGAAGATATCGTAGATTGAGTTAGTCCTGATTTTTCAGCTAACTGATATTCTGTCCATCCTTTTGTAGTTCTGAAAGAAGTGATGCGTTCTAGAACGTCAATCATATTTGTTACACCACCTTAGATTGTAATATATCGTTAATATTATTCGATATTGCGTTGCAAAATAATATTAAATATCGTACAATATTAACGATAATACGAAACAAAGAGGAGATGTTGCAAAGTGAATAATTTGAAAGCTATAAGTAAATTTTCAATGGATATTCAAACTGCAAAATAAAGAAAAGAGGGACAGGTTATGAAGAGATTTTTTAGTGTAGTGTTAGCGTTTGCCATGTGTATGATTCTCCTTGCGGGATGCGGTGGCAGTGAGGCTGCAGATGGGAACAAAGCTGAGAAAAGTGGCGGGGACAGTGCAAAACCTCAGTCGGCAAAGGTGGAATACAATATGGAAGAGACTGCTGTTGAGGACAATGAGTTCTATACGTTTATAGTCAAGAGCGTAGAGGAATATAAGAAGGACGAAAACGAAGGGATTCGTATGAATGTTTCCATTACAAACAAAACGGCTGAACTTTTGGGCGTTGATTTTTCAGGTGTATATATCAATGGTTTTGACGATTACATGGAGTGGGATGAAGAAAACGAACATGCTTTTATTAACCCAAATACGAATTATGTTACCGGACTTGGTGTTCCTGCGGGAGAGACGGTCGATGCCTTCTGTTATGCATTATGCTATGGGGAGGATTTAGATATCTGGGGGAATGGAGTTGACGAGATTTCATTTCTCCCTGCTGTCAATTTTGTAGATGAAGATGGAAAGCTTTTAGCGGTCGATCTTCCGGAATACGAAACTATGCCACGATATGGTACTCTTTACAGCATTTATCCTACCGGAAAAGACGCTGGAAGTGTAAAGTATCCGGAACCGAAATCGCTACAAGGCGAGCAGTTAGTCGAAGATAACGAATACATTAAGCTTATCTTCCGGGAGAACACGCTGAATGAAGAATATGGCGATTCTAGTATTGAGTACTATTTGGAAAATAAGATGGAAAAGGATATCAGCGTTTCGCTTGTCAATCTGAAGGTGAATGGAACGGAAATTAATCCGGGCAGAGAACAGAAAGGATTAGCTGAAGTTCCGGCAGGAAAACGAGTTATAAATACTTTTTCTTTCACTAAATATGATGAAGGCTACAAGGCAGGAGAAAAGATTGAAGAGATTACTTTTACTTTGGAAGTGAAGGATATGACTGTAAATGGATCAGGGGAGCGGCCGACTGTATATACCGCAGACTGTACTGTGATATATGAGTAAAGTAATAAATAACAAATTTTTCAGTGAAGTGAAAAGTTTATTTCCACTTTGAAAAAAAGAAAAATGAAAGTGGCGATTACTCTTACAAAAAGGATAATTGCTACTTTTTCTGTTTTATAAAGTGGAATTTAATGTTACAATAAAAATACAAAACAACAGAATGACTGCTAAAGCTATATTTTTTTGCATCACAAAAAAGCAGAGTTTAGTCGAGTTTTTTTAAGGTGTAGGACTAAATTCCACTTGCAAAGGGGATGATGTTCAATTGGTTAGACAGTCGCCTGTTGTTTTCTTTTGTATGTTTATTTTTTCAACAGGTACGGTTTTAAAATCACATGATCCTTATTAATCTGTTGAATGCCGAAAGCGCATAGCTTTTCGTAAAGATCATGGTACATAAAATTGGTGAGCTCCAGTGGGCTTTTACCTCCCAGCAATTCGACAGGAGCAGAATTCGCATGACTGATAGCAAGGTTCAAGTCATCTTGTCCGTTTAATCCTAAAGCTCTTAGGTCTGTTCCTTTTGGAAGAATATAACGCAGTTCAACATGGTTGTTTTCCAAAGTTCCCTTTTGTCCGGATTGCATGGGATCACAATAGTATACTCGTGTTCGTCTTGTACCGTCAGAACTGTACTCCATCGCTTCGGCTGCTGAGAATTCACTGCCCCGGTCGGTCAGCAGGATATGGACATATTTGCGGAACAGAGTCTGTCCGAGAATGGATTCCATCAAGTCAACACCGTTCTTCATGGCGATTGCTGTTTTTTCTTTGTGGTAAATGGCAAACAGAAGACCGGCTTTTACAAACTTAAAGGTTTGTAAAAAAGGACCCTTCGATTCATTGTTGTAAACGGTATCCATCTGTACAACAAAAACATCGGGATTGTCAGAAAGATATGTTTTGTAATCCCGATAAGTTCTGCCTTTTAGATACTTGTTGTCTTTTCTTTTTTTATAAATCTGAACTTTCTTTTTTGAGATTTTTCTACTGACTTGTCGTCTGAGATCCAAGGAAGTAATTCCGGCAAGTTCACGGAATACACCTGATTCAATGTAATTATAGAGTGTTTTCTCGGAAATATTTAGTTCGGGATGATTAGCAAGTATCTGGTAAGGAGAATGTCCCTGCTTAAGAAGAGGAGCGATAACAGCAGCCATAGATTTCGCTTCCTGAACAGTGAGATTTACCCCCTGTCGGGAATCAATAAGGGTTGTACGATAATCCATTTGTGCGTCTTCTGGGCAGTATTGGTATTTATTGAATCTGCAATGAGACCAATTAGAGCATCCATTGCAGGCGCCCGGTGAACGGTCACGTCTGGAACAACGGAAAGGACTGTATTCCGGGCAATCAAGAGTACAGTTACGACCAAAGGCACATTTGCGGTAATTGTTACATTCTAAAGGCATTTTGCATTTATGGGTAAGGACACGATGCAGTTTGATTTCTTTTCCAACCGTGGATTTGTCTTTACCGATTGTTTGAGCAATGGCAGTTTTTGTGTAATTGTTAATGATACCAGTAAGAATGATTCTTCGCTCTTCTAAAGTTAAATGGGAAAAAGCATTTGTAGTTTTCATATGACACCAGCCTTTCCAGCGACTGTCACAAAGAATAGTGTAAGACTAAATGCCACATTTGTGGAAGTGGAAATAAGTGAAAGATTAAAATCTACTTTGTCCTATTCAAAGTGGAAATAAACTTTTCACTTCACATAACAAATTTTTCATAGTGATTTGATGAAAAACATCTTGTTAATTAATTGACAATATGATATAGTAAATGATAAGTGGAATCTTAATTGTAATTAAAAAATGATTAATAAGATTCCATTTTTTACAGACCGGGTTGTTAAATAAATAACAATGAAAAAAGGAGAAAAAACATGAGCAGTAAGATCACAATTATTGGAGCAGGAAGTGTAGGAGCAACAATTGCGTATACGCTGTCAGGAATGGATATCGCATCAGAACTGGTGCTGATCGATATCAACAAACAGAAGGTGGAAGGTGAAGTAATGGATATTGAACAGGGTACCTGTTTCAGAGATCCGGTTTCCATCGAAGCGGGAGATTATGAGGATGCAAAAGATTCTGATATCGTTATTATCACATCTGGTATTGCACGTAAGCCGGGTCAGACAAGAATTGAGCTGACACAGACGAACGTGAATATCTTAAAAGAAATCACACCACTTATTACAAAAGCAGCGCCGGATGCACGTTACATTATCGTAAGTAACCCGGTGGATGTTATGACCTATGTATTTACAAAGATTTCCGGATTGCCGGAGAATCAGGTAATTGGTTCCGGTACAATTCTGGATTCCGCACGTCTGCGTTGTGGTTTGTCTGATCATTTTGAAGTGGCACAGAGAAATATTCACGCATATGTATTTGGTGAGCATGGAGACACATCCTTTATTCCATGGTCAGCAGCAAGAATTGCAGGTGTGAATGTTGATGATTACGCAGAGATGTCCGCATCTTTTGGAAAAGAATTTGAGGAACTGGACAAAGAGGCTATGCTTACTTATGTTCAGAAATCCGGTGGTCAGATCATTGCAAATAAGGGAGCTACATTCTATGCTGTATCCAGAGGCGTATGTAAGCTTTGCGGATTGCTGTTATCAGCTACAGAATCTGTAACAACAGTATCTTCTATGATGCATGGAGAATATGGAGTAGAGGACGTATGTTTAAGTACTCTGACTTTGGTTGGTCCGAACGGAGTCAAAGGAAAGGTTCCGATGAAACTGACAGAAGAAGAGATTGCGCTGCTTCATAAGAGCGCAAATGCATTAAAAGATGTAATTGCACAGATTGAGTTATAAATCAAATAAAAAATATGATATAATCTGCATGTAATATTGAAATAATTTAGAAAGAAAGGACTACGAGAACTATGAAGTACAGTTATTATCCGGGATGCACTTTGAGAACAAAGGCAGTGGAACTGGATGTTTACGCCAGAGCTTCAGCCAGAGCACTGGGAATCGAACTGGAAGAAATCGAAGACTGGCAGTGCTGCGGTGGTGTATATCCGTTGGGAACTGATGAAATTGCTACAAAGCTGTCTTCAGTACGTGCACTCAATGCTGCAAAAGAAAAAGGTCAGGATCTCGTGACAATGTGTTCTGCCTGTCATCATGTGATTAAAAGAGTCAATGATGATATGCGGAATGTGGAGGACATCCGTACCAGAGCTAATAATTATATGGGATTGGATGAGCCATATCTGGGTGAGACAGAAGTGTATCATTTTCTGGAAGTGCTCCGCGATAAAGTAGGATTTGATGAATTAAAGAAAAAGGTTACAAATCCATTAACAGGAAAGAAGATTGGCGCATATTATGGTTGTCTGCTGCTTCGCCCAAGCAAATTGCTTGCATTTGATAATCCGGAAAATCCAACGATCATCGAAGATTTTATTCGTGCAATCGGAGCAGAACCGGTTATTTATCCTTATCGCAATGAATGTTGTGGCGGATATATTTCTTTGAAAGAAAAAGAAATGGCAGAGTCCATGTGTGATAAGATTATGGATAGTGCTGCAGGATTTGGTGCAGAAATGCTGATTACAGCCTGCCCACTTTGCATGTACAATTTGAATAAGAGCAATAAGTTGCCGGTACATTATTTTACAGAGCTTCTTGCAGAGGCGCTGGGAGTGAAAGAGGAGGTGGCGAAGTAATGAGCTCTGAGAAAAAACAGGCTGAAATGATCAAAGAAATCAGTGGTGTGAACCCGCTTAAATGTATGAAATGCGGAAAGTGCTCAGCTACATGCCCGTCCTATAATGAGATGGATATCAAACCGCATCAGTTCGTATCCTATGTGGTGAATGAAGATATTGAGAGTCTTGTGAATTCCAAATCACTGTGGAAATGTCTTTCTTGCTTTGCCTGCGTAGAGAGATGTCCGCGTGATGTAAAACCGGGTAAATTGATCGATGCGGCAAGACAGGTTGTTGTTCGTCAGAAAGAACAGGATTATCTGACGCCGGACGAGATTCCGGAATTGTTAGATCCGGAATTGCCACAGCAGTTATTAGTCAGCGCATTCAGAAGATATAGGAGGTGAGTCGGGTGCAGAGACTTGGAGTATTTGTCTGTCACTGCGGAAGTAATATCGCAGCTACAGTCGATGTATCAAAAGTAGCAGAAATGGCATTGAAAGAGCCAGGAGTTGTCCATGCCGAAGACTATCAGTATATGTGTTCTGAGGCTGGTCAGGCAAAGATTGCAGATGCAATCAAAGAAAAACATTTGACAGGAATCGTCGTATGTTCCTGTTCCCCGCGTATGCATGAGGCAACTTTTAGAAAGGCTGCAGAGCGTGCGGGCTTGAATCCATACATGGTAGAAATTGCAAATATCCGCGAGCATTGTTCATGGATTCATAAAGATATTGAAGAGGCAACAGAAAAAGCAGTGATCTTGATGCGTGCAGCTGTTGCAAAAGTAAACTTAAATGCGCCGTTACAGCCGGGCGAAAGTCTGGTTACAAAGAGAGCACTTGTAATCGGTGGCGGTATTGCCGGCATCCAGACAGCTCTGGATATTGCAGATGCCGGATATGAAGTAGATATCGTGGAGAAGACACCGAGTATCGGAGGAAGAATGTCTCAGCTTGATAAGACATTCCCGACTTTGGACTGTTCCGCATGTATCTTGACACCGAAGATGGTGGAGGCAGCGGCACATGAAAAAATCACAATTTATACATACAGTGAAGTTGAAAATGTAAGTGGTTTCGTTGGAGACTTTACAGTAGATATCCGCAAGAAAGCAAGACACGTTGATATGGATAAATGTACAGGCTGTGGTCTGTGTCAGGAAAAATGTCCGTCTAAAAAAGCGCCAAACGAGTTTAACCGCGGATTGAACAACAGAAGTGCAATCTACACACCATTTGCTCAGGCAATCCCGAACGTACCGGTAATTGACTGTGATAACTGTATTAAGTTCAAGACCGGAAAATGTGGTATCTGTGCAAAAGTATGTCAGGCAGGCGCAATTGATTATGAACAGCAGGACGAAATTGTAACACAGAAATACGGAGCAATCGTCGTTGCAACCGGATTTGATACTATCAATCTGGAAAAATATGACGAGTATGCCTACAGTCAGAGTCCGGACGTTATCACCTCTCTTGAGTTAGAACGTGTGATGAATGCAGCAGGACCGACACATGGTCATTTGGAAAGACTTTCTGACGGAAAAGCGCCGAAAGAAATCGTATTTATCCAGTGTGTAGGAAGCCGTTGCTCTGATGACAGAGGAAAGCCGTATTGTTCTAAGATTTGTTGTATGTACACAGCAAAACATGCAATGTTGATTCGTGATAAATATCCGGATGTAAATGTAACCGTATTCTATATTGACGTTCGTACACCGGGTAAAAACTTTGATGAGTTCTACAGAAGAGCGGTAGAGCAGTATGGTGTAAATTACATCAAAGGTCAGGTAGGTAAGGTAATTCCGCAGCCAGACGGAAAACTGCTTGTACAGGGAGCCGATCTTCTGGATAACAAACAGATTCTGAAAGAGGCAGATATGGTTGTTCTTGCAACTGCAATCGAGCCAAATCCAGATGTCCGTAAGATTGCAACCATGCTGACAGCAAGTATTGATACAAATAATTTCCTGACAGAAGCGCATGCAAAACTGCGTCCGGTAGAGTCTCCGACAGCAGGTATCTTCCTGTCCGGTGTATGCCAGGGACCGAAGGATATTCCGGAAACAGTTGCTCAGGCAGGAGCTGCCGCAGTGAAGGCAATCGGTTTGCTTGCAAAGGATAAACTGATGACGAACCCATGTACGGCAAAAGCGGATGAACTGTTATGTAACGGATGTTCTACTTGTGCAAATGTATGTCCTTATGGAGCCATCACTTATGAAGAGAAAGAAGTAAATGATCATGGAATTCGTGAAGTGCGTCGTATCGCAGTTGTCAACAATGCACTTTGTCAGGGATGTGGAGCTTGTACGGTTGCATGTCCGTCCGGATCTATGGACTTGCAGGGATTTTCAAATAGACAGATTATAGCGGAGGTAGATGCAATATGTCGATAGAAAATAAAGAATTTAAACCGAAGATTGTAGCATTCTGCTGTAACTGGTGCAGCTATGCAGGAGCAGACCTGGCAGGAAGCAGCCGTCTGACTTATCCGGCAGATGTAAAAATTATACGTGTTCCATGTTCTTGTCGTGTCAACCCGATGTTCATTCTTCGAGCATTTGAGAAAGGTGCAGACGGCGTGATCATGTGTGGATGCCATCCGGGAGACTGTCATTACAGCACCGGTAACTATTACGCAAGAAGACGTATGACCTTATTATTCTCCATGCTGGATTATATCGGCGTGGAAAATGGACGTACTCGTGTAGAGTGGGTATCTGCTGCAGAGGGTGTAAAATTCTCTGATACAATGAATAGTTTTGTAGAGAAGATATATTCTCTCGGTGAAAACGTTAGATTGGGGGATTTGAGATGCAAGAATTAGTAAATCGTGCAAAAGAACTGCTGTCTGACGGAACAGTGGCACGTGTTCTCGGCTGGAAAGCCGGAGACTTGCCTTACAATCCGGAACCGGCTTACTTTGAAAATGCAGAAGAACTTGCAGACTTTGTTTACAATGGATTCTGCGGGGCAAATTTAAGCAAGTATATGATCGAAGCTTCCAAGCTGGAAGGAAAGACACTGGTTTTCTTAAAACCATGTGATACATATAGTTTTAACCAGTTAATCAAAGAGCACCGCGTGGACAGAGAAAAAGCATACATAGTAGGTGTTGGATGTAAAGGAAAACTGGACATTGAAAAGATCCGGAAAATGGGAATCAAAGGAATCGAAAGCATCGAAGGTGCAGAACTTTCCGATGAAGCAGAAGAACTCAAGATTCAGACTATTTACGGAGAAAAGACTTGTGCATACAAAGATGCAATGTTGGAAAGATGTCACGTATGTAAAGGAAAAGAGCATCAGGTATACGATGAATTGATTGGCGAGTCCAAAGATACAAAGGATGCAGATCGTTTTGCAGAAGTAGAACGGATTGAGGCAATGAGCCCGGAAGAGAAATTTGCATTCTTCCAGAATGAGTTGAGCAAATGTATCCGCTGTAATGCCTGCCGTAATGTATGTCCGGCTTGCAGCTGCCGGAAATGTGTATTTGACAGTAACAAGTTTGACAGTGCACAGAAGGCAAATACAGATTCTTTCGAGGAAAAGATGTTCCATATTATTCGTGCTTTCCATGTAGCTGGAAGATGTACAGATTGTGGAGAATGCAGTCGTGTTTGTCCGCAGGGCATTCCGCTGCACCTGTTCAACCGTAAGTTTATCAAGGATATTGATGAATTATACGGAGAATATCAGGCAGGAGAAGATACCGATTCAAAAGCACCGCTGACGAACTTTACATTTGATGACGCGGAACCTAGTATTGTAGGAAAGAGGGGATAATGTATGTATAAGATCGCAAAAGAAAATCTTTCCGCATTATTCCAGATGATCGCGGAGAATCAGGAGTTATACCTTCCGGTTGAAAAAGCAGGACAGACAAATTATGCTGCATGGACACCGGAAGTAAAGGTAGATTTGGATACATTAAAAACAGTAAAATCAGCAAAAGATGCATTCTTTCCGCAGAGCGAAGGCCTGTATTCTGTAAAAAAAGAAGGAAAGAAAATGTCTGTTGAACCACAGGCTCTGAAAGAACAGAATTTTGTTGTATTTGGAATGAAAGCCTGTGATGTAAAAGGCGTGGAAGTTCTGGACAGAGTATTCCTTGTAGATCCGGTAGATACCTTCTACAAAGCAAGAAGAGAGCATGGAACCATCGTTGCATTGGCTTGTCGTGAACCGGAAGAAACCTGTTTCTGTAAGGTGTTTGGCATTGATGCGGCAGATCCGATGGCTGACGTTGCTACATGGATGATCGGGGAAGACCTGTATTGGAAGGCTTTGACTGAAAAAGGAGAAACTCTGACAGAGCTTGTAAAAGAGCTCTTGACAGATGCAGAGGAAGCTCCGGTTGAGGCTGAAAAAGAAGCAATTCATGCAATTGTTGAAAAACTCCCATATATGAATCTTTCTTTGGAAGGATGGAATGGGGATGCATTAACTGAAAAATTTAATTCTCCGCTCTGGGAAGAATTATATAAACCTTGTCTGGCATGTGGAACATGTACATTTGTATGTCCGACCTGTCAGTGCTACGATATCAAAGATTATACGGCAGGAGATACCGTATCTCGTTACAGATGCTGGGATTCCTGTATGTACTCTGACTTTACAATGATGGCACATGGTAATAACCGTACAAGTCAGATGCAGAGATTCCGTCAGAGATTTATGCACAAGCTGGTATATTATCCGGCAAACAATGATGGAATGTATTCCTGCGTTGGATGCGGACGTTGTGTAGAAAAATGCCCTGCATCATTGAATATCGTAAAAGTAATCAAAGCATTTGAAAAACAGGGAGGAAACGAATAATGTGTGAATGTGATTGCCATAAAAATTATACATTGGATACATTGATTCCTCAGGTTGGTGTGATTACTGATATCCGCGAGGAAACTCCGGATGTAAAAACATTTCGTGTGAACGCTCCGGAAGGCGGCAAATTGTTTGAACATATGCCGGGACAGTGTGCAATGTTATGTGCACCGGGAATCAGCGAAGCAATGTTTTCCATTACATCTTCACCGACAAATAAAGAATATCAGGAATTCAGTATCAAAAAGTGTGGAGAGCTTACAGATTATCTTCACAGCCTGGAAGTAGGCGATGAAATTACCGTTCGTGGACCATATGGAAATTCTTTCCCGGTGGAAACAGAACTGAAAGGAAAGAATTTACTGTTTATTGCAGGTGGTATTGGTCTTGCACCTCTGCGTTCCGTTATCAATTATGTTCTAGACAATCGGGAAAACTACGGAACTGTTGATATCGTTTATGGTTCTCGTTCCGCAGATGATCTGGTTCAGTTGAAAGAAATCCAGGAAGTCTGGATGAAGACAGAAGGCGTAAATGTATACCTGACAATCGACCGAGAGCAAGAAGGCTGGGATGGACATGTAGGATTCGTTCCAAACTATGTAAAAGAGCTTGGATTTGATACTGATAAGGTAGCACTTGTCTGTGGACCACCGATTATGATCAAGTTTGTACTTGCAGGACTTACAGAGCTTGGATTTACTTCCGAGCAGGTTTATACAACTCTGGAGCTCCGTATGAAGTGTGGAGTTGGTAAGTGCGGACGATGCAACATTGGATCAAAATATGTGTGCAAAGACGGTCCGGTATTCCGATATGATGAAATTGAGGAACTGCCGAACGAATATTAGAACTTGGCAAAAGTTAGAGAAAGGATTGGTATACCAATATGGGAGATATGGTAAACGTATATTTTAGCGGTAAGAGATACAGTGTTCCAGCCGAACTTACCATTATGACGGCAATGGAATATGCCGGCTATACATGGAAACGCGGATGCGGATGCCGTCACGGTTTCTGTGGCGCCTGCGCGACCATTTACAGAATTAAAGGCAAAAACGAATTGAAAACTTGTCTTGCATGTCAGACACAGGTAGAAGAGGGAATGTATGTAGCAAGTATTCCGTTCTTCCCGACAGACAAGAGAACATATTCTATTGAAGATATCAGACCGCATCAGCAGATTATGATGGAACTTTATCCGGAAATCTATAGCTGTATCGGATGTAATGCATGTACAAAAGCATGTACACAGGATTTGAATGTTATGCAGTACATTGCGTATGCACAGAGAGGCGAATTTGAGAAGTGTGCAGAAGAGTCCTTTGACTGTGTAAGCTGCGGATGCTGTTCCGTAAGATGTCCGGCAGGCATTTCTCATCCACAGGTAGGACTTCTTGCCAGACGTCTTACAGGTAAATATATTGCTCCGAAGGCAGAGCACCTTGAGAAACGTGTAGAGGAAATCAATCATGGTGAATATGATGAGCTGATTGAACAGATTATGCAGAAACCGATTACTGAGATGAAAGAACTGTACAATACAAGAGAGATTGAGAAATAAGGAGGGCTTAAAACATGTATGCACCATATCCAGAGAATATGATGGAGTCCATCAAAAAGGTAGAGGCTACAAGAGCAGAGCGTATGGCAACAGAGCCAAGACGTCTGACTGCTGATGAAAAGGATGCCCTTCTGAAGGAATTCCATCCGGATTATAACCCAGACGCATTTGCAGAAATCAAAGTGGGTCCGAACAAAGGAGAGAAGGCGCCGCTTGAGCTGGCTAATATTCTTCACTCCACAAGCCGTATCCTGAATGAGGATATCGACATTACAAAAGTTGACTATGACGTAGATGTACTTGTAATCGGCGGCGGCGGAGCAGGATCTTCCTGTGCCATCGAAGCACACAATGCAGGGGCAAACGTTATGATCGTTACAAAACTTCGTATCGGTGACGCCAACACAATGATGGCAGAAGGTGGTATTCAGGCGGCTGATAAGGAAAATGACTCTCCGGTACAGCACTACTTAGACTGTTTCGGAGGCGGACATTTTGCAGCAAGACCGGAACTGGTAAAACGTCTTGTTATGGAAGCTCCGGATGCAATCAAATGGCTGAATGAATTGGGCGTTGAGTTTGATAAAGAAGAAGATGGAAGAATGATCACTACACATGGTGGTGGAACTTCCAGAAAGAGAATGCATGCAGCAAAGGATTATTCTGGTTCTGAAATCATGCGTACTGTAAGAGACGAAGTATTGAACCTTGGAATCCCGGTTGTAGAATTTACTTCTGCGGTAGAACTTCTGAAAGATGACAAGGGACAGGTTGCAGGTGCTGTACTTCTTAACATGGAGACAGGAGATTACTCAATTGCAAGAGCTAAGACTGTTGTTATTGCAACAGGTGGTGCAGGACGTATGCACTATCAGGGATTCCCGACATCCAACCACTATGGAGCAACAGCAGACGGATTGATTCTTGGTTACAGAGCAGGAGCACCACTTTTGTATCAGGATTCTATCCAGTATCATCCGACAGGTGTGGCTCATCCGGTACAGATTCAGGGTGCGCTGGTTACAGAGAAGGTTCGTTCTGTAGGAGCACAGCTTGTTAATGCAAACGGAGAAGCATATATCCATCCGTTGGAGACACGTGATGTCAATGCATCTGGCGTTATTCGCGAGTGTTCAGAAGGACGCGGTGTAGAGGCACCAAGCGGACAGCTGGGTGTATGGCTGGATACTCCGATGATTGAACTTCTCGGCGGAGAAGGAACAATCGAGAAGAGAATCCCGGCAATGTTCCGTATGTATATGAATTATGGAATCGATATGAGAAAGGTTCCGATTCTTATTTATCCGACTCTTCATTATCAGAATGGTGGTCTGGAGATTAACGGAGATGGATTTACAAATGCAATTCCGAACCTGCTTGTAGCAGGAGAGGCTGCCGGCGGAATCCATGGAAGAAACCGATTGATGGGTAACTCTCTTCTGGACGTTATCGTATTCGGACGTAATGCAGGTAAAAAAGCGGCTGCAAAAGCAAAAGAAGTAGAACTTGGCACACCGAATCTGGATCATTTGAAAGCATACGCAGATGAACTGGATGCTGCAGGTGTAGATACAGGTGATGTATCTCCACTTCTGCTGCCAAAATATGCACGTCATGAGAGATAGACAGATTCCCCCCTGCTTTTAGAGGCAGGGGGAATCCCATATAGTCTGACAATAAAGTAGTAAATAGGGAATTGAAAATAGAAAGAATATGAAACAGGAGAGTGGCAAAAATGCGTGAGATAGATGTTCAGCAGATTACAGATGTAGTCGAGAAACTCTGTATCGAAGCAAACAATCATCTTCCGGAAGATGTAAAGTGTGCGATTAAGACATGTCGTGCATGTGAAGATGGAGAAATTGCAAAGGGTGTTCTGGATAACATCATCGAGAACTTTGAAATTGCAGATAATGAGTGCGTTCCGATTTGTCAAGATACCGGAATGGCTTGTGTATTTCTTGAGATTGGACAGGATGTACATCTGACAGGCGGAGATTTGACAGATGCTGTCAATGAAGGTGTTCGTCGCGGATATGACAAAGGATATTTGAGAAAGTCTGTTGTAAAGGATCCGGTACGTCGTGGAAACACAGGAGACAATACTCCGGCAATGCTTTATACAGAGATTGTTCCGGGAGAGAATATTAAGATTACTGTAGGACCGAAGGGATTCGGAAGTGAGAACATGAGCCAGATCCGTATGTTCAAACCTTCTCATGGTCTGCAGGGAATCAAAGATTTCATTCTGGAGGTTGTAGAGACAGCAGGACCGAACCCATGTCCGCCGATGGTAGTTGGTGTTGGAATCGGAGGAACATTTGACAAGGCTGCATTGCTTGCGAAAAAAGCGCTGATGCGTCCAATCGATTCTGAAAATCCGGATCCGTTCTATGCAGATCTGGAGAAAGAGATGCTTGAGAAAGTAAATGAACTTGGAATCGGACCACAGGGATTTGGTGGAAAGACAACAGCAATCGGTCTTAATATTGAAACATTACCGACTCATATTGCAGGTATGCCATGTGCAGTCAATATTAACTGCCATGTAACACGCCATAAGACGGAGGTGATTTAAATGGCAGCCAGAAAAATTACATTACCATTGACAGAAGAACTTGCAAAGACATTGCATGCAGGTGACAGTGTACTCGTAACAGGAACTATTTATACATCTCGTGACGCAGGTCATAAGAGAATGTGTGAGGCTCTTGCCAGAGGCGAAGAAATTCCGATGGATCCGAAGGATGCAACAATTTATTATGTAGGACCGACTCCTGCAAAACCGGGACAGGTCATTGGTTCCGCAGGACCGACTACAAGCGGACGTATGGATGCGTATGCACCGACTATGATGTCTGTAGGAGCACGCGGAATGATTGGAAAGGGAGCACGCCTTCCGGAAGTTGTAGAGGCAATGAAAAAATACTCTGGTGTGTACTTTGGTGCAATCGGCGGAGCAGGCGCCCTTCTTGCAAAATGTATTAAAAAAGCTGAATTGATCGCATACGAAGATCTGGGAGCAGAAGCACTCAGAAAATTGTATGTAGAGGATATGCCGCTGGTTGTAATCATCGACAGCGAAGGAAACAACCTGTACGAAAGCGGACGTGCTGCTTATCTGGAAGAGCATAAGTAGTAGAAGGGAGAAGTTAAGATATGGAGTTATTTGGAGGAATATTGGCAGTTAAATCTGTAGTATTTCTTACCTTCTCAGTTTTTGCAATTGCTGCCATAGGATATGCATTGGGAAAAGTGACAGTAAAAGGAATCAATCTGGGAACGGCAGGAGTATTTATTATCGCACTTCTTTACGGCTGTTTTATTTATGGAAGATTATCAGATAATCTGACGACGGAGGGCGTTTCATTTTCCGTAGAAGCACTGAAAATCGTTGAAAATCTTGGATTGATTTTCTTTGTAACATCAGTTGGATTCATTGCGGGGCCGAATTTTTTTGGAAATCTGAAACGTAATTTTAAGTCTTATGTTATGCTGGGACTTGTAATTATTGCAGCTGCTGCAATTACTTGTGTATTATGTATTGTGATCGGCACCAATTTTACAGATTTGGATCATGAGCAGTTTCGTGCGATTCTGGTAGGTATTTTGTCAGGAGCTCTGACAAGTACACCTGCATTCTCTGCATCTAAGGCGGCAGTCGGAGCAGATTTGGAAGCGCTTGTATCGGTAGGATATGGTATTTCCTATCTGTTCGGTGTTGTTGGAGTTGTTTTGTTTGTTCAGATTATTCCAAAAGTCATGAAAGCAAATATGAACGAAGAGGTTGCAAAGATTACTGCCAAAGAAGGAGAAGGACGGAAGGCAAAAAATTTGATTTTGACAGAAATCGATGAATTTGGATTTTTTGCATTCTCATTAGCAGCAATTGTAGGTATTATTGTAGGAAGTTTCAGTTATATGAACTTTTCACTTACAACAACTGGTGGATGTCTGCTGATGGGACTTGTGTTCGGACATTTTGGACATATTGGTAAGGTTTCTATTGTACCAAAAAATTCAACATTGAAAATGCTTAGAGAATTGGGATTGATGATGTTCTTGATTGGTGCAGGAGTTTCCGGAGGAGCGAAGTTCATAGAATATTTTGAGCCGGTATACTTCCTGTATGGAGCAATCATGACAATCCTTCCGATGATTATTGGATTTATTATTGCTAAGAATGTTCTGAAGCTCCCGCTTTTGAACAACTTAGGTTCTATTACCGGTGGTATGACAAGTACTCCGGCACTCGGAACATTGATTAATATGGCGGGAACAGAGGATATCGCGTCTGCATATGCGGCAACATATCCGATTGCGTTGATTGCGGTCGTGCTTGCATCACAGTTGATTATTTTGTTCTGTTAAAAGTTTGAATTATTTTACATATAAAATTATCACAAAAGAAACATAAAATAATAAATAAGACGGTATGGAGAAATTCAGAATGAGGTGCCCCTCAAGGAATTTCTCTGTGCCGTCTTTTTTGGAAGAGATATTATTTATTTTATAAAATATAAAGTGAAGATAGACAAAAGGCTGTTTCGTATTATAGCTTTTCAGCGCACAACAAAGACTCATCAAAACGCAAAATAAAATGGCTTGTGTAAGCTGTTTTAAAATGTTATTCTTGTTATAAGCAGTTAAATGATACAGATAAACAGATGCTTACTGAATATGATGAATTATCTAAAGCATTTCAAAAAGAAAATCTATGGGCAGATTTTGAAAAGATCAATCAAAGTTCACACTTTGCACCGTTTCTGGTTCATGAATCTTTTCACTACTATATGCAGAATAATTGGAAACAATACAATCGTTCTTATTCAAGTAAGGAATCCTTAATCAGTTATGCGAAACAATATGTGGATGTTGTTTCAAAGAGAATTGAAAATAACGAACAGATAAGGCGTGAAATTGATAAATCTCATTTAGATTCGAATGATTCGGAAATGAGATATTTGAATTGAGGAACGCTTATGAAAAAAATTAGTTTATTTATAGCAATGAGTCTTGACGGATATATTGCAGATAGTAAAGGTAGTGTGAACTGGCTGAGCGGACAAGGCAGTGATGACGATAACATTGATGTATATTCTGAATTTGTGAAAGATATTGATACTGTGATAATGGGGGGAATACCTATCACCAAATTGTTACTGAACTCTCACCTGACGAGTGGGTTTATAAAGATTTTATAACCTATGTTGTAACACATAAACTAAAAACATCTTCTGAAAACATCCATTTTACTAATGAATGTCCTGTTGAGCTGGTAAAAAAACTACGAGAAGAAAGTGGAAAAGGTATTTGGATATGTGGGGGTGCAAACCTCATCCAACAGTTAGTAAAAGAGAATGTCATTGACTGTTATTATATTACTGTGATTCCAACAATTTTAGGCTCAGGTATTCGGCTTTTTGAAAAAACTGACCATGAAATTAAGTTGAAGTTACTCAAAACACAATCGTATAATGGCATTGGTTCTAGAATATAAATAGTACAAAATAAACATGACCATTTTCGATAAATACTATATGATAGTCATAAGACAAGGAGGAGAATGGATATGTCAAAAGGTACTAAATATTCACAACAGTTTA
>CAJKWK010000014.1 GCA_905203555.1 uncultured Lachnospiraceae bacterium
TCTTTTGTAACTTCTGTCTTCCGACAGTATTTTACAATTGCTGCAACATCGTCTCTGCGAAAATTCCATAACCCTTAGATGGATCATTGACAAATACATGTGTAACCGCTCCAATTAATTTTCCATTCTGTAAAATAGGAGATCCACTCATGCCTTGTATAATCCCACCTGTTTCTTCCAGCAGCCTTGGATCTGTTACCTGTAGAACGATGCCCTTATTGATTTCTTTTGCATTGTAATCCACATCTGTTATCTGGATCTCATATTCTTGAATTTTTCCATTTAAAAAGCATCGGATCTTTGCATTCCCAACTTCAATTTCTTCTTTTTGGGCAACACGTACCGGAATCTGTTCTTCAAACAACGGCCCCATATCCTGAATTGTTCCATATATCCCCGCTTCTGTATTTTTCTCAACTGTTCCGAGACGATTATATTCATTATAAACAATCATTCCTTCCATACTTCCGGGAATTCCGTTTTCACCTTTGACCACAGAACGAATACTGGTTCGATACAGGCTCCCTTCTTGTATATCCATCAGAACGTTGGTATCTACATCATGAATTCCGTGTCCTAAGGCGCCATATTGACTTTTTCCCGTAAGAAATGTAACTGTCCCGAGTCCCTGTACATTATCCCGGACCCAAATTCCAAGTTTATATTCATGACCGTCACATTCTACAGCTTCCAGTTTTACTTCCAGAACTTCCTTTTGACGCCTCAGTTTCAACACAACCTCTTTTTCATCCATCTCATGTAAAACTTGAATCAATGCTTTTTTGTCCGGAATGATTTTCCCATTTACAGCTATAATATAATCACCTGCTTTCACCAGATTCCGAGCCGGATTGCGAACCTCGCCATGCATCCCCTGAATACTTTGCGTATCTAATACAAGTACCCCTTCTGTTTCCATATATATTCCAACCGGCATACCGCCGACAAGTACTGTACTTTCATCGATTTTTTCCGTACTTACCTCTTCCTGCGGCATTTCAACTGCATAGGACCACCCTAAGTATCCGGAAAAAAATACAGAAACACAAAAAAATGTAAGAAGTATCATTTTTTTCTTATTTTTATACACCACATACACGTCCTTTCTATCTTAATCAAAAAGAAAAACGGACATCCGATTTATCATTGCTGATTTCCGATGTCCGTTTTAGTATGTGACACTTTTCTCTATTTCACACTGGTATTATCTTTCACGCATTGCCAATGTTTTCATTTCTTTTGCACTTTCCAAAATGCTTTCCGTAACCTTTGCTCCTCCCAGAAGTCTTGCAAGTTCCTCAATCGACTCTTTTTCTTCTAACTCATGAATTTCTGTATGTGTAGAATGTTCTTGTGAAGATTTTTCGATTCGGTAATGTGTATCTGCCATTGCGGCAATCTGCGCCAAATGCGTAATACAAAGCACCTGTCTCGAGGTTCCGATAAGATGCATCTTTTCAGCCACCTTCCCCGCGGTAATTCCACTGATTCCGGTATCGATCTCATCAAAAATTAAGGTCGGCGTATCCTCTCTGTCTGCAAGCACACTCTTGATCACCAGCATAATTCTGGATAACTCTCCCCCGGAAGCTGCCAGTCCCATCGGACGCAATGCCTCTCCGGGATTCGCAGACAGATAAAACTCCGCTTCATCCATTCCACCGGCTGTATATGCTGACAATTCTGTAAACCGCATCTCAAACTGTACATCAAGAAAATTCAGATCGGCAAGACCTTTTCTAATTTCATCGACAAAATTTTCCGCTGCATTTTGTCGTTTTTTGCTAAGTTCTGAAGCTGTTTTACGATATTTTTTTTCTGCTTTTTCCAGTTGTTCCTGCAACTTCAAAATATAATTTTCGTAATCTTCCAGTTCTTTTAGTCTTTGCTTTTTTTCTTCACAATATGCCAGTATATCTTTTACGGAATTTCCATATTTTGCCTTTAAATGATTTACTTCATTCAACCGATTTTCTGTATCATAATACTCTTCTTCTGAAAATTCAAATGTTTTTGCATAATCAGATAATTCCCGGTTGAAATCATTGAGCAGACTGTCAATTTCTACGAGCTGAGAATAAAGGGATCCACCTTGTTCATCACACTCCGCAGCTTCCTGAAACGCACGAATTGCGCGGCTCAAATAATCACTGGCATTTCCGGAAGCATCTTCGCTTGTATACTGATAAGCCTCTGCGATTCCTTCTGTTATTTTTTTACCATCAAGCATTCGTCGATAAGTCTGTTCTAATTCTTCATCTTCTCCCTCTGATAAATCTGCTTCTTCAATTTCATTGACCTCAAATTCTGTCAGAGACAATTCTTTCTGCCGTTCCCTTTCATCCATACTGGATTCTTCTAATTTGCGCTTGCAAAGCTGATACTCCCGATATGCCTCTGCGGTTTCTTCTTTCAAACCAGAAACCGTTTCTCTGGCATATAGATCCAGAAAAGCCAAGTGATTTTTCTTATGCAGAAGAGATTGGTGTTCATGCTGTCCATGGATATCTATGAGCATACTTGCAACATCCTTTAAAGTGCTCATACTAACCGTTTCTCCGTTGATTTTACTGGTACTTCTGCCTTCCATTAATTTACGGCTTAATGTAATCCGCCCATCTTCCGGATAGATATCCAACTTCCCAAGCTGTTCTATAATTGTTTGATTTTCAACAGAAAATGTTAATTCTACCAATCCAAACTTACTTCCTGTCCGAAGCAGATCCGCTGTATAGCGGCCTCCCAGCGCCAAATTCACAGAACCTAAAAGAATAGATTTTCCTGCGCCTGTTTCACCAGTCAAAATATTGAGACCGGGATGGAAATCCACCTCAATCTCATCAATCAAGGCCAAGTTTTTTACATGTAAATTTTCTAACATAATTATTTACCTTTTGACACAATTTTACGAATCTTATCCATCACAGACTTCGTATCTTCTACCGTACGGATTGCACACATAATCGTATCATCCCCTGCTATACACCCAACGACTTCATGCCATTTCATAGCATCAACCGCAACCGCAACCGCCATGGCCATCCCGGAAACCGTCTTAATCACAAGAATATTCTGTGCCATATCCATGGAAAGATATCCGTCACACAAAACCCTGACATATTTTTCATTCATGCCATCTTCTTCCGGTTTCAAAACAACATATTTTTGTTTTCCTCCATTGACTGAAACTTTCGTCAGTTTCAAATCTCTGATATCTCTGGAAACAGTTGCCTGCGTCACTTTAAATCCGGCAGCATTCAGACGGTCTGCCAATTCTTCCTGTGTCTCTACATTATACTGACTGATCAGTTCGATAATTTTTGCATGACGACTCACTTTCATACGTTTAGTTTCCTTTCATTTTTTCCCTCATTGTTTTAATAAAACTCTCTTTGCTCAGTTTAATCAACCTGGTATATGCTTCTGCCTTTTGCACTTTTACCCGGTCTCCCGACTCCAGAGGCACTGTCTCTGCACCATCGAATGTAACAAGAGCCCGTTCTGTCCGCCCATATCTGCCTTCACAGATCTCCACTTCAATCGTATCCTCTGCCGAAAGAACAACACTGCTCGCATTCAATGCATGTGAGCAGATTGGCGTAATAACCAGCATACTCGCTGTCGGTTCCACAACCGGACCGCCCGCCGAAAGATTGTAACCTGTGGACCCCGTCGGTGTAGATATAATCAGACCATCTGCCTGATAACTGCTCATAAATAATCCATTGACATAGACATTAAAATGAACGATTCTAAGCCCGCCTTCCCGCGTGATTACAATATCATTCATTGCGATATTATCCTGTCTCCGTTTTCCGATAACACACCCCTGTATCATCATACGTTTTTCGATTTCCGGAGTATATTCAAATAATTTACACAATGCTTCTTTGTAATTTGGAAGTTCCACTTCCGTCAAGTACCCCAGAGTCCCCATATTCACACCCAGCAGCGGAATATCATATTCTATCAATTCACGTGCTGCCCGGATCAATGTTCCGTCTCCGCCTAATACAATTCCACAATCACAGTGTTCCGGTACTTTTTCCGGAATAATATGCCCTTCTTCATCTTTCTCGCAAAGCAGACATTCTTTTCCATTGGCTTCTATATACGCTTTCATTTCTCTGGTAATCCGGTAGTCTATATCTTTCAGATTATTTGTAATGATATAAAACCGTTCCATAACGTTTCCTCTCTTAATGCTGCAGTTCTTCAAATGCACGATCCACAACAGTACTAAGATCCACTGTAATTTCCGGCACTTCATGATCTTCATGCTTTTTCAAATGGATCAAATATTCAATATTGCCTTCCGGTCCTTTGATCGGTGAAAAATCAATATTCAGAATCTCAAACCCGATAGAATGGGCATAGACTGCAACTTTCTCAATTACTTCCCGATGTGTACTGCGCTCCCGCACAACACCTTTCTTTCCAACTTTCTCTCTTCCGGCTTCAAACTGAGGCTTAATCAATGCCACGATCTCCCCATCCGCCTTCAAATAATTACGGATTGGTTCCAAAACTTTAGTTAAAGAGATAAAAGATACATCGATTGAAGAAAAATCAATCGGCTCTCCGATATCTTCCGGCGTTACATAGCGGATATTTGTCTTTTCCATGCAAACAACCCGCTCATCCTGACGCAGTTTCCAATCCAGCTGCCCCCTGCCGACATCTATTGCAAATACTTTTACCGCTCCATTCTGTAACATACAATCTGTAAAACCACCAGTAGAAGAACCTACATCTGTACATACTTTTCCTTCCACTGTCACATCAAAATTAGCCAATGCTTTCTCCAGTTTCAGACCGCCACGACTGACGTAAGGCAGCGTATGTCCCTTAATTTCAATCTGCACTTCCTCTGAAAATGTTGTTCCCGCCTTATCCTCTCGCTGTCCCTCAACAAATACATTTCCAGACATAATAATTGCCTTTGCCTTTTCTCTGGACTCTGCCAGATTCCGCTTTACAAGCAGCACATCCAAACGTTCTTTCATGTTATCCTAATCCTTTATTTTTCTATCATTTCTGCATATTCATCGATAATTTTCTTCACGATCGCAGATTTTTCCAGTCCATTTTCCCGACGCAAAAGGTCGATATTCCCCTGCTCAATAAACGCATCCGGGAGTCCGATCCTGCATACATGTACCGGCAGCTTTTCTTTTGAAACATATTCCAATACTCTTGCCCCATATCCGCCGCTCAGAACATTTTCTTCAATCGTTACAAGCAAGCGATGCTCTCGGCTGAGCCTCTCGATCATTTCTGTGTCCAGAGGCTTTATAAAACGTGCATTCACAAGTGAGCAGCTATATCCCATACCTTTCAATTCTGTACGTACAGACTCTGCAAGTTCAGACATATGCCCGACAAACAGAACTGCAATACTTTCTTCTTCATAAAGCAGTTCACTTTTTCCATACTCGATTGGAGCGCGAAATTCTTTCAATCCCTCATATGCAGTTCCTCTTGGATACCGGAGTGCAACCGGCGCATCATAATCCACACAAAACCGGATCATATCCGCCAATTCCCATCTATTTTTAGGCGCCATAACTGTCATATTCGGAATCATACTCAAAAACGAAAGATCAAAAACACCTTGATGTGTTTCCCCGTCATTTCCAACCAATCCTGCCCTATCTACAGCAATCATAACAGGAAGTTTCTGCATGCAGATATCGTGAATTGCCTGATCATAAGCTCTCTGTAAAAAGGAAGAATACAATGCAACCACTGGTTTCATCCCGCCTGCCGCAAGTCCGGCAGCAAACGTAAGCGCATGTTCTTCAGCAATACCAACATCAAAAAATCGCTGTGGGAAATACCTGGCGAATCTGCTCAAGCCAGTTCCATCTGCCATAGCCGCGGTAATTGTTACAACCTTCCGGTTAGACTTACCGATATCACAGATTACTTTCGAAAAGACATCTGTATAGCTATCCTTGTCCGAGGTTGTGATTGCCGCTCCGGTTTCCACCTCAAACGGCCCGGTTCCATGAAATTTGGAGGGATTTTCCTCTGCCGGAAGATATCCCTTGCCCTTTTTCGTCAAAACATGAACCAGAACCGGTCGATCCAGACGCTTCGCTTCCCGAAGTACCTTGATCATCTTTTTCAGATCATGTCCATCTACCGGACCCAGATAGGTGATTCCCATATCTTCAAAAAACATGCCCGGTACAATCAGCTGCTTAATTCCACTTTTTGTCTTTCGAATCTGATAGACGATTTTTTCTCCTCGCCCCGGTATCTTTTTCAGTGTATCTTCTACCCCCCGCTTTAATTCTGTATATGCTTCAGCAGTGCGTAATCCGTCCAGATAACGTGACATTGCGCCTACATTTTCCGAAATCGACATATTATTATCGTTCAAGACAATAATAAAATTCCCCTTTTGCCGGGCAGCATTATTTAACGCTTCATACGCCATTCCTCCGGTCATCGATCCATCTCCGATGATTGAAACAACACTATAATTCTCATTCTGCATATTCCGCGCTGCTACAAGCCCAAGCCCTGCGGATATAGACGTAGAACTATGTCCGGTATCAAATGCATCGCATGGACTTTCCCCTCTTTTTGGGAAACCGCTCATACCGCCAAATTTACGCAGCTCATCAAAACCTTCCCTGCGTCCGGTCAGCAATTTATGTGTATATGCCTGATGTCCCACGTCCCAGATCAATTTATCTTCCGGAAGGTCAAAAACAAGATGGAGCGCCATCGTCAATTCCACAACCCCCAGATTCGACGCCAGATGCCCTCCGGTTTTACTGATCTTCTCAATTAAAAACTCTCGGATTTCCTGAGCCAGCAGATCCAATTCTTCCGGTTCCAGTTTCTTTATATCGTTTTCTTTTTGAATCTTTTCTAAAACCATAAGGTGTACCCCTTTTCGCTAAATTCACAAACGATCCCACAGCATTTTCTATTTATCTATTTATCTCGATGGATCAAAGAAAGAAGTAATGTCTCCAGAAAATCATCTTCCGGATGGAATCGCCGCAACTCCTCAACCGCCTCTTCAGACAACCGGGCAACTTCCCGTTTTGATTCTTCCAGACCTTTCCAGGTCACATACGTTGTTTTTTCATTCTTCTCATCACTGTGAACAGGTTTCCCCAATACTTCCGCCGTACTGGTCACATCCAAAATATCATCCTGAATTTGGAATGCCATTCCCACTTTTGCCGCAATTTGTTCCACCGCATGAACCTGATCACTGTCCGCACCGGCAAGAACAGCGCCAATCATCATCGCACATTCGATCAGCGCTCCCGTTTTTAACTGATAAATAAAGTCCAGTGTTTCTCCATCCACTTGCTGTCCGGTAGACAAAACATCCACAACCTGCCCGCCTATCATACCATAGATCCCAGCTTTTCCGGATAGAATCTGAATTGCTTTTCCAATCTTTGCAGCTTCAGCATCTTCCATGTCAAAAGCCGAGGCAGCTGTTTCAAATGCATAATTCAGTAACGCATCTCCTGCCAGAATTCCCATTCCTTCTCCATATACGACATGCGTCGTTTTACGACCTCTGCGATAATCATCATTATCCATTGCCGGAAGATCATCATGTACAAGAGAATAGGTATGGATCATTTCCAATGCCGCCATAAAAGGTTCGATAACAGAAGACTGACCGCCAAACAATCGATACGTCTCCAGCATCAACATCGGACGCAGACGCTTTCCGCCTGCCAGAAGACTATATTCCATAGCATCCATGATTCGCTTCTGCTTTCCCTCTTTTAACGGAAGTCTCTTTTTTAAAATCTCTTCAATCTCATTTACCCGTTTTTCCTGCTCATCTCTAAAATTCATATGTTTTTCCATCCTCATCCAGCATTAATACTTTTTTCTCTACTGTATCAATTGTCTCATTGCATTTTTTCAGTAAGGTCATCCCCTGATGATAGAGTTGAAAAGATTCTTCCAAGGTAACCTCTTCCCGTTCCAATTTGTTTACAATGTTGTCCAATGCCTGAAACTGTTCTTCTAATGTGAGTTCCTGTGTTTCCTCTCTTTTTTCAGCCATGGCAAATCCTCCTTCTTCGTTCCGGTAACACTTGCATGAATCGTTCCATCTGCCACACGAATCTGTATCTCTTCTCCCTTTTTCACCTGTGACACACTATGGATATTCTCCAGTTTCCGGTTCTCAACATAAGAATATCCCTGACTCATCTTCTCAATAGGTGATAATCTTCTCATCTGTTCGATATAAAGTGCTAACCAGTGACGATTCTCATCTAATTTCTGTTTCATCAACATACGCAGCTGATTCTCCAAATCCACTGCCTGTTGTCTTTTTTCATTTAATTTCTGTTTTGGATGTGTATATTTTAATCGCAATGCCATCCGTTCAGCCTTATTTCTTTCAGATTGAATTCTCAGCTGCATCTGCCGTTTTAATCGAAGTTCAAATTCCCTGCATGTATTTTCCACAGCACTGTACTCATACACCGCCAATTCAGCTGCTGCTGACGGTGTCGGCGCACGCAGATCAGCCACATAGTCCGAAATCAAAGTGTCTGTCTCATGGCCCACTGCTGAAATCACAGGAATCCTGCAATGAAAAATGGCTCTTGCTACCGTCTCTTCATTAAACGCCCAGAGATCTTCTATGGATCCGCCGCCACGTCCGACTATGATAACATCTACATCCTGCTGCTCCATCATCTGGATTCCCTTTACAATACTGGCTGCAGCTCCTTCCCCCTGCACAAGCGCCGGATAAAGAATCAGCTGCACATATGGATTTCTCCTTGTTGCAATATGAATGATATCTCGTATCGCAGCGCCCGTAGGTGCAGTTACAATTCCGATTTTCTTTGCAAACTTCGGAATCGGCTGTTTATATTCAGCAGCAAACATTCCCATTTCTTCCAGTTCCTGTTTCAGCGCCTCATATCTTTCATATAAAAGCCCTACCCCGTCCAGCACAATCTCTTTCGCATAGAGCTGATATCTTCCATCTCTTTCATAAACGCTGACAGCCCCCAGCACGATCACTGTCTGACCTTCCTGCATACGAAAAGAAAGCCCGGACCTTGCACTTGCAAACATCACGCAGGCAATTGTGCCGGACTCATCCTTTAATGAAAAATAAATATGTCCGGAAGTATGATACTTACAGTTCGATACTTCCCCCTTTACATAAATACGATTCAGCATAAAATCTTGTGTGAACATATTTTTAATATAATTGTTCACCTGTTTGACTGTATAAACATTACGCATAACTTATCCTTACTCTGTCAAACGCGCAAGCACACCATTTACAAATGCCGGTGCTCCCTCTCCACTGAACTTCTTTGCCAGTTCCACTGCTTCGTTGATTGCAACACCTGTTGGAACATCCTCATCCCATTTCATTTCATATACTGCAAGCCGTAAAATTGCAAGGTCTACCTTGCTCATACGCTTTGTCTTCCACTTTTCACTCTTAGCATCAATCATCTCATCGATCTCTGCTACTTTCTCAACTACTGCCTTATATTTCTGTTCGATATATTCTTTATCACGATCCGCAGCATTCTCCAGACTATCAAAATATAGTGTCAGATTCTCCGGCAATTCCTCCGGATTGTGAAACTCTAGTTGAAATACCATCTTAAAGATATGTTCGCGAAGTTCTGTTCTTACCATACTGGCTCCTTTCTGCCTGTTCCTTCTATGTCATACACACTGTGACAAAAACTGCTTTACCGCATGAATTCCTGTTTTTTGGCAAAGCAAAAAGGATGTCTTAACGACATCCTCTATTATACTACAGAGAGTGATATCTTGGCAAGATACAACTCTTCACAGCAACTGCCTATTTCCAAAAAATTCCCTCAAAAATACTTTTCTTACTCCTGAGAATCCATCTCTACACCGGCAACACGAATATTAACATCCGCAACTTCCAGCCCGGTCATATTTTCAATAGCAGCCTTCACCTTTTCCTGAACCTTTGCAGTTACCTCTACAATGCTGTAATTATATTTCAGATTCAGCGCCAATGTAACAGTCACTACGCCCTCTAAAACGTCTACCTTTACACCCTTTGAAAGATTCTTCATTCCAAGTCTGCTCACCAGTTCATTGGTCACATTGCCGGCCATAGAATCCACGCCTTCTACTTCTGTGGCAGCCAATGCAGCTATAATTGCAACAACTTCATCAGCAATCTGCACCTCTCCCAGGCTATTGTCATTTTGTATTGTATAATTCTTTCTTTCGTCCTTTGCCATATCAAAAACCTCCTATCTGGTTCAATCTCTTTCTGTATTATACCAAATATCACATCATTTGCAAACAAGTTTTTATATCGCTGTTTCTTCCATCGTTCTTCCACAGTTCACGGCTATCTGCCAAATTCAGAAAGAATCAGTCCTTCATTTCTTTCCTGTGTCATTCGGATACTCCATTCATGCACAAACAACAGCAACGGTCTGTCTTTTAAATCTTTGATCTTCTTCATATCTGACGTTCCGGTGAGCTTGTCCATGTCAATCTCATCATTTTCAATCCAGCGAATATGCTCATACGGCAGTGTTTCCAGACGGATTTCCACATTATATTCATTTTCCAGACGATATTTTAACACATCGAACTGCAGAACACCTACAACACCTACGATAATTTCTTCCATTCCGGTATTGTATTCCTGGAAAATCTGAATCGCACCTTCCTGCGCAATCTGATTGATTCCTTTAACAAATTGTTTTCTTTTCATCGTATCTACTTGACGGACACGCGCAAAATGTTCCGGAGCAAATGTCGGAATTCCTTCATAAGCGAACTTTTCTTTCGACGTAGTAAGAGTATCTCCAATAGAAAAAATCCCCGGATCGAATACACCGATAATATCTCCGCCGCATGCAGTTTCAATTATTTTTCTTTCACTTGCCATCATCTGCTGTGGCTGTGACAAACGCACGTCTTTACCGCCCTGCACATGATACACATTCATTCCCGCTTCAAACTTTCCGGAACAGATTCGCATAAATGCAATACGGTCGCGATGCGCCTTATTCATATTTGCCTGAATCTTAAACACGAAAGCAGAAAAGTCTTTTTCTGTCATCGGATCGATTTCCCCATGATCTGACATACGCGGCAATGGAGACGAAGTCATTTTCAAAAAGTGTTTTAAAAATGTTTCCACTCCAAAGTTTGTCAACGCAGAACCGAAAAATACCGGAGACAACTCTCCTTTAGACACCAGTTCCTGGTCAAATTCTGCCGCAGCTCCGTCCAGAAGTTCAATTTCTTCCTCTAAAATTGCTTTTGCATCGGAACCAATCACTGCCTCAAGATCCGGATCTTCCTCTGAAATGGTCTGTACTTCTCCCATTTTCGTTCCCTTCTGTGTATCAGAGAACAACTCGACTTCACGCTTTGCCCGGTCATATACCCCTTTAAATCCTTTTCCGGAACCAATCGGCCAGTTTACCGGACAAGTAGCAATCCCCAGCTCTTTCTCAATATCGTCCAACAGTTCAAACGTATCCATCGCATCTCTGTCCATCTTATTGATAAATGTAAAGATTGGAATATGGCGCATGACGCAGACCTTAAACAGCTTTCTTGTCTGCGCCTCTACCCCCTTCGATGCATCAATGACCATGACCGCTGAATCTGCCGCCATCAGTGTACGATACGTATCTTCCGAGAAATCCTGATGTCCCGGTGTATCCAGAATATTAATACAGAATCCCCCATAATTAAACTGCAATACAGAAGAAGTAACAGAAATACCTCTTTCTTTTTCAATTTCCATCCAGTCGGACACCGCATGTTTGGCTGTTGCCTTTCCTTTTACAGATCCCGCCTGATTGATCGCACCACCATAAAGCAGAAATTTTTCTGTCAAGGTCGTCTTTCCCGCATCAGGGTGAGAAATAATCGCGAATGTCCGACGTTTTTTTATTTCATTTGTAATATCTGACATAATTCTATCTCCTGTACATTTTATCATCCATTTCTTAACAACTGATACATCATAAAAGTACGATGCACTAACTTTAGATTCTACCATAAGTATCGGACAGCCGCAATCTTTTATTCATGAATCGGCGTAATCACAACATTTTCCGGTGCAATTTCCGTTTTTCTTGTGACAATATCCTCAATCTGCGCACGATTCGCATCAGTCAGCTCCTCCGCTTTAACTACAATATCAGCCGAATCCTGTGTCAGATTCACAACAGCCTCTGAAAAACCTTTGGATGCCATCAATGTTTCTATTGCGACTTCCTGCTCTGACAATTGCGTCATTAACACCATCTGCGCCACTGCATCCTGCTTTTCCTCTTCACTGATATTTACGTTATCAATGATTCCTTGCAGTGTTTCTTTGTTTTGTGCCCGCACCTGCTCTCTGGACACCTTCGCCTGTGCTACAGTTGTATCTGCAGTCCCATTTGTCAATACTGCCTCTCCCGGTGTTCCTTCTACTTCTGCATCGTTACTTGCTATTTCGCCCGATGACACATCTTCCTCTGAAATATCCAACAGTTCCTGGTTCACCAAATCGGTATTCGCCTCCGTACTTCCCGGATCTTTTCCAAACAGTACGCCGGAATAATTCAAATATCCGGCTATGGCGATCATCACCGCCAAAGTTGCAATTATAATCTGATTTTTCTTAAAAATACGTTTCACAGAAACCCTCCTTTTTTATGTAGCTGTCCGTTTCATTATTTTTATCTTATGCGCATCTATTCCAAATAATGCCTGAATTGCTTCTGTAATATTTTGAACTACGACTGCGTTATCACCGCCCTCTGCGATCACCAGAACCCCTTCCACCTCCGGAGTCAATTCTTTACTTACATACGGAATCTGTGTTCCATCTGTTGACTGGGTATAGACACTTGTCCGCTCTGAACTTCGTGCATTTTCTGTTCTTGTTCCGCCTGCGGAATCCTTTTCCTCTGTAGTACGGCTATCCCCCGTCTGATCTTTCTCCACAACTTTTTGGGAAGAGGATTTCAGCGTAATCATAACTTCTGTTTTTCCAACTCCCTCTACATACTCAAGTGCGGATGCAACTCTTCGTTCGAGAACCGCCTCGTATTCTTCCATCGTATCCGTATTCATCTGTCCACTTTGTTTCGCACCTGTTTCTCCCGTCTCCGTTTGGAATGTATCAGATTCCTTTTTCTCTCCGGAAGGAGTAACCGGAATTGCGATCACTAACAGCAACATCCCCACCAAAAGCAGAAGGAGTAATTGACTCTTTTTTGGCAGTCTATCCTCCGAATGAATCCAGCTCCATATCCGATTCTTCCATTTCTCCAATTTTGACTTCCTCCACTTCAATCCGGTTCCTTTCTACAGGCACCTGCTCTTCTTCCCCTTCTTCGAAATTCGGAACTTGTTCTCCCACTTCCTTCAAAAAAGAATTCTCAAGATTTTCTGTTTCAAATGCTTTCCTCTGTCGTTCCATCTCTGCTCGAAATTTTTCCTCTCGCTGCTTATATTCAAATCGAAAAGTATCAACTGTTCCTGTCCATTTCAAAACGGGAGATAACACAAGCAAAATCAAAACAAGCCCGGTAAAAAAACGAACATATTTTTTATACGTATTTCCCGGAAGAACCTCCAGCACTGCTGTCATAATCACCAGATAAAATGCTGTATTTTTCATCCAGCTATATACCATATCCAACATATTCAACCTGCTCCCCCTTCCTTGACATTTCATGAAGTAGATGCCGTTACTATTGCAAGCGTAAGCAAAAACAACACCATAACTGTACACAACACCTTTAAAATCAATTCATAACCGGAACTCACTCCACTGATACAGTTCGTAATCCGTTTATCCGATATCGGCTGTACCAAAGCAGCCGTTACTTTATATAAAAATGTCAATATTACCATTTGTAAAATTGGCAAAAGGCAAATACCCAAAACAAGAACAGCTCCTACGACCCCAATTCCATTTTTAATCAAAACAGTCGTTCCTAAGACAACATCTGTCATACTGCCGAATGTATTCCCGATTCCTGGAATCGCCTCAATCGCCTTGCTTACCGTACTTCGTTTCAAGGTATCAATCGCAGGTGATAACAATCCCTGAATCACATTAATTCCAATGACAAGACCAAGCAATGATTTCAAACTCCAAAGAACTGTTTTTTTCAAAAGTTCTCCGAATTCCGTCAACGTTTCTTCTCCCAGCATATCATCCATAACCTGCACCATAATGTATACATGAATAACCGGCAAAAGGAATTTTAAAATAAAAACTTCCACAAGATAGATCACAAAAAGAACGATTTGATAAAAAATCAGTGCGCTTCTGCTCCCGGATGCCAATGCTACTGCAAGAAAATAGCCGGGACAGAGTACTTTCATGAATTCACTTAATAGCTCTAACTGATGTTCCACCCCACCGATCGCCACACGAAATGTATTTAAGCACAATGTAATCAACAGCATATACAACACATAAAAACTAATCTGCGATGCCTGTTTATTTTTCAGTGCACCGGAAAAATTAGCAAAAACTGCTGCTGTAACCGCAAGCAGCAGCATATAGACCAGATTCTTTTTCTGATTTCTGTATTCATAGGAAAATAAATCAGACACATACTGAACCACCGTTTCCTTGATTTGATCTTCTTCTCCCGTAAGGAATGTCTCCAATACTTCTCGAAACCGAATTTTCTGCTCCGGGAAAATTTTTCCAAGACTTTGATCAATCTCCGAAAAATCAAACTCTTCTAGAATTCGTTCTTCTGTTTGTAACTGTACTTTCTGCAGCGCATCTGCAGTTATAGACTCTTCAGCCGCTTTCGCAGAAATCGAATTTCCCACCAGCATTAGAACGAACGCCATCCATAACATCCATCTTCCGATCTTCTCTTTCATAGCAGGAACTCCTGTATCGTCTCCAGAAGAGCAAGCAATACCGGAATCCCCATTGCCAATATTGTAAGTTTACTGAAGATTTCAATCTGAACTGCAATCGTCTGATATCCTGCATCTTTGCATATGCCGGATGCGAATTCTGCAATATATGTAATCCCGATCATTTTCAGCATTGTAGAAATATACCCTCTGTCAATCGTAATATACCGACTGATTTCTTCTATCGTCCCGACAAACAGCTCTAACCGGTCTACGATGCATACAAACAGCAGCATACTGACCGCAGCGCTTAAATAGATTCCATATTCTGTTTTTCCACCCTTAAACTGAATTGCCAACAATGCACCAAGCACACCGAGCATGCCGATCTGTATCATATTCATCTTTTTCACTGCCTTTCTCCGCTTTCCTTCTACAAAGAAAACATGCGCTGTACAGATTCAAATAGCTCATATATAAACGGAAGTACCCAGGTTAATACCAGAATCAGCCCTGCAAAACTCACGAGAAACGCCTGCTCATCTCGCCCACTGTGTTTCAGCACCTGACTTAAGATTGATACCAAAATTCCTACTGCAGCAATTTTAAAAATCAGATTGATACTCATGTTTCCTCCTTAGATAAAAATCACAATCAAAAACAGTCCTCCCATCACCCCCAGACAGTTCCCAATTCTTTTTTTCGATGCCAGTCCACTTCGAGCCTTTTCTATTTCCAACTCCAGACGTTCTATATACAGCTGCAAATTCCGACTCTCAGACACACTGTCCATTTTTCCCAAATAAGTGCCCAATTCTTTTAGTTGTATCACGTGTTCACTTTTCAAATGCAATTCTGGCAAATACCGGTCTATACTTCGCATCCATATTTTAAAAAATCCATCTTCCTCTCTGTTCTCTACTTGTTTTTCCAATGCATGAAGCCATCTGCGATAGGGTTCCTTTACTCGTACTGCAACTCTTCCGAATACTTCTCCCAAAGGAATGTTCGCATAATCCAACTCTCCTTTTAACATATACACGATATGCCGGATATAAATTAGCTTTTCCAGATAACATTGCTGTTCCAAACCATAAATCATTCCCGCCCCGCTGGTTGCCAGCAGAATCATGGAAGCGCCGATCAATTTCTGCATAACACCTTCCCCTGTTCATTATAAATTTCTTTTACTATTCCCGGATGTTTCCCGTCATCCAGCACAACATACCGCTCAAATCTTCTGTGCATCACCAAACCCTGCAAGCCTGGTTTTTCCGCTATCTCATCCAAATCCTTCCCATGCACACTGGCGATTAATTTGCACCCGCACTGCATCGCATATTCCAGCGCCCTAGTCTCATCCTCCCCTCCTATTTCATCCACCGCAAGCACCCGCGGCGCCATAGAACGAATCAACAAAATCATCCCTTCTGCTTTCGGACAGCCATCCAAAATATCCGTTCGCATTCCCATATCGTTTTGCGCAATTCCCAAATAACATCCACCCAGTTCAGAACGCTCATCCACTACACCGACTGTACAGCCTTTTACGTATCCGTTTCCATCTGAAATCTGCCGGATCAGATCCCGGATCAATGTTGTTTTACCGCACCGGGGTGGAGAAATAATCAATGTGTGGCAAACTTCCCGGTTCCTTGTAATGTAAGGTAAAATACTGTCAGCACACCCAACAACCTCATGTGACACTCGTATATTCATAGACGATATGTACTGCATATTTTTAATCTGATCATCCTCCAATATTACCTTTCCAGCGATTCCCACTCGATGCCCTCCTTCCACCGTAATAAACCCCTGCCGCATTTCTGTTTCATAAGCATACAATGAATAATGGCAGATATAATCCAGTGTTTCACGCATATCTTCTTTTGTAACACGATACTTTTCCGATCTTTTTACAGGCAGCATCAGCTCCCCGTTCTTATACACAAGTATCAATGGTTTCCCAACCCGCAGACGTATTTCCTGCAGTTTATTTAGTTCCAACTGTTCCGCTTGCAAAAGTATACGTATTTTTTTTGCAAGGATCTGATAAATCTGTTGTTCTTTTCTGTTCTCTCCCATCTTGTCCACCTCTTTAAACAATATATGAAGGGCTTTCTAAAATATGTATATTTTAAAGAACAAACGTATGATTCCCATCCGAAAGATCTTTATTACACATAAACACAGAGTTCTGTGCAATAAAAAAAGACCCGGCACAGAGGAAAAAATCCTCTGCACTGAGTCTTTTATTCTTAATCTTCTACGACATCTTTCATGCTGAAACTGAATCTGCCCATCTTATCTTTTCCCATGCAGACAACTTTCACTTTGTCTCCAAGATTCAAGACATCTTCTACTTTGTTAACACGTTCTTTGGAAATCTTAGAAATGTGCACCATTCCTTCTTTTCCAGGAGCAAACTCTACAAATGCTCCGAACTCTTTGATGCTGACAACAGTTCCTTCAAACACCTGTCCGGCCTCAAATTCCGTTACAATAATATGAATGAGCTTCGCTGCCTCTTCCATCTTTTCTTTGTCTGTTCCACAGATAGATACAGCGCCCTCGTCATCAATATCGATCTTAACGCCTGTCTGCTCAATGATTGCATTGATCGTCTTTCCTCTCTGTCCGACTACATCGCCGATTTTCTGAGGATCGATCTGCATCTGAATAATCTTCGGTGCATATTCGCCTACTTCCGGTCTTGGTTCAGCAATCGCCTTATTCATTACCTCATCCAAAATATAAGTTCTGGCTTTCTTTGTAGCTGCAATCGCTTCTTCTACGATCGGTCTTGTCAAGCCATGAATCTTAATATCCATCTGGATTGCTGTTATACCCTTATGTGTACCGGCAACCTTAAAGTCCATATCCCCAAAGAAGTCTTCCAATCCCTGAATATCTGTCAAAACCAGATAATCATCATCTGTCTCGCCTGTTACCAGTCCTGCTGAAATACCTGCAACAGCAGCTTTGATCGGCACACCGGCTGTCATCAGTGACATACTGGACGCACATACACTCGCCTGAGATGTAGAACCATTGGATTCAAAAGTCTCAGACACTGTACGGATTGCATACGGAAATTCTGCTTCACTCGGCAATACCGGTACGAGTGCTCTCTCTGCCAGAGCTCCATGTCCGATTTCACGACGTCCCGGTCCTCTGGAAGGTTTTGTCTCGCCTACAGAATATGATGGGAAGTTGTAGTGATGCATATATCTCTTAGAAGTCTCTGCTTCATCCAGACCATCCAGTCTCTGAGCCTCAGAAAGCGGTGCCAGAGTTGTTACTGTACAGATCTGTGTCTGTCCTCTTGTAAACATTGCAGAACCATGTACTCTTGGAATCAGATCTGTTTCCGCAGCCAGTGGACGAATCTGATCGATTGCACGTCCGTCCGGACGCTTGTGATCTTTCAGGATCATCTTTCTAACAGTCTTCTTCTGATACTGATATACTGCCTCACCAAGCACAGCAAGCCATTCTTCATTCTCTGCAAATGCCTCTTCCAGTTTCTCTGTAATTATGCGGATATTCTCTTCTCTTGTCTGCTTATCATCTGTAAATACAGCCTCTTCCATTTCAGTCGGAGGTACGATTTCTTTGATTGCTGCAAACAACTCTTCCGGAACTGCACAACTCTCATACGCATGTTTCGGTTTTCCACACTCTGCAACAATTGTCTCAATAAATGCAATCACTTTCTGATTCAATTCGTGGGCAGCATAGATTGCTTCGATCATCTGTGCTTCCGGAACTTCATTTGCTCCTGCCTCGATCATGATTACTTTCTCTTTTGTAGATGCCACTGTAAGAGCAAGGTCTGAAATTGCTTTCTGATCTGCTGTTGGATTAAATACAAATTCTCCGTCAACAAGTCCTACCTGTGTTGTAGAAATCGGTCCATCAAACGGAATGTCAGAAATACAGGTTGCGATTCCGGCTCCAAGCATCGCTGTCAGTTCCGGACTGCAGTTCTGGTCAACTGACATAACCAGATTTTCCAATGTAACATCATTTCTATAGTCTTTCGGGAAAAGCGGGCGCATTGGACGGTCGATAACACGACATGTCAAAACTGCATTTTCAGATGCCTTACCTTCTCTCTTATTAAATCCTCCCGGAATTTTACCTACTGCATACATTCTCTCGTTATATTCTACACTTAACGGGAAAAAATCAATTCCATCTCTCGGCTTGTCAGAAGCAGTTGCCGTACACAATACTGTAGTATCCCCATAATGCATCAGCACAGCGCCGTTTGCCTGTTTTGCAACGCGGTCTACATCTACACGCAATGTTCTGCCTGCAAGTTCCATCTCAAATTTTTTAAACATGATTGTTTCTCCTTTTATTCTATTCTCGTTCGTCAGACAGGAATGTCCGAAACTACTGAAAAATACATTAGGCTCTAATGTGCTTTTCAGTGGTCTCGGGAACATATTTCCTGCTCACAATCTTATTTATTGTACCATAGAAAATACACCGTTACAATCTTTTTATTTGATTTTCAGCAAAAGTACGAAAAGCGAAAAGAAAAGAAGCAGATCACTCTGCTTCTCTTTTTGTTGTGTTGTGAGTCTATATGAATTTCTTCGTTACTGTTACTGATTCGTTTTAAATTACTTTCTCAGTCCAAGTTTCTCGATCAGAGCACGATATCTCTCGATATCAATTTTCTTCAGATATGCAAGAAGTCCACGTCTCTGTCCAACCATCTTCAGAAGTCCTCTTCTGGAGTGATGATCCTTTGGATTTGCTTTAAAATGCTCTGTAAGCTCGTTGATTCTTGCTGTCAGAATTGCTACCTGAACCTCCGGTGAACCTGTGTCGCCTTCGCTTCTGCCATACTCTGCAATGATTGCCTGTTTCTTTTCTTTAGAAATCATCTTTGTTTCCTCCTTATATTACTTTTTGTTAATCGCCTGATATTAAGTGACGGTTGGAGTCCTCCGTTCACCGAACACCGGCTTTTTACACCTCGGATAGTATATCATACAAATTTTGCTGTGTAAAGTATTATTTTCCCTTATTCGTCTTCTTCATCTGCCTCAGTAATATCCTCCGGTTCCAAAATTGCAAATGCAATATTCGTAGCATGATCCGCTGCACGTTCCAGACCGGAAACAGCATCGGAATACAACATTCCGGCTTCCGCAGAACATTTTCCCTTCGACAATCGTTTAACATGAGCCTTCTGTATCTTACGTTCCTTTTCATCCACAGACTCTTCCAGTTCCAGAACTTCTTTCATATGTTCCGGATCCCGCTTGGAAAACATTTCCAAAGCATATTCCAGTGCCTTTACAACCATCTCTGTCATATCTGTAATCTGAGTCACTGCTTTTTCACTGAACGCAATATTTTTTTCCATTCTTTCTTTTGCAGAATCCACAAAATTCTCCGCATGATCTCCGATTCGCTCAATATCATTCGCCACATGGAACAATCCGCCAAGCAATTTCGCATCTGCCATCGGAATTTCAAGAGAATTAATTCTCACCAGATAATCTGTAATCTCCCGGTTCAAATAGTCAATATATTTTTCTCTCTGATAAACTTCCTCAATCTGCTTTTCATTTGGATTACATAAACATTCCATACTGACCTTCAGATTTTCTTTCGCAAGTTCTCCCATGTGCAGCAATTCCCGGATTACATCGATCACAGCAGTTGTCGGAGCCGGCATTCCTGTATTGCTAATATAATTCAACTGGTATGCATCCTCAGCGCTCTCATCTTTACCCGGTATAATCTTATACGTTGCCTTTACTACCCATGTCATGAATGGGAACAACAGAATTACTTCCATAATCTTAATTGAAGTATGTGCATTTGCTACAGCTCTTCCCGGATTGCCGCCTGAAACTGCCATAAACATATCCGTAATTGGTTCCAGAGCAAGCATCAGTATGCCAAAAATAATAGTCGATCCAATGATATTGAACAAAAAGTGGATCCAAGCGGCGCGCTTAGCATCTTTTTTTCCACCCAGACTTGCCAGAAGAGCGGATACACAAGACCCCATATTACATCCCAGAATTAAAAATGGACAGATTGCAAATGCCAGCATTTTCTGATTTGCCATCAAAATAACAATACCTACTGTTGCAGATGAACTCTGTAAAATTGCGGTCACTACAAATCCAACAAGAATTGCCGCTATTGGATTTGTCAAGGACTGAAGAAGCCCCAGAATCTGTGGTGATTCTTTCAAAGACGACATTGCATCGCTCATTGTGCTGAGTCCCATAAATAAAATACCGAATCCAAGCAGCACACCACCGATTTTTTTTACGTTTTGATTCTTAAAAAACATAAACATAACAACACCGATAATTACGAATAACGGTGCAATATCCGACAAATTGAAAGCAATCAATTGTCCCGTTACCGTTGTTCCGATGTTGGCACCCAGCACTACGCCAGCCGCCTGATACAGATTCATCAAGCCTGAATTCACAAAACTAACAACCATTACTGTAGTTGCACTGGAAGACTGCACTATAGCTGTAAAAATAATACCAACCAGCATCCCTACAAAACGGTTCTTTGTAAAAAATTCCAGGATGGAACGCATTCTGGCTCCTGCCACCTGTTCCAATCCGTCGCTCATCAGCTTCATTCCAAATAAAAATAATCCCAAACCACCTAATAGTAAGAAGATTGTCGTTATACTCATTTGTACATACCTTTCATTTTAAAATATTGTTTTCCTCTTTTGATATCAGCATCCACCTGTTTCTTCAGTTCTTCCACAGAATGAAATTTCATTTCCGGGCGTAAAAACGTACAAAATTCAGCATCTACCGTTTTTCCGTAAACATCTCCATCAAACCCAAAAGCAAATACTTCCACCAGTGGTTTCTGCCCGTCAGCAACCGTCGGCTTAATTCCCACATTTCCGATTCCATCATACCAGATTCCGTCTACACGAACTCTGCAAGTATATACCCCAAATCGAGGCAGAATCTTATGTTCATCTGCCATAAGATTCATTGTGGGAAATCCCAGCCTTCTTCCCAGCTGCCTGCCATGTCTGACTTCGCCGGAAATTTGATAAGAATATCCCAACAACGCTTGAACAAGCTCAATATTTCCCTCTGCAAGCGCTTCTCTCACATACGTACTGCTGATTATTTCTCCTTGATACCGTTCTTTTTCAATTACATCAACACGATATCCATACTGCTCCGCATACTCTGCAAGCATATGGGCATCTCCGCGTTTTCCATGTCCAAAATGAAAATCCGTTCCTACAACAATATGCGTTGCATGAAAACGTTCTACTAGAATTTCTTCAATAAATTCCTCTGCTTCCATCTCCCGAAGTTCTTTTGTAAACGGGCAGGAAATCAAATAATCCACCTGTTCCTCCAAAAGATTTTTCTTCTCTTCTCCTGTCAATAGAACCTGTTTGCCCATATCAAATGCACAAACAATACTTACTGTATTTTCATCTGCATATTCACAGATTTTATCAATTAATTTTTGATGTCCTCTGTGGAGTGCGTCAAATTTACCAAGAGTTACGGCTGACTTTTTTTCATTTTTATATGAATTAATTTCTGTAATATACTGCATAACTGTCCTCTTAATAATTTGTCAGGAACATTTTTTTCACTCGAAATTCCTGCTTACCTGCACGATATTCGAAGATTCCCACAAAACGCCCCTTTTTATCATATACTCTCACCGATTCCTGATCTTCGTAAATGCCTGCCTTTTCCACAGCTTTTTTAGAAATCGGATTTCCGTTTAAAACAAGAGACTCAAATTCCGGTTTAACAACTATCTCCTGTTTTTCCTGAAACAACCTGTCAACCGGCATCAGAACCTGTTCCAACTCACCATTCTGCACAAAAGTTTCTACCTGTTTCAAAGTCAGACTTTCTTTTAATTCAAAACAGCTCACCTTTGTACGCAGCAGTGATTGCATGCACCCGCCGACCCCAAGTTTTTCTCCGATATCATGACAGAGTGTGCGAATATAGGTTCCCTTAGAACAATGTACGCGCATACGAACCACCGGAAGGTTTACTTCTAAAATCTGAATTTCAAAAATAGTAACCTTCCGCCGCTTACGTTCTACTTCAATTCCATCTCTGGCAAGTTCATACAATTTCTTCCCATTTACTTTCAATGCCGAATACATCGGTGGCAGCTGCTGATACTCTCCGATAAAACTCAAAATACATTCTAAAACCTGCTCTTCTGTCAGCAAATCGGCACTTTTTTGTTCCAGTATTTTTCCTGAAATATCTTGTGTATCTGTAGAAATCCCAAGCAAAAGTTCTGCCTCATAAACCTTGTCTTTATCGCTTAAAAGGTCGCATACCTTCGTTGCTCTCCCAAGACATACCGGAAGCACGCCTTCTGCATCCGGATCCAGTGTTCCGGTATGCCCTATTTTTTTCTGCTTTGTAATTCCACGCAGCTTAGCTACTACATCGTGAGAAGTATATCCCTTTTCTTTATATATATTTAAAATTCCATTTATCATGTTTATACATGCGGTTCCTAACCATTCAACTGTAATGCAATTTGTTTATTTACATTCGTAATAACGTCATGAACCGTTCCTTTCATCGTAAAGCCTGCAGCTTTTGCATGTCCGCCGCCGCCGAAATATTTTGCAATCACACTCACATCTACACGATCCTTTGAGCGCAGACTCACTTTGTAGATTTGCGGCTCCTGCTCATACAAAAACATTGCAACTTCTACTCCTTTTGTCTGCCTGAGCTGGCTGACAATCCCTTCTAAGTCACTCGGTTTTGCCTCAAAGAAATTCAGCGACTTTAAATTCACATAGGAAACAATCACCTGTTTATCCAGAACAAGCATACTTTCCAAAAGCGCTTTTCCTAAAATCTGGTTTTGAACGTACGTTTTTTCATAATACGTCTTATCAATAATTTCGCTTCCATTAACTCCCTTCCGCAGCAGTTCTGCGGCAGCCTCCATTGTTTCCGGTGATGTACAGCTATACTGGAAAACGCCTGTATCATGTGCAATTCCCATGTATAATGCTTCTGCACTTTGTTTGCTGATGTTTTCTTTTTCCATCAAACGATATACCAGCTCTGACGTTGAACTGGCATCCGGTTCAATATAATTTATATCCGCAAATGCTTCATTGCTCACATGATGATCAATGCACATGGTCTGTTTCGCATGTTCAAACAATGGTGCGGAAAATCCCAGACGAGCTGCATCTCCGCAATCAAGGCAAATAAATAAATCATACTGTTTTACATGTTCGACCTGATGTTTAATTTCTTCTATATCGCTGACGATCTTATAACAATCTGCGACCGGCTCAAGATAAATATCCGTCTCCAGTTCCGGAAACTGCTCTTTCAAATAAAGATATAACCCCATACTGGATCCCACACAATCACCATCCGGGCGGATATGTCCGCCCAGAGCGACTGAATGTTTTCCCTGCAATATCTCATTTAAAGCAATACTCATTCTTCTTCACCATCTTTCAAATCTCTGGTCAACTTATCTATTTTCTTGCTCATATTCACGCCATATTCAATGGACTGGTCTAATACAAACTGAATCTCCGGAGTGTTCCGCATATTCAATGTTCTTGCCAATTCCCGGCGAATAAATCCCTCTGCACTCTGCAGCCCTTTGATGGTATCTGCCTGTGCCTTCTCATCCCCGAATACACTAATATATGCTTTGCATGTCTTCAGATCCGGTGCCACTTCCACTGCCACCACAGAAGTCATCGGTGCCACACGTGGATCCTTGATCCCACCGCGGAGAATCTGACTCAATTCTCTTTGCACTTCTGCATTTACCCTTGTATTTTTGATACTGTTTTTTCTCATTTTCTCTCCACTTCTACCATCTTATAAGCTTCCACAAGGTCGCCTTCTTTGATATCATTATAATTTTCGAATACAAATCCACACTCATAACCTGCACGAACCTCTTTCACATCATCTTTAAATCTCTTCAAGGATGCAAGCGGTCCATCGAAGATTACGATGCCGTCACGAGTCAAACGTACGGAACAATTTCTCTCAAAAATACCATCCTGTACATAAGAACCTGCAATGGTTCCGACACCGGATGCTTTGAATGTCTGACGTACTTCTGCATGACCGAGTACTTTTTCCTCAAATACCGGATCCAGCATTCCCTTCATTGCAGCTTCTACATCTTCAATTGCACTGTAGATGACACGATACAATCTCATATCAACCCCTTCACGCTCTGCAATATCTTTTGCAGTTGCATCCGGACGTACATTAAATCCAATGATAATCGCATTGGATGCAGATGCCAGAATTACATCAGATTCATTGATCGCACCAACACCGCCATGAATGATCTTGATCACAACTTCTTCGTTAGAAAGTTTCAAAAGACTCTGTTTCAGTGCTTCTACAGATCCCTGTACATCTGCTTTTACAACGATATTCAATTCTTTCAGATTACCTTCCTGTATCTGATTGAACAAATCATCCAGAGACATCTTAGATTTTGTTTCTTCCAACAACTTCACTTTATTCTGTGCAATGAATGTCTCTGCAAAGTTTCTTGCTTCCTTCTCCGTATCACAGCTTACAAATACTTCTCCTGCATTCGGAACATCATTCAGTCCCAGAATTTCTACCGGCTGTGACGGTCCTGCTTCTTTGACTCTTCTTCCGCGGTCATCCATCATTGCTCTGACACGTCCATGTGCACTTCCGGCTGCAATTGCATCTCCTACATGAAGTGTACCTTTCTGTACCAGAACCGTTGCCACAGATCCCTTTCCTTTATCCAGCTGAGCTTCAATTACAAGACCTCTTGCTGAACGATTTGGATTTGCCTTCAATTCCATCACTTCAGCTGTCAGCAATACCATTTCAAGCAAGTCTTCGATTCCTTCTTTTGTATGTGCGGATACCGGAACAAAAATTGTGCTTCCGCCCCAATCTTCCGGAATCAATTCATACTCTGTCAATTCCTGTTTCACACGTTCAATATTCGCACTTGGTTTATCAATCTTATTGATTGCAACAATGATTTCAATGCCCGCTGCTTTTGCATGATTGATTGCTTCTACGGTCTGCGGCATTACTCCATCATCAGCTGCTACAACAAGAATTGCGATATCTGTCGAGCTTGCTCCACGCATACGCATTGCTGTAAATGCCTCATGTCCCGGAGTATCAAGGAATGTAATTGTTTCTCCATTCACATCTACAACAGATGCTCCGATATGCTGTGTGATACCGCCAGCCTCGCAATCTGTTACGCGGGAATCACGAATCGCATCCAAAAGTGAAGTTTTACCGTGGTCTACATGACCCATAACACAAACAACCGGAGGACGTTTCACCATTGTGCTTTCATCCTCTTCGTCTTCTTTCAGAAGTTCTTCTATTACATCAATAACTTCTTCTTTTTCACAAAGGATATCAAATTCCATAGCAATTTCTTCTGCTGTTTCAAAATCAATTTCCTGATTCACTGTAACGACTTTTCCCTGCATGAATAACTTTTTCACAATCACAGACGGAACAATCTTCATCTTATCAGCCAATTCTTTAATTGTCAGTACTTCCGGAAGAACAATCTGTTTGATTTCTTCTACTTTTTCCTGTTTTGGTTCCGGCTTTTTAATCTCTGTTACCGGTTTCTGTTTGCGGCCTTTTTTCCCTTTGTTTTCAAATTCGCCTTCACGAAGTTCTTTCTTCTTGTAATCTTTTTCTTTGTCTTTTCCTTTATTTCTCTGTGTCTTCTGCTGTTCTACCATTGGTGCCGGAATGGAATCGCGATCTTCTCTGCGACCGCCCTGTCTTCCCTGCGGCCGTCCATTTCCACGCTCGTTGCGGTTATTGCGGTCACCGCGTTCATTACGGTCATTCCGATCGTTCCGATTCTCATTGCGATCATTCCGATTGTCATTTCTAAAGGAACGATTTCCGCGTTCATTATCAGAATAACGTCTTCCCTGACCCTGTCTCTCTCCCTGGGATCTTCCATTTCCACGGTCATTGCGGTCGTTCCGTTCATTGCGGTCATTCCGATTGTCATTTCTAGCCGGACGGTTATTTTTCTCACCCTCTGCCGGACGTTTTTCCTGTACTTGAGCACGTGTCTCTGCATTACGTGGACGTTGTTCTGATGCCGGTTTTGCAGTCTGACGGTTCTGTGTCTTTGTTTCTGCCTGTTGAGCAGCTGCATCCTGTGCCTTTTCAGTCTTTACGATTGGTTCTGCTTTTGAAACAGTTTCCGGTTTCACTACCGGTGTTTCTTTCACAGTTTCTGCTGCAGTTGTCTGAGGACGTACAACTGTTTTTCCTGTTGCCTGTGCCGCTCCATGAGAACGACCTGCATTGCCTGCAGCTCCCTGCTGCGGACGCTGTGCCGGTCTTGCCCCTTGTGTACGCTGTGTTCCTCGTCCCTGACCTCTTCCTGCGCTCTTCGCATTCTGTGGACGGAATACCTGCATAATCGTTTTTTTCTTCGGAGCTGCATCTTCTTTTTTATCCTGCTCCTCACCGGCAGCATTTTCAGCATTTGCCGCCGTTTTCTTTGCAAACTCTTTTTTCAACTCTTCAACCACATTTTCTTCCAGAGAACTCATATGGCTCTTCACTTCTACTTGCTTTTTTTCCAGTGCTTCCATCAGTGTTTTATTCTCAACTCCCAGCTCTTTTGCCAGTTCATGCACTCTCATTTTCGTCATATTATCTACTACCTCCATTTATGCAATCGTCTCATTATCTATTCCGAATTGTTTCTGAATTCCTTTTGCAAACCCTTCATCCAATACAGCTAAAGATGCGCGGAATTCCTTTCCCATTGCATGGCCTAAGGCATCTTTATCTCCATAAAAATAAATGGGAACCTTATAATATTCACACATATCCCGAAATTTTTTTTTCGTATTCTCCGACGAATCACAGGCCACAACAACCAGCGCCGCACGTCCGGACTTCACTTCTCGTTCTGTCATAAACTCACCGCTTACCGTCCGTCCTGCCTTTGTTGCTAGCCCAATCAAAGCCAGTGCTTTATCTTGCTTCAATCTCATCCATCTCCTTTTCCAGACGTTCATACACTTCTGCCGGAATAGCCTGCTTAAATGACCGTTCCAGACCTTTGCTTTTTACTGCTTTATCAAAACATTCTTTTGAATTACAGATATATGCCCCACGTCCGTTTTTTTTGCCCGTAATATCAAGAACAAATTCCCCTTCTTCTGTACGAAGAACCCTGATCAGTTCTTTTTTTGGTTTCATTTCGCCGCAGCCTACACATTTGCGAAGCGGTATCTTTCGAGTTCCTGCCAACTATATCACCTCTCGCTTATTTCAGTTCTTATTCTTCTTCTACAAACTCATATTCCGGAACTTCTTCTCCTTCATATGCTTCTGCTTCATAATCTTCATATTCTTCCTCATATTCGCCAACATAGCCTTCTTCATCCATCATCGCCATCTGCTCCATGTAGTCAGCCGGAAGTTCTCCAGATTCAATTGCCTGTGTCTCACTCTTGATATCAATCTTATATCCTGTCAGACGTGCCGCAAGTCTGGCATTCTGTCCTTCTTTACCAATTGCAAGTGAAAGCTGATAATCAGGAACGATCACGCTTGCAGTCTTTTCATCCGGATCTGCCATAACAGAAATTACCTTTGCCGGACTCAACGCATTTTCAATCAATAATGCCGGGTTCTCATCCCAGTTGATAATATCTATCTTTTCACCACGCAGCTCATTTACAACTGCATTTACACGCGCTCCATTCAGACCTACACATGCTCCTACCGGATCCACATTCGGGTCGTTGGACCATACAGCCATCTTTGTACGGGAGCCTGCTTCACGAGCAATACTCTTAATCTCTACAGTACCGTCTTTTACCTCTGCAACTTCTGCCTCAAACAGACGTTTCACAAGTTCCGGATGAGTACGGGATACAAGGATCTTTGGTCCCTTCGGTGTATTTTTCACTTCAACAATATATAATTTAATACGATCGGTCGGATTAAAATGCTCACCTTTCACCTGTTCATTCTCGGTCAGCATCGCATCCGCTCTTCCAAGATTAATACTGATGTTCTTACCAACATAACGCTGTACAATACCGGTTACAATGTCTTTCTCTTTTTCAAAATACTGATCAAATACAACTTTTCTCTCTTCTTCACGGATTTTCTGAAGAATTAAGTTTTTCGCATTCTGTGTTGCAATACGTCCAAAAGATTTAGATTCTACCGGAATCTGTGCAATATCTCCAAGATGCAGGGAAGAGTCCAATTTTTCCGCATCCTCCAGACTGATTTCCAGCGCCGGATCCATCACTTCCTCTACAACTTCTTTCTCTGCAAAAACTGAATAATCACAAGTCTCTCTGTCCATGATTACTTTAATATTATCAGAAGTTCCAAAATGATTTTTACATGCGCTGATCAGAGAATTCTCGATTGCATCCATCATCGTATCCTTACTGATATTTTTCTCTTTTTCCAGAATTGTCAATGCTTCCAATAACTCTGTGTTCATTATTATTTCCTCCTACTACTTTTTAATAAAAATGTTCTGTTTGATTCTAAATAAAAAATAAGATAATCAAAAATCCAATGCCAATCGAATCAATGCGATCTCACTTCGTAAAAATGTCTGTGTCGTATCATCTTCATAAACAATCGTCACAGAATCCTTATCAAATGCTTGCAACACTCCGGTAAACTCCTTTTGTTTTTCAATCGCACGATACGTCCGAACTTCCACCTCTTCTCCCAGGCTTCTTTGAAAATCCTTGTCTTTCTTCAATGGTCTTCCCAGCCCCGGTGAGCTCACTTCAAAAATATAAGTATCCTCAATATAATCTTTTTCATCCAAAATATCAGAAAACTTACGGCTGACTGCCTCACAATCATCCACTGTAATTCCACCCGGCTTATCAATATATGCCCGCAAATACCAGGTACCTGCTTCCTTTACATATTCCACATCCACCAGTTCAAATCCAAAACCTGTGACAATTGGCTCCAATAAGTTCTCAGTCTGTTGTTCATACTGTTCTTTTTTCGACACGATATACTTCCTTTCCGTTACCTGTATTGTTGTGACCGCAAAGAAATCCAATAAAGAAAATCTCTATATCAACAAAGAAGAGTGAACTTTCGTTCACTCTTCTGCCGGATTCCTTATGTAACTATTACGTAGTATAGCACCTATTTTCTGGAAATGCAAGGGAATTTCCAGAAAATACGCGCAAATGCGTACAAATTTTCATCATCCTCGTGTTTTTGTTCCGGTTCCATCTCGTTTTGCCGCCTTCAACCGATTCAGACTGACTTCTTTTTCTTTATATGTAACCTTACACTCTGTTCCTTCTTCAAACAGATAAGCATGTTCAACTTCATCTGTTTTCTTCAGGCGGATTCCACGCACGCCAATTGCGCCTTTCTTTTTCTCCGGCACTTCTTCTGCCGGGAATCTCAGGAAAAATCCTTCTTTTGTCTGAAGTACGACCTGCTGGTTCTCATTGATCACCTGTACACCCACCACTTCATCCTCTTCCTGAAGTTTCGTTGCCGCGATCGTACGTTTCGTTACCTGAAATTCTGTTCCTTCCACACGTTTGATCATTCCCTGTTTCGTTGTAAACAATAATTTTGCGAATCGCATCTGCTCTGCATCGCAGACCATCACAATTCGTTCCTCTGCGCTGGTATAATTGCTTACATTATCGATCGGCGTTCCCTTATCTCTGAATTTTCCATACGGAAGATCCAGCACCTTCACCTGATGCATCTTTCCGGTATCTGTGAAAATACAGATTCTTCCGGTATTCAAACACTGTACAATGTACTTATTTTCCTTATCCGCAGCCTCTCTGTTTCGTTCATAGACAGAGATATCCACTGTTTTCGCATATCCAAAACGATCCATCAGGAAAACAACTTCCTGCTCTTCAATCTTTTTCTCTTCATAGACCGCTTCTTCTGCATTTTCTACTGCTGTACGACGTTTTCTTCCATACTCCTTCTTAAAGGCATCCAATTCCTCCATGATGACATTTGCCATAGAATCATAATGATTCAAAATATCCTCATATCTGGCAATGTTCTTCAATGTCTCTTCATGCTCTTTCTGCAGCGCTTCAATTTCCAATCCGATCAGCTTATACAGACGCATTTCCAGAATCGCTGTCGCCTGACGTTCTGTAAACCGGAGCATTGCTGCCATTTTCTTGGAAATATTGCTCTTAAACTTGATGTTCTCTGTTACACCGTGTACTAAACAAGCGCGGGCATCTTTGACCGATTTACTTCCCCGTAAAATTTCAATAATCAAGTCAATCACATCGCAAGCCTTGATCAGACCTTCCTGCACTTCCTTACGTTCCAGTTCTTTTGCAAGCAATGTTTTATATTTGCGTGTCGCCAGTTCAAACTGAAAATCCACATGATGTTCTATAATTGCTTTTAAGCCCAATGTTTCTGGTCTTCCATTTGCAACTGCCAGCATATTGACACCAAATGTATCTTCCAGCCGTGTCTTTTTATAAAGCATATTTTTCAGATTCTCTGCATCCGCCCCACGTTTTAACTCCAGTACGATACGAATGCCTTCCTTGGAAGATTGGTTGGAAATATCCACAATATCGGTTGTTTTCTTTGATTCCACTAAATTCGCCACATCATTTAAAAATTTACCGATGCCGCTTCCGATCATCGTGTATGGAATCTCCGAAATTACAAGCTGCTTCTTGCCGCCTTTTAATTCCTCAACTTCCACCTTCCCGCGAATCTTGATTTTTCCCTGTCCGGTTTCATAAATATCCAACAGATCATCCTTATTCACCACAATCCCGCCGGTCGGGAAATCCGGACCTTTTACATATTTCATCAACTGCTTGGTACTGATCTCATTGTTTTTCATATATGCTTTGACTGCGTCAATTACTTCTGCCAGATTGTGCGTCGGAATACTGGTTGCCATACCAACCGCAATTCCTTCCGCTCCATTCACAAGCAAATTCGGAACTCTGACCGGAAGAACAACAGGTTCTTTTTCTGTCTCATCAAAGTTCGGACCGAAATCTACAACATTTTTATCCAAATCCGATAAATACGCCTCCTGCGTAAATTTCGCCAAACGTGCTTCTGTATAACGCATAGCAGCAGCTCCGTCCCCTTCGATGGAGCCAAAATTTCCATGTCCGTCTACCAGGACCATCCCCTTTTTAAAGTCCTGTGCCATTACTACCAATGATTCATAAATCGAACTATCTCCATGCGGATGGTATTTTCCCATAGTGTCTCCGACAATACGCGCACATTTTCGATACGGCTTGTCATAGCGAATTCCCAGTTCATGCATATCGTACAGTGTTCTTCGCTGTACCGGTTTCAGACCATCCCGCACATCCGGCAGTGCTCTGGCTATAATGACGCTCATCGCATAATCTATATATGATTTCTTCATCAGATCCGAATATTCTGTTCGGATAATCTGTGATTCCTTGTCACTCATTCTCATTCTCCTTATACATCCAGTTCTGCTTCTGTGGCATTTTCATAAATAAATGCACGTCTCGGCGGCACTTCCGTTCCCATCAGCATCTCGGTCACACTGGATGCCATTCGCGCATCTTCAATCTCTACCAGCTTTAACAACCGATGCTCCGGATCCAATGTAGTCTCCCACAGCTGCTGCGCGTCCATCTCTCCAAGGCCTTTATATCGCTGGAGTGTAAATGCACCGTCATGTGTCTTTCTGTACCGTTCCAATGCGGCATCATCGTATAAATATTCTTCCTCGCCTTTTTTCGGCATTGCTTTATAAAGCGGCGGCATTGCGATATATACATGACCTTCATAAATCAATTCCGGCATGAAACGATAGAATAGTGTTAATAACAGTGTAGAAATATGAGCTCCATCGACATCCGCATCTGCCATAATAATGATCTTATCATACCGCAGCTTTGTAATATCAAAGTCATTGCCGTATCCTTCTGAAAATCCGCAGCCAAATGCATTGATCATAGTCTTAATTTCTGCATTTGCAAGCACCTTATCGATACTTGCCTTCTCCACGTTCAAAATCTTACCCCGGATTGGAAGAATTGCCTGGTAATTCCGGTCACGAGCTGTCTTTGCAGATCCTCCCGCAGAATCTCCCTCTACAATAAAGATCTCGCACTTCTTCGGATCTCTGCTTTCACAATTCGCCAGCTTTCCATTGCTGTCAAAAGAATACTTCTGCTTTGTCAAAAGATTCGTCTTTGCCTTTTCCTCTGTCTTACGTATCTTAGCTGCTTTCTCAGCACTGGACAGAACACTCTTTAACGTTTCCAGATTTCGGTCAAAGAAAAGCACAATCTCATCCCCGGTCACCTTTCCTGTTGCTTTTGCAGCGTCCGGATTATCCAATTTTGTCTTTGTCTGTCCTTCGAACCTCGGATCCGGATGCTTAATAGATACAATTGCTGTCATTCCGTTTCGGATATCTGCCCCTGTAAAATTGGCATCTTTTTCTTTCAAAATCCCCAGTTCTCTTGCATATTGATTCATAACAGTTGTAAAGGTTGTCTTAAAACCTGTCAAATGTGTTCCGCCTTCAGAATTATAAATGTTATTACAAAATCCCAGAACATTTTCATGAAATTCATTGACATACTGCAGCGCCACTTCCACTTCAATTCCGTCCGATTCACCTTTGAAATAAATCGGCTCGTGCAATGTTTCTTTCTTCTGGTTCAGGTCTTTTATAAACCCAAGAATTCCATCCGGCTCATGATAGGTAACCACTTCCGGTTCATCCATTCGCTTATCTTCAAACACAATTGTCAGAGATGGATTCAAATATGCAGTCTCATGCATACGGCTCTTAATCTCTTCTGCACGAAATCTGGTTTTTTCAAAAATCGTGTCATCCGGCAAAAAATTCACCTTTGTTCCAGTCTTTCTTGTCTTTCCAACAATTGGAAGTAATCCATTTTCCAATTCAATTGTCGGAATACCTCTCTCATAACGATCATGGTGAATCGCACCTTCTCTGCTGATCCATACTTCCATATAGGTGGAAAGCGCATTGACTACTGACGAGCCCACCCCATGCAGACCTCCGCTTGTCTTATATGCAGAATCATCAAACTTTCCTCCCGCATGTAATGTCGTATATACAAGACGGGCTGCTGATATTCCCTTCTGGTGCATCCCTACCGGAACACCTCGTCCATTATCCTCTACTGTAGCAGATCCATCCTTTTCCAGTGTTACATGAATTTCTGAACAAAATCCTGCCAGATGCTCATCCACAGAGTTGTCCACAATCTCATAAATCAAATGATTCAGTCCCTTTGTAGACACACTTCCGATATACATTCCCGGACGTTTCCTGACTGCTTCCAGTCCTTCTAATACGGAAATACTGTCCGCATCGTATGTATTTTTACTTGCCATAAACTGCCTCCTGCTGGGTTTCTTTGCAGAAATTCATCTCTGCCATCCCATAAATTCAAGGCTGAAAGACGAATCTCTCAACCTTGCCCGTTTTCTGTATCATTTACTTATCTTATCATACAACCATTTCTCTTTTCAATCCCCAATTAATACATGATATAATGTTTCCGCCAATACCTCCATCGCATTTTTCATTTCTCCCACTGTATTGGTTTGTGCTCCCGCCTCGATCAAAAGTGATTTTGGCATCAGATGTAAATTATATCGATATCCACGCAAATAAATCGGCCGGACAAATCCGGGATACAGGGTTTCTGATGCGATCTGCATCTGCAGAGAAAATGCCAGATTGTCCTGTATATAGGGATTATACAAATAATCAATATCTCCATTCACCCGCGTACGGCTCAGTCCATTAAAATACATAATCTTCGCCGTAGGTTTTCCTCCGATATCCGTTACCAAATGAGTTTCTTCAGCCACTCCATCCCGATGCAGATCGATCACAACTTCTATAGTAGGATTTGCCTCCAGAATCGGTCTTATAGATGCTTCTGCATTTTCATAAGCGCTGCTCCGGTCCAATTGTCCATTGATAATATCATAAACGCCCGTATCATGTATGGTTTCAATTCCTTTCGCATTCAGTAATTGCGTCAAATACTCCCCCACTCCTACAATGCTGGTAGAAGGATCTCCCGGTGTAGAATCCACAAATTCCTCCTGAGAATGCGTATGGAAAATTAAAATTTTCGGTCCCTTGCTCTCTACATTTATTTTCATATTCCGATTCAGTAAATCATCGGGATTTAGCTGCTCCGGCCCGATCATCGTACTGCTGTCCACAATGTAAAAATTGCCGAGCAGATAATCAAAATCCCGCAGCCGCTCAATTGACATATCCAATGTCGGAGTTCCTGTCTGCGGCACAACATTTTCAACCGGCGGAATCTCTCCTTTGGGGTTCCCGCTTTCATCCAGCATATGTCCATCTTCCGCCTGACTCGCAAGAATTTTGGCAATCGTTTCTTCATCTTCTACATATCCCTCATACGCCTTCTGCGCATCCACATAACCCACGATCGGAATCCATGTCATCGCCTGTTCTTTCAGCCATTCTCCCGCCGTTTTTTTCGGTCCTTGAAACACATACAGCAATCCCGGAAAATAAACATTTTCCACCCGTTGTACCAGTTGTCGCTGTACGGAATATTTCCACCCGGCTCCCCACAGACTGCCATTTCCAAAAAAGAAATATGTACCCGCAACAATGAGAAAGATGGCAGCTATACCACCTGCCATACTTTCTCGATCTATTTTCCATTTCCGCATTTTCATTCCTCCTTTTCCTTCTTTATATGCGGTTTTTCTTATGATTATACCGCCTGACCTTGTTCTGAATCCGTAAACAAAACGTTCAACGCCTCAGAAATGGTATAACTGATCTGTTTTACCATCTCATCTTCATCTTTTGGAGTAACAAACATTCCATTCAAATGTGGAGAAATCAGCTCTTTCACCAATTCATACTTTTCTGCATTGCTGTACGTCTTCAAAACATCACCGACACCTTTCAACATCTTAGAAGACTCCAGCGCCTCAATAAAATTCTCCATCGTATCATTTACAATCGTTGCCGCATCAACTACCGTCGGCACTCCGATCGCAATCACCGGAATCCCCATCGTTTCCCGGGTTAGTCCATTTCTATGATTCCCCACACCTGACCCCGGATGAATACCGGTATCTGCAATCTGAATCGTGCGATTTAAACGGCGGCTGTTTCTTGCTGCCAGAGCATCTACAGCAATAACCAGATCCGGCTCGGTCTCCTTTACGACCCCCTTCACAATTTCCTGACTTTCCATTCCTGTCTGCCCCATAACCCCGGGTACAACTGCACTTACTGATTTTACATGCTCCATCCCCATTGCGTACTTTCCATATTCTTTTACAATATGTCTTGTCACACATACCTGTTCAGCAACATAAGGACCTAACGCATCCGGTGTCACTTCACGATTTCCCAAACCGATCACCAAAACGGAAAGTTCTTCCCGCTCCAGCATTTCTTTTCCTATCAATTCTTTCAAATACTCCGCCAATTTCAGTGATATTTCTCTATGATAATCCTCATCCGGAACTGCCAGATTCGGAGCCTCCAGCGTCAAATATACCCCTACCGGTTTTCCCATTACTTTTGCACCGTTTTCAGTCTCTACTTTCACTCTTGTAATTCTCATCTCGCATTGGTCATCATACTCCTCTTCCAAAACCACTCCCTGAATTTCCACATTGTCTGATTCGAACCGTTCCTTTTCTTCCAATGCAAGATCAGTCCTCACACTATACTTCTCAATCATCTTTTTACCTCCGAAATTTTGAATACTTCTAGTTTTTGCAATAATTTCCGAATTATGTATTGACAAGTACAAGTACTTGGCATAAAATAAATGAGTATGTTTCGTTGGAACGTCCGTGTCCGAGTCCAACAAAACAAATTTACATTTGAAAATTACAATGGTTGGAGGTGTACAGATTGGCTAACATTAAATCCGCTAAGAAAAGAATTTTAGTAAACGAGACAAAGGCTGCTAGAAATAAAGCAATCAAATCTAAAGTGAAAACTGCTGTAAAGAAGGTTGAGGCTGCAGTTGAAGCGAAAGATGTTGAAACAGCTAAGACAGCTTTAAAAGCTGCTATCGTTGAGATCACAAAAGCTGGAACAAAGGGTGTTTATCACAAAAATACAGTTTCCAGAAAAGTTGCTCGTCTTTCCAAAGCAGTAGACAGCATTGCTTAATATTTCATGGTTTTATCATAGAATTTAACAGACACAAAAACATCTGCTACCGTCATGGCAGATGTTTTTTTATACTTATTTTCAAGATAATTTTTTAATAAAAAGGATCGAAACTCTTCCCATTCGCAGAGTTCGATCCTTTTTGATTTTCATTTATAAATTCATAATATAATATGATTAGTTGTTGATCAGCTTATCCTCATCACTCCAGCTGTACAGCTTTCTGATCTCTTCGCCGACTTTTTCTGACGGATGTTCAGACGCAAGTTTTCTCATAGCTTTGAAGTGTGCCTGTCCACCTGCAGCAGACATATCCAACAAGAAGTCTTTTGCGAAAGTACCATCCTGAATATCTTTCAGAATCTTCTTCATTGTCTTCTTTGTCTCCTCAGTAATAATCTTTGGTCCTGTGATATAATCACCATACTCAGCTGTATTGGAAATGGAATATCTCATTCCCGCGAAACCAGACTGATAAATCAGATCAACGATCAATTTCATTTCATGGATACATTCGAAATAAGCGTTTCTCGGATCATATCCTGCCTCTGTCAATGTTTCAAATCCAGCCTGCATCAATGCACAAACTCCACCGCAGAGAACTGCCTGTTCTCCGAAGAGGTCTGTCTCTGTTTCTGTTCTAAATGTAGTCTCCAGAACTCCTGCTCTTGCTCCGCCGATACCCGCTGCATAAGCAAGTGCTTTGTCCAATGCCTTTCCGGTTGCATCCTGCTCTACAGCTACCAGACATGGAACACCCTTTCCTACTTCATACTCACTTCTTACTGTATGTCCCGGTCCTTTTGGAGCAATCATAGTAACATCAACGTAAGCCGGCGGTACGATCTGACCAAAATGAATGTTAAAACCATGTGCAAACATTAACATATTGCCTTCTTCCAGATTCGGCTCAATATCCTTTTTATACATCGCTGCCTGTTTCTCATCATTGATCAAAATCATAATGATGTCAGCCTGTTTTGCAGCTTCAGCTGCTGTAAATACTTCGAAGCCCTGCTCTTCTGCTCTTTTCCATGACTTACTTCCTTCATACAAACCGATAATTACTTTGCATCCGGAATCTTTTAAATTTAATGCATGTGCATGTCCCTGACTTCCATAGCCGATAATTGCAATTGTTTTGCCCTCTAACATAGAAAGGTTACAATCTTCCTGATAATAAATTTTTGCTGCCATTTTAACATTCCTCCTAATCATTGTCTGCCGAAAACTTTTCGGCCTTATTCATTTTTCTATGTAGTTAAAGGCGAACGCCTCTAGCTTGCTGTTGCTTGTTATAACAATATTGTAACATCCTTACTTCCTCTGGAAAGTCCGGTAATTCCTGTTCGCACCAATTCCAGAATCTCATAACCATCCAGCAGATTCAAGAAAGCGTCCAGTTTGGACTGATCTCCGGTCAATTCCACGATCAGGGATTCTTTTTCCACGTCTACAATCTTCGCCCGGAATATATCCGCGATTGAATTCAATTCTGTACGCTGCTGTGCATTTACACGAATCTTCACCATGATCAGCTCCCGAAAAACTGATTCACCGTCTTTCAGCACTTTAATCTCTCTGACATCTTCCAGTTTTCGAACCTGTTTCTCAATCTGAGATAAAATCTGTTCGTCCCCGGTTGCCACGACTGTAATTCTGGTAAAATTTGTATTCAGTGTTGTGCCTGATGTAATGCTGTCGATGCTATATCCGCGCCGGCTGAACAGACCTGCGATCCGACTCAGCACTCCCGGATTATTATCTACCAGCAATGAATATACCTGTTTTCTCATACTTTTCTCCTCCTATATTCGAAAAACAGAGTGCGTTCTGTTTTTAAATAATAACAATATTTTTGAAACTTGTCAATAGAAAATTAAAAATATAAAACACTCCTGCAGTTCCACCTGTATCTGTTTCAGACGCAGGACAAATCTGCAGAAGTGTTCAATTATTTAAATATAGAATTATCCACGATATCCGTCTGGGTTATTAGACTGCCATCTCCAGGAATCTTCACACATCTCTTCGATTCCACGTTCTGCAACCCATCCAAGCTCTTCTTTTGCTTTTGCCGCATTACAATAACATGTAGCAATGTCTCCCGCCCGGCGCGGTTTTATTTCATATGGAATTTCCTTTCCACATGCTTTTTCATATGCCTTTACAACATCCAGAACACTATATCCTGTTCCTGTTCCAAGATTGTATACATGTACACCCTTGGCAGTTTTCATTCTTTCAATTGCTTTTACATGTCCGATAGCAAGATCCACTACATGAATATAGTCTCTTACTCCTGTACCATCATGAGTATCATAATCATCTCCGAACACGCCCAGCTTATCCAGCTTACCAACTGCAACCTGTGCAATATACGGAACAAGATTATTCGGGATTCCCTTTGGATCTTCACCGATTTTTCCGGATTTGTGTGCTCCGATCGGGTTAAAATAACGTAACAGCATGATATTCCATTCCGGATCTCCGGTATGAAGATCTGTTAAAATCTGCTCCAGCATTCCCTTAGTACGTCCATACGGATTGGTAATTTCGCCCTTTGGACAATTCTCAGTAATCGGAATCTCTGCCGGATCTCCATATACAGTTGCTGAAGAACTGAAGATCATGTTCTTGCAGTTATGCTTTCTCATCACATCACAAAGGATCAACGTTCCTGTAATGTTATTATGATAATATTCCCAAGGTTTTGCTACCGACTCGCCAACAGCTTTTAAGCCCGCAAAATTAATCACTGCCTCGATGTTCTCATTTTCAAAAATCGGTTCCAGATCTTCTCTATTCAGAATATCTCCTTTATAGAATTTTAATTCTTTTCCGGTAATCTCCTGTACTCGTTCCAGCGCAACTTCACTTGAATTATACAGATTGTCGACAACAACAACTTCATATCCTCTTTCCAAAAGTTCTACACAAGTGTGGCTTCCGATATATCCGGCACCACCAGCTACTAAAATTGCCATATCAAACCTCTCCTTTTCTTCTTTTCTCTATCTTCTCCCATATCTTATCGGGTTCAGAATCATGCCTTCCACAAATGCTCCGGATAAACACCCTCTTCTTTCAAACGCTTAATCGCATCTACAACAGCCTGCTTATCCTCTTTATATGTAATACCATACCAACGATCTGTTGATTTTAAAACTTTTACAGTCGCCTTATCCTGCTCGATCAGCTCTCCAACCACCGATGGGAGGAAATACTCACATTTCATTGGATTTTCCTTCAATCCAGTTTCCAAAAATCTCGGAAATCCTGCTTCCAGCTCATTCAACATACTTGCAGTAAAGCCGAATAAGTTCATAGATGCGATACTCTCCGCTGAAAGCGGCGTCCAGTTTACTCCGTCATCTTCTGTATATGCAACACCGTTTTCTCGATTCTCGATATGTGTACGCTCTGTAATTCCTGTCAGATAACCTTCCGCATCCGTCTCACAAATTCCTCTGGAAACATATCCGTTCTCTGTCAAGGTATTAGACAAAATGTAGCCTACCATTGCATATCGATACTTCTCATCATCTTCATTTACTGAGAGATATTGATAAATTTCCTGAAATGCGTGCACCCCATAATAATCATCCGCATTGATAACTGCGAAAGGTCCCTTCACGACATCCTTACAACTCAGAATTGCGTGACCGGTTCCAAATGGTTTTTCTCTTCCCTCCGGTACTTCAAACCCTTCCGGCAATGTATCCAATTCCTGGTATACATAATCTACATCCATATACTCACTGATTCTGTTTCCGATTCCTTCTTTAAATTCTTTTTCAATTGCTTTTTTTATAATGAAAACAACTTTTTCAAATCCGGCTCTCTTTGCATCAAAAATTGAAAAGTCCATAATAATATGACCATCCGCGTCTACCGGATCAATCTGTTTTAATCCTCCATATCTGCTTCCCATTCCTGCCGCCATAATGACTAAAACTGGTTTCTGCATTTTGTTTCCTCCTTTATGCTTTTCTCTGTTTACGTTACTGTTATTATAGAATAGACCTCTGAAAATGTACATACAAATTTCGTGCAATTATATGTAAATATGTTGCACTCCGGTATTTACTGTTCTGCAATTTTCTCTGCCAGATCATTCAGATATACCCATCGGTCCATCTTTTCTTCCAAAAATTGTTCCGCAGATTCTTTCTCAGCCATCAGTTCAGATAATTTTGCTGAATTTGTAGCATTCGCCAAAATTTCCGCCTCTATTGTTTCTATTTTTTTCTCCAAATCTGCAATTTCTTCATCAATCCGTTCAAACTCCCGCTGTTCTTTAAATGAAAATTTAAGTTTTACAGGCTGATTTTGTTTCCATCCCTTTTTATCCGTCTTTTTTTCCTCATTCTGCACAGAAACAGACTTTTGTATATTCAGATCCGTCTGTGCTTTTCGCTGCACTGCCTCCAAATAATCTGTATATCCACCTTCATATTGAACCAACCGTCCATTTTCCTCAAAAGCAAACATACGATCCGCCATATTGTCCAAAAAATATCGGTCATGAGACACTGCAATTACAATCCCTGCAAAAGACTGAAGATAATCTTCCAAAATCGTCAACGTTGGAATATCCAGATCATTTGTAGGTTCATCCAACACCAGTACATTCGGTGCCTCCATCAAGACCTTCAGCAGATATAGCCTTCTTTTTTCTCCTCCTGAAAGCTTGCCGATCGGCGTGTACTGCATTGACGAATCAAACAAAAAACGCTCCAGCATCTGCGATGCACTAATACGTCCGTCTTTGACAGGCACATATTCCGCTGTGTCCTTGATGTAATCAATCACACGCTGATTCTCATCCATCTCCGTTGCCTCTTGCGCAAAATAACCGATCTGAACGGTATCTCCGATTTCTACCTCTCCGGAGTCCGGCTGCAAATTTCCTGTAATAATTTTCATTAATGTCGATTTACCGCAGCCATTTGCACCAATGATTCCCAAACGTTGATTTTTCAGCACAATATAATCAAAATCATTGATTAAAATCTTATCTCCATATTTCTTACTGATATGATGCAGCTCAATTGTCTTCTTCCCCATTCTCGTTTCGACCGAATCCAATTCTACATTTGCATCCTGTAACGGCACTTTTCCATTTTTCAGAGCTTCCAGCCGTTCCAATCTTGCACGTTGTTTTGTACTTCGTGCGCGGCATCCACGCTTTGCCCACTCTAATTCCATACGGAGCATACTTTTTCGTTTTCGTTCAGACGCCAGTTCCATTTCTTCCCTCTGTGCTTTCTGCTCCAGAAATTCTGAATATTTCGCCATATAGGAATATAATTTTCCATGGCTGATTTCTATGATCCGATTCGTCACCCTATCCAAAAAATAACGATCATGGGTCACCATAATCACAACGCCGCGAAATTTATTCAAAAATTCTTCCAGCCAGACTACCATTTCATTATCTAAATGGTTTGTAGGCTCGTCCAATATCAGAATATCTGCCGGATTGACTAATACACCTGCAAGGGCAACGCGTTTCTTCTGTCCGCCGGACAAATGAGAAATCGGCTCTTCAAAGTCTGCTATCCCAAGTCTCGTCAAAATCGTTTTCGCATTACTTTCTATATTCCAATCTGAAATTTCTTCTACTGAATTGCCCATAACATACGATAAAACTGTAGCATCTTCCGGAAATTCCGGATTCTGCGCCAAATATGTCAGACGAAGTCCATTTTGCATCACTACCTGACCATCATCCGGAGTTTCCAATCCTGCTATAATCTTCAAAAGCGTCGTTTTACCTGTCCCATTAATTCCGATAATTCCTATTTTATCTCCATCCTGGATTCCGCAGGAAATATCATCAAAAATTGTTTTCTCACCGAACACCTTACTAATATGTTCCAAATTCAAAACATTCATAATACAATCCTCTTTTTTACACCTTTCATCGTATATGTCAGCTGAATGACACGATGTGCAATCATTATATCACAAACTTGCCCTGCATTTCTTAGAACTTTATGAATTTTTCATGTCTGCCCTTGTCTTTTCCACAAAATCATACTACTATATTGACCATCGGGATTTTGATAAGTAGATTTTCCCGCAGGAAAGGAGAATTTTATGCGTTTCAAAAACAAAAACGCGGACTTTTTTGATGATCACTTTGAAGTAACTTATGAGGATGATATTCCTTTAAACCATTCTGACACCCCCACACATCATTCCTCCAAATATGATTTAACCATAGATGAATACGACGATGAGGATACGTATGACCAATATGATGAGGAATTTGAAGAAGATACTTACTTTTCAAAGAACCCCTCTTCTTCCCCAAAACATCGTTCTCGGAGAAGACATCGCCCAACCCGGCTTGCCGCACCAATTCAAAAAGGCGGAGAGGCGGTGTTCGGAATCACTCGTTCCTTCATCCGCAATCTCTCTTTGATTCTGATGCTGGCGATCATGATTTTAATGGGATATAATTTTTTCCGCGGCAGTGCACCCTATGGTGATATTGAAACAGCCGTTTCAACAAACACCTATCCACCGGTCTTGGCAGCTTATTTTTCTGTAGCAGCTCTTCTGATCTTTTATGAAATTATTTCTATACTCTGGGCTATGACAAAAGTACGGGTACGAGATAAATATGGCAGCCATCGCGAAGACGTAGGCAGAGGTCTGACCTCTTTTATCCTACTGTATCTTCTCTCCTATATTGCTTTCTTTACAAACCGATGGATACCGGAGTCTCCCGACATTCTCAAGGGACTCAAAGGTGCTCTGGATGTATTTGGGTCTATGCACAATGCGTTGTTTGGTCTTTGTCTCGCAGGTGTCATTTCCTGTCTGTTCCGAAAGCACAGCATTTCCCTATAATTTCTGTACAAGACAGCATATTAAAATACAAAATACCAGATAATAGTCAAACATGGATATATATCCGCGCTTGGCTATTATTTTCTTTGAGAAGATTTGATTCAAGACTTTTGCCTTTCTCCAAATAACTTTCCATTTAACGACAGCCTTTGCCTTTCAGTTCCAATAAAACACCTAAATTCCTTCAAATGCAACAATGGAGTAGGATTTATAAAATCCCACCCCAACTATCGACTTAGAACCCAGAAAAGACAATCAATTTCTTATTTGAAATCAACTGTCTTCTCTATGTCTTATTCAATTTTATGTGTTAAATGAGTGTCTTTTTAGTTAATACCTTGTTAAAAGCGGTTTTGCCTTATAAACACAGCGTTTTCCTCTTGTTTTTGTGTATTGTCTTTTGTTTTTTGCCTTCTTGTCAGATAACGAGCGCTTGATGTTCGCTCAACTGCAAAGGTGACCCCGCCACTTTAAAACGATTATTTATTTTCTAGTACTTTCTTTTTCTTTAATACTGCCAATACTGCAATGCCTAAACCATTCACTGAAAATAAAGAGGTAAATAATCCTACGTTTGTTTGGTCTCCTGTTTCTGGAATACCTTTATCATTGTTCGGACTATCTGTATCTGGTTTATCATACATAAAGATATCAATTTTGACTTCTAAAGTTTCATAGTGTTCTGTATTATCTGGAGTATATATTGCATCGTATGCTCCCGAATGATCTACAATTTGACTTTCATCTTTCCATGTAAATCCATTAGTATTAAGAACAGCATTTTTATTTTCTATTGCAAACATCTCGCTACTATCATTGATATCTTTCAACATTACAGCAGGCTATTCGGCACTTGATGCATTAATCGCATCCACCAAATGCTCATAATATATTTCCCCTACTTTTGCAACACTATTTTCTGTCTGCTCAGATGAAGTGTTCTCTGATTCAATATTTTCTTGTGCATAAACAATAGTTGGCAAGCTACTGAATATAGAAGAAACCGCTAATGTAGTTGCAATGACCATTGTTAATGCTAACTTTTTCTTGGCCATAAATAATATATCTCCTTTCTTGTATTTTCAAAAGAAATTTGATTAAAGAAATACGTAAAAAAGCACAATTTATAAAGACTTTTTCCATTTTTATATCTATTTTTCTTAACAAAAAATCAATGATTCATTTTAATCCAAAATAATCAATGCCATAAATACCAGATCCTCTAAGCCGGTATTCCGCAATCCATGTCCGCAGCTGTCCGGAGTAAATGTAACATCTCCTGCTTTCACCGGTCGAAGGTGTCCGTTATCATCATACTCTCCTTCACCAGACAGAATATAATATGTTTCACTTTCCTTATGATGTTCATGATATCCCAAGGAACATCCCGGTTCCAGTGTTACCTGTGCATACATTCTGCACTTTCCGTTTAACTCTTTTTCTCCAAGAATGCGCTTGATGATCACATGACCATCTCCACCGCACATATTTTCTACACGTTCTGTTGTCATCTCATTTCCTCCCGCTCAACGATTACAGCATTGCAGCACGCAATTCTGCCCCATCTTTTGGACTCAGATATGCAGGTGCAATATCAAAAACAGTTTTACATCCACACTGCCCTTCCGATGCTAATTTGTATGCAGCTCTTGCATACGCAACTATCACACTGGATGTAAATTCCGGATTGGAATCTAACTTCAGACTATATTCAATTAAATGTCTGTTTTCTCCATTCCATCCTGTCTTTCCGCTTCTCAAGACAAATCCACCATGCGGAATACCACTGTGATCACGTTTCAGTTCTTCTTCACTGATAAAATGTACAATCGTATCATAATCCGCAAAATAATTCGGCATAGTCTTAATTTCTTCTTCTACTTTAGCGGCATCTGCCCCATCTTCTAATACTACAAAACATTCTCTTGTATGTTTCTGCCGAGTCGTAAGTTCCGGATTTTCACCACTTCGAACTGCTTCCAATGCCTCTTCTACCGGGATGGTATACTGCTTTGCATCTTTCACACCGTCAATTCTTCGAATTGCATCCGAATGTCCCTGGCTCACACCTTTCCCCCAGAATGTATAGTCTTTTCCTTCCGGCAATACTGCACTGGCATACATCCGGTTCAGAGAAAACATTCCTGGATCCCAGCCTACAGAAATAATTCCAACCTTTCCGCTCTTTTTCGCTGCAGCATCCACATTTGCAAAATGCTCCGGGATTCTGGCATGTGTATCAAAACTATCTACTACATGAAACAATTCTGCAAACTTCGGAGTCTGCTCCGGCAAATCTGTAGCGCTTCCGCCACAAAGAATCATAACATCTATTTTATCTTTCCATTGTTCTGCTTCTGCCACATGACAAACAGCAGCAGTTTCCGTCATAATATGCACATTTTCCGGACTTCTGCGTGTAAATACTGCAACAAGTTCCATATCCGGATTCTGTTTCACCGCACATTCTACTCCTCGTCCCAGATTTCCATAACCTAAAATACCAATTCTAATACTCATAATCATATCCCTCTTTTCATATGATTTTCCATTTACAAGTTTCCTTTAATTTTCAAAAAATCATTTTTCATTATAGACTTTTCCACGTTAAAGTGCAAGTTTTTTTTACTGCCATCTCTTGTTTTTCCACGCATTATGATGTTCTCGTTTTTCTTTATTTTCCCCGCTTTGGCGGTTCAACATGAATCTGCACAAGGCGGTTTGCTGCCTTTAGTAAATTTTCTTTATAAGAAAGATTTTGATATCGATGAATCTGTATCTCTGTTATCCCCATCTGTGCAGCAACCTGCTCCGGTTTTGCTCCATATGCAAATAAATTTATCCCACACGTATTACGTACGCTTTCCGCACTGTATGACGGTATTCCTGCCTTTTCTGTATACTTTCGCATCATTCGACTAATATACATGAGATTCAGTGGATTTCCCCGGCTGTTCACAAATAAATATTCAGAATCTGATTTTTCTCTCATATATTGTTCCAATACCAGAAACACATCTTCCGGCAAATAAAGAACGTCCTCTCTCTCCTGCACCGTCATATATGCTCCATTGTCATACGCCGCAAGATCCTGTTCTTTCAAACTGACAATTTCACTGGAAGAAACGCCCACCCGATAAAGCAGCGTTAAAATGGTATATGCCATTGGATCTTTTTTTGCAGCCCCTAACAATTTATCCATATGTTCTGCCGGGATTGACTTTGCATATTTTTCTTGTTTCACAACCTTTTTTAAATATGGATAAAATCCATCTTCAAACTTTATATCCACCTTATATTTTTCTCGATTTTCACAAATGAATTCTGCAAACGAATGCAGCTCTCGAAATTTCTTTGCTACCGTAGAAGGTTTGAGAATTCCTTCTGCAACCTGTTTCTGCATTTTCTGAAAATAGTTTTCAATCTCTTTTTTACTGATTTCCAAAAAATCCTTCTGAAAATCGTTCATAATCTCATCAATATCTGCCGAATAAGAACCGGCTGTCGTTTCACTTTTAAAATGTGCAGTAAAGTCTGGCCAGATTTCAAAACGCACTTTGCGGGATGCGTAAAAACTATTCATAAATACCTCCATCTCGTTTGTTTGTTCCGCGCAGCGGAAAACCTTCTGATATGTTATAAGTATACTTCATACTATAACATTTTACAAGAAAAATTTAGAGATCGACCCCCTTACTAAATCGACCTCCATCTTGTTTCAGAACTTATTCATCAAATTCAAGTACCGCCACATGAAATCTCGGTGTTTCTTTAATTTCTTTCACAATTCCCTTTCTTGTTTTTAATCGTTCTGTACTTTTAAAATTTCCGCTCATACCAAGCGCATGTTCCATTGTATAATAATAAGAAGACGGCAGCTGGCTCTCAATGACCTCAATTTCCTGCCCGATTTTCAGCGCATTCACATCTTCAATTGTAAAGTCCATTTCACGCATAATTTTATTGTCCTTTCTATGATTATGACCTTTTGACTATTCCTCATTGCTTTGTTCATTCAGCATGATTTTTACAATTTCTTTATCCGTCTGACGCATTCCCTCTCTGCCAAGCTGCCCGACATTACGTATAGTTGCCTCAACTCCTGTTGTTACAATTCCCTCTCCGCCGCGGAACTGCTGCCCATTCTGATACATATGAAATCCCAGAATTCCTGCTTCTACGCTGGAGGCAATCTTTGCAGCGCAGGAAGATTTTGCTCCATCACAGATAATTCCGGATACGATTGCAAGAGAATTTACCAATGTATGAGAGATTGCTCTGTAATCCCCGCCTTGCAGATAGGCAATCCCGCATCCTGCCGCACAGCCCGCGCTGACAGCTCCGCAATAAGCAGACAGACGACCGATTCCAGTCTTTTCATGCACTGCGATCAGATTGGAAACAATCAGTGCACGATACAGTTTTTCTTTTGGAACTGCCAGATCTTTGGCATATTCAATTACCGGAACAGATACTGTAATTCCCTGATTTCCACTTCCTGAGTTAATGATTACCGGCAATTCACATCCGCTCATTCTGGCATCCGATCCTGCCGCTGCTTTCGCAATCGCCCGGTTTCTGACCTCATAACCATAAAATTTTAAATAAGTAGATCCGATATTTGCACCATAATCTCCTAACAGTCCTTCCTCCGCAATCAAAGAATTGTATTGAATCTGTCTGTCAAGTACCGCCTTCACATCTGCAATTTCACAAGTATCTGCAAATTCTAGAATACCCTTGATATTCAGAAGAGACTTATCAGTCAAACCTGTTTCGACTTCCGATAAATCTTCACAGGTATTTTTCTGTTCTACCTTCGTCGCATCCAATAACACTTCTCCATTTTTCTCTACATAGACAATGTTTGTATGATACTGGCTGATCCGTACAACCGCACTTGCATTCTCCTTATGTAATGTAATAATGATATCAAAAATAATTCCATTATCAATTGCTTCCACTTTCACCGGAGTTTGTTCCAAGAATTCCCTCATTACTTCTTTTTCTTCTTCTGTAACTTCCGCAATGACTTCCAGTTGTCTGCTTGCATCACCACCGACAATTCCTGCTACCGCTGCCGCTTCGATGCCACGCATTCCGTTGGTGTTCGGCACCACCACACTTTTTACATTTTTAATGATATTGTCACTTACTCCAATCTTCACCTGGTCCGGCATCATCCCCAATACTTCTCTTGCTTTTGCCGCCGCATAAGCAATCGCAATCGGTTCTGTACATCCCATCGCCGGAACAAGTTCTTCGCTTAATATTTTCACATAAGACTGATAACGTATATCCGTTTTATCCATTGTCACACACTCCTATCTATTCGTCGTTTTCCTTCTCTGGACATTCTATTGTATCATAAATTTCCATCCCATGCCTTCTCAAAATTCTGACATATCAGCTAAAAATTATCAATACAAAACAGAAAGCACCGCAACAATCATCCAAGGCATACTCACTGCTTTTAAAGTATTGCCACCTCTTTCATTTTATAAAATCACTCCATCCCCATAACATGCTGCGATATAATCTCTTGGTTGATAATAAAAATCAGTATTTTTTCCATATCGTGTAGCCCAACGCTCCGCCTGTTCTGGATACTTTGTACAATAAAATTCAAAATAGAAATCCTTATTAAATTTTGCTCTCCTGCTTTGCCGAATTCTAATTTTTCTGTTTTTCTCTCTGCTAAACAAACTGGGGGTTTATCTCTCTGGTAATTCCATTTCATCATTCATTTTTATAAATCCATACTTTTCATACAATGGTCGCCCCATATCAGTTGCTTCTAATGAAATAGCTGTAATACCCTTGCTTTTAGTATCTCTAATCAGCATATCTAATGTTTTATAAGCAATTCCCTGTCTTCTATATTCAGGATTAGTATACATATTCATGATATAAGCCTTGTTTCCACTTGGATTGTGATAAGTCGGCATTACTTGAAAAAAACTAACACCACCAGCCCCTACAAAACGATTTTCATCAAAAACCAAATATGCTATATGAGAGCTGTCACAAAGAGCTTTTTGATAATAATTATAAGATTGTCTTTCAACTTCACTCATATCAGTATCAGCAGAAAGTTTATTAGCTGCTCTTAATACCTCTATTCTTGTTTCTGTCAATATATCTATATCTTCAAGCGTTGCTCTCTTGTATGTTAAATTCATATCGTATTCTCTCCTACAAATTCAGCTTTTATCTATTACTTTTTTATTCTTCCATTTTCTAATAAAATAATTGTAACACTTGCAACAACAAATGCAGAAATGCAGATTATCGTTCCGCTTATTTGGATAGAATTATTGATAATTCCTGTAAAACCATTTATAACCGCTAAAACAATTCCACATAAACAAATAGTCAATATTACTTTAGATATCATTCTATAATTTTTCATTTTTCTTACCTCCAAAACAGATAATACTGTTACAGCTATTCCCATCGCAATTCCAATTCCTTTAAGTGCTGTATCAACAATCTCATCTACTTTGTTTTTGCTCATATTTTCTTTGCTTTCTGCCTTTACTTGCATTAAATCATCAACAGAAACATCCAAAGTCTCTGCTAATTTAGGAATGGAATTTATATCTGGGAAAGACAAATCTCTTTCCCATTTAGAAACTGCTTTATCTGTTACACCCATTTTTTCTGCAAGTTCTAACTGCGTCATTCCTTTTTCTTTCCTTAATGATGAAATCATCATACCAAGCGTCTGTTTCTTCATCTGTTCATTCCTCCTTGTTTTTGATGATTGCATCGTATCACATCTCTTCAAATTTATTCAACCGACTATCAGTTTCGTCGGCTTAACCGTTAGTTTACCTACCATTTTTCTACTATAAACTAAGGCAAACTCTATTTTGCTTAGTTTCTTCAAATTCTTACTTTTCTATTTCTTTCTCAGTTAAACAAACCGGCATTCATCCCTATAACAAATATTCTTGTGCTAATTTCCCCTATCCTTCCACATATTTCATATATGGAACAAACTTTTTTCCTAGGCTTGCCAATAATATTTCAGTATTGTCGGACTCATAGATTTCAGTTCCAGCAGGCAAGACAGTAGCATCCCAATTATTAAAATCATTTGTTATCCCAGAGTTGCTTATTTTCCCGATGTATTTACCCCTTTCAAGAGTCTCACTTTTTACCCAGTCTACATCTGTAACATTTACGTAGGCAACATCTTCATAAACAAACATATCTATACTATGATCATTGGAATACAACTGTTCTGGAGTCGATTCCGTTGTTATTGTTACACCACATCTCGAAAGACCAATCATAATAAAAATACCCATACCTAAAACAGCAAATATTTTCTTCAATTTCTTCACCTCTCATAACCGCTATATGATTGCATTTCTATAATCCTTTACCGTTTCCTCTCTCCGTATCACATAACGATAATGTGGCATATCCATGCCTCGATAATGTTTCGTCCATGTGTCAACTCGTTTCATTCCATTTCTAACCGCCACATTCTGAGACGCAATATTGATATCTCTGATAATCGTGCAAACCACATCTGCTTTTAATACGTCAAACGCATATTTTTTAAATCCAAGCGTTTGGTATCTAAAGATCTGTCCATCCAACCATTCCTGCACTTCCTGATCATTAAACGCTCCCTCATATGCATACATGGCTTTATCATCTTGTAAGATTTCACACAAAGAAGCAAAATCATCCTGTGTCATTTCCCTTAAATACAATCGTTCTGTTTCCAGTATCATTTTCCGTCTCCTAATTCAAACTTGACCAAAAAGACGGAACTGCTTTCTTACAACTCCGCCTTTCTGTTACTTGATTAAATCTTAGTATAGGATTTCTCTGCCAATTTCACTTTACATTGTTTCATATAACACGCAATTCCATATTTTAATATATTATCTATTCCGTTTTCCCGAAGTTCCTCGTCATACTTTCGTTCTTCCACCTGCTTTAATGACTGTTCACAAACTTGCCCTGGATTTCTGTCGTTGGCATACTTGACTTCTATTAAAATTGCCGTCTCACTATTTTCAGTTTCTATAAGAATATCTCTGTACCCTTCCCCTAAAAGCTGTATCAAAAAAACTGTTCCAACATACTTATATTTAAAGTTTTTCCAAAGCGCCTTGGTTTTCTAAACCTATCGGGAGGCGTTTTCTTTCTTCACCCATATTATTCACACTCATTCTTTATTGGCTCTATTATACCAAAGATTCACCTGAAATCCTATACCATTTCACTATACGACGGGATAACATTTTATTCAAGCAACGGATTCTAACATAAAAAAAAGTACCGCAGTCTTTAAAACCACGGTACTCTTATTACTTATTGATTTTTTAAACTTAACGTATATTTAGAACTTACCTTCTTTTGCTGCTTCTTCGATAGAAACTGCAACTGCAACAGTCATACCAACCATCGGGTTGTTACCTGCTCCGATCAGTCCCATCATCTCAACGTGAGCCGGTACAGAAGAAGATCCTGCGAACTGTGCATCAGAGTGCATACGTCCGAGAGTATCTGTCATACCATAAGAAGCCGGTCCTGCTGCCATGTTGTCCGGGTGAAGTGTACGTCCTGTACCAC
>CAJKWK010000015.1 GCA_905203555.1 uncultured Lachnospiraceae bacterium
AGAGCGATAGACGGGGTTCGAACCCGCGACCCCGACCTTGGCAAGGTCGTACTCTACCAACTGAGCCACTATCGCATTTCTTAGGTGTTCCTCAGAACAATAACTACTATACTATAGGAACACCTAAATGTCAACATATTTTTTTAAATTTTATGTGTCTGAAATTTTATCTATTTTTCAGACAATTCATGCAATTTCTTTGTAAGCAGTTGTACCAGCTGCATAACTCATATTACTCCTCTTTCGACACTTCCAGCCCCAATTCTTCCAGCTGTTTTGCATCAGCCATACTCGGAGCTTCCGTCATCAGACAAGAGGCATCTTTTACCTTCGGGAATGCCATAACGTCACGAATGCTGTCTACTTTCGCCATCAGCATAACAAGACGATCCAAACCATAGGCAAGTCCTGCGTGCGGCGGTACTCCGTACTTAAACGCATTCAGAAGGAAACCAAACTGGCTGTAAGCCTGCTCCTTTGTAAATCCGAGTACCTCGAACATCTTCTCCTGAATATCATTCTGATGGATTCGGATACTTCCTCCGCCAATCTCATTTCCATTGAGGGTAATGTCGTATGCTTTTGCACGAACTCTTCCCGGATCGGAATCAATAAATTCCAGATCCTCTTCCATCGGCATCGTGAATGGGTGGTGCATTGCTGTATAACGGTTCTGTTCCTCACTCCACTCCAACAATGGGAACTCTGTAATCCAGAGGAACTTATACTCATTCTTGTCCAGAAGTTCCATCTGACGAGCTAATTCCAGACGTAAATTACCAAGCACATCCCAAACAACCTTATTCTTATCTGCTGCAAACAAGAGAAGGTCTCCATTTTCTCCATCCATTGCCTTGATCAGATTCTGCATCTCCTCCTCTGTCATGAATTTTGAGAAAGAAGATTTCACAGTTCCATCTTCCTGAATGGCAATGTAAGCAAGTCCCTTTGCTCCGAAATCTTTTGCAAAGCTGACCAGTTTATCAATCTTCTTACGCGGCATACTGCCCTGTCCCTTGGCATTGATACCACGCACTGTACCACCATTTTCAATAGCGCCCTTAAATACTACAAACTCACTATCCTTCACAGTCTCTGTAACGTTGACCAGTTCCATGCCAAAACGGGTATCCGGTTTGTCTGAACCATAGCGGTCCATTGCTTCCTGCCAGGTCATTCTCTGAATTGGAAGTGCCACATCAATATCCAGTATTTCTTTGAACAGTTTTGCCAGCAGACGTTCATTGACTTCAATCACATCATCTACGTCCACAAAAGAAAGTTCCATATCGATCTGAGTAAATTCCGGCTGTCTGTCTGCACGCAGATCTTCGTCGCGGAAACATTTTGCAATCTGGAAGTACCGATCATAGCCAGAGCACATCAACAACTGCTTGTACAGCTGCGGTGACTGTGGAAGTCCATAGAAACTGCCCGGATGAATTCGGCTCGGCACCAGATAATCTCTCGCACCTTCCGGAGTTGTCTTTCCAAGAATCGGAGTTTCGATTTCCAAAAATCCTTCTTCCGCTAAAAACTGACGAGTCAGCGTTGCAATCTGACTTCTCATAATCAGATTTTTCTGAAGATCCGGTCTTCTCAGATCCAGATAACGATATTTTAAGCGAAGTTCTTCCTTTGTTTTCGAATTTTCTTCAATTGGAAACGGAGGTGTCTCAGACTCAGAAAGAATCCGCATCTGCTCCGGAATCACTTCAATCTCACCTGTTGCAAGATTGCTGTTGACTGCACCGGAACGTTTCTCAACGGTTCCTACGATTGCGACAACATATTCACTTCGAAGACTTGCTGCCCGCTCAATCAGCGCCGCATCACATTTTCCTTCTTCAAATACAACCTGAATGATTCCGGAACGGTCACGCACATCTACGAACACCAATCCGCCTTTATTTCTGTTCTTCTGTACCCATCCCATAACAGTCACTTTTTCTCCTACATTTGCAGCAGAAAGTTCTGCACAGCGATGTGTACGATGTAAGCCTTTCATTGACTCTGCCATGATTTTTCCTCTTTTCTCTCATTTCTTATTTATTGCAAAACACTTCTACAATATCTGTATATCCTTGCTGATTCAACTGTTCTTTCTGGAACTTTTTGTTCTTCTTCATGTTGGTGATCATCACCTGCAGTCCGTCTGCCCGGTCTTTCTTTGCCTGTTCCAACACACTCAAAAGCTCCGCCTGCGGAAGTTTCTTCTCCAGAAGATAAGCTCTCTTCTGACGGCTGGTCGGAATCTGATAACCACGCTCCAAAAGCAGCATGACGATTCGCTCAAAGCCAATAGAAAATCCGACTGCCGGTGTGTTTTGTCCGGTGAACTTTCCAATCATCTCATCGTAACGTCCGCCTCCACCGACAGAACCGCCAAACTCATCCATGGAAATCTCAAAAATAGTTCCTGTATAGTAGGACATTCCACGCACCAACGTAGGATCAAAACTGATCTTAAATTCTGCTTCCTTCGCACTCTCCACACTTGTAATGATCATTTCCAGCGAATCTGCCGCATCCTCCGGAAGATAACCGGCCAGTTTTTCTTTACACCAGCGGACACCTTCCACATCATTCGTAATTTCTTCAAAGATCTGGAGATACTTGTCAATCGCTTCCTTCTCATACCCGTTCTCCTCTAACTCTGTCCGAACTCCATCCAGACCGATCTTGTCCATCTTATCTAAGGTAATAAATACCTGATCGTAATCGCTTTCCGCAAAACCACTGTATGCTGCCATCGCTTTTAAGAAACGACGATCATTGATGCGAATCGTAAAATTCTTAAAATCCAGTTTTCCCAATAATGTAGATGTTGCCAGGATCAGTTCGATTTCTGCCAGATTGGAAGGTTCTCCCAAAATGTCAATATCACACTGCATAAACTGACGGAAACGGCCTCTCTGCGGACGGTCTGCACGCCATACATTTCCCATCTGCAGCGCCTTAAACGGAGATGGAAGCTCATTGGCATTGTTTGCATAATATCGAGACAATGGAACCGTCAGATCGTAGCGCAATCCGCCATCCACTAAGTCCGCCTCTTCTTTTGCACTCTCCAGTTTTAACTTCTCTCCACGTTTCAAAATCTTAAAAATCAGTTTTTCATTATCTCCGCCCTGCTTACTGCACAGGTTTTCAATATGTTCCACGCATGGAGTCTCCATCGAGGAAAATCCAAACGCTTTGTAAGTATCCTTGATCAAAGCAATGACATAATCCCGGATTTCCATTTCCTCCGGCATCATATCCTTCATTCCGGTCACCGGTTTCTTTTTCAATGCCATAACAACTCTCCTTTTCTCTCTATCATCTCGTCAATCCGACTGATGTATTCTTCAATATTCTTTACATTCTCAATTCGAATGAGATTCGTTTCTTTTCCATTATCCAGCCGTATCTTTTCAGGCAGTACGATCTTGGTTCCCGCACCTGCTCCTGCTGCCAGTATGGTTTGTTTTTCTTCCATAATAAGTATATTGTATATTCCGGCTTTGTCAACCTTTGCATACCCAACATTTTCGAAATTTCCGGCAATATTTTTCTGACGATATAAATAGTATGGCATCAGCCGCATTCTCTGCGCTGAAGCAGCTGCGTCTTCCACCATCTGCGTAATCTGATCATGCATAGATTCTTCTTGTCCTCTGCCCAGACCGGTTTTTGCCTCCTGACCAAGTCTGGCTGCCCGTTTAATCGCTAATGCATGTACCGTCAGACTATCCGGTTCTAATTCTTCAATCTGTCTGAGTGTATCCTGCATATCTTCTGCAGTCTCTCCCGGAAGACCGGCAATCAGATCCATATTGATATTGTCAAAACCGATTTCTCTTGCCATGCGGAAGATTTCTTTTACATCCTGCACGGTATGCCGTCGTCCGACCCGGTCCAATGTCTTTTGCTGCATCGTCTGCGGATTGACAGAAATTCTCGTCACCGGATGCCTGTGTATAACTTCTAATTTTTCCTTTGTGATACTGTCCGGTCTTCCCGCCTCGACTGTATATTCCAACACTTGCTTCAAAGAAAAAGATTGTTCGATGGTGCATAGCAATCGTTCTAACTGTTCTGCACTCAACGACGTTGGCGTTCCACCACCTATATAGACCGTATCCGGGCAGCGTTCTCCCGCCATTCTTCCCAGTGCGCGAATCTCTTTGCACAGGGCATCCATATACGCGTCCATCCGGTCCTTCCACATCTCGACAGGCGAAGAACTAAAGGAACAATACGAACAAATACTGGGGCAAAACGGAATCCCCACATAAAGACTAAATCCATCCAAGCGTAGCGGCTCTAATAGCCTTTTTTCTCTTTCTGCAATTTGCAGCGCCAGCACTGCCTTTTTTTCCGAAACTCCATACTCCTTCTGCAAAAACCGGAGAATCTCTGTTTCCTCTGCATTTTCCTCTAATTTCTGCATAACCAGTTTGGTCGGACGCACGCCTGTCAACATCCCCCATGCAAGCTCTTTTCCTGTCTGCGCACTGAAATACTCATACAACTGCTTTGTCACCCGCCGTTTTTGCTCCTGCCTGTCTGTCGCACTTCCCGCTACAGACTCGGATGTAATGGAAAAGCAAGACCCCTCTTTTGTCTTTACTGTTATAAGAGGTTCTTGCTTTTCATCTACACGCTGACAAATCTCCGCATCCGGAAAAAATGCCTTAGTGACATGATATGCATTGTAAGTATAAAGTGACTCATTACAAATTATCTCTATCATGATTGATCCTTCTGATTTATATTTTGATTCATTCCCATTATACAAACGGATTGTACTTTCGTTCCATCTCAATTGTCGTCATATCCTCATGCCCCGGATAGACCGTTACTTCTTCCGGAAGTACCAGAAGTTTTTCCTTTACCGAACGCACCAGCTGACCGGCACTTCCCGTAGGCAGATCTGCACGCCCGATGGATTCCTGAAAAAGCGTATCTCCACTAAACAATACTGCCTCATCTTCGAGATAATAACAGCAGCCGCCAATCGTATGTCCCGGTGTGTAAATCACCCGAATCTTCATTCCGGCAATCTCCAGCATCTGTCCATCCGTAACATACGTTGCTCCGGTAAACCGATAGCCGCCATCTTCATACATGGAAGATGCATTATACTGCGAATTCTCAAGCAATAATTTTTCCTCTTCATGCGCATACACAGGAACCGGAAACTCCTTCAAGAATCCATCTATCCCCATAATGTGATCAAAATGCCCATGCGTCAGTAAGATTGCCTTGACCATCAGTCCATTTTTTCTGATATGGGACACAATTTCTGCACGAAAGGTACCCGGATCGACAATAAAACATTCTTTTGTCTCTTCATTAGATACAAGATAGCAATTGGTAGATACCATTCCTATCACAAACTTTTCTATTTTCATCTGATCAACCTGCCGTTCTTTCAATATCTATAACTCCATCTACCTGATGTAATTTTTCTATGATCCGGTTCAGTTCTTCTCGCCCATGCACAATAAAGCCCAATTCCAGAGTCGCCGTTCCCTTCTTACTGGTACGCACATTCATAGATTTTACATCGATCTTTGCTTCCGTAAAAATTCTGGAAATATCCATCAACATTCCCTGTCGATCATGCGCATACATCTTCAATTCCGCAAGATACTGTCCGCCGCTTTCCGCATCCGCACTGCTTTCCCACTCGGCATCAATCAAACGTTCCCGTTCCGACGCAGAAAGATGCAGCATATTCACACAATCTGTACGATGAATTGACATGCCTCTTCCCCTGGTTACAAATCCAACGATTTCATCTCCGGGCACCGGATTACAGCACTTCGAGAAACGAACCGCCATATCGTCGATTCCTTTCACCACGATCCCGCTCTTTGACTTTGCAATATGCACTGTCTGATTATTGGCTCCGGACAATTTTTCCAGAATGGATTCATCCGTAATTTCCTTTTTATGCTCCTTCTCATATTCCTCCTGGAGCCGGTTCACAACCTGTCCTTCCTTCAATCCGCCATGTCCGATCGCAGCCATTACCGCATCCCAATCGCGGAATCCATATTTTCGCTGTACGATCTGCTGATACTTCGGTTTCAAGATATTACTGAGATTAATGGATTTTGCCTTACAGTAAGCCGCAACAAGCTCTCTTCCCCGAATAATATTGTCTTCTTTAAACTCTTTCTTAAACCATTGATTAATCTTTGACTTCGCCTGAGGACTCTTTACAATATTCAGCCAGTCCCTACTTGGACCTTTTGAATTCTGAGAAGTCAGAATCTCAATACGATCGCCGTTCTGTATCTTATAGTCAATGTTGACCAATTTACCATTGACTCTTGCTCCCACCATTTTATTGCCCACTGCACTGTGGATTGCATACGCAAAATCTACCGGGGTAGAACCATTCGGAAGATTCTTCACATCTCCGTTCGGAGTAAAGCAATACACATCTTCAGCAAACAAATCCAGATCGCCCTTTAACAGGCTCAAAAACTCTCGATTGTCAGACATATCCCGCTGCCACTCCAAGATCTGACGCAGCCAGTTTAACTTCTCTTCCTGTGACTGCATGCTCTTCGCAGCATCCTTGCCTTCTTTGTATTTCCAATGTGCCGCAATACCATATTCCGCAGTCTTATGCATCTCCTCCGTTCGGATCTGGATCTCAAACGGCTGCCCGGAAGGTCCCATCAAAGTTGTATGCAGAGATTGATACATATTAATCTTCGGCATTGCAATATAATCCTTGAACCGTCCCGGAATCGGTGTATACATCTCATGGATCACTCCCAAAGCCGCATAACAGTCTTTGACAGAATCTACAATGATCCGAACAGCAAACAAATCATATACCTGATCTAAGGTCTTGTTCTGGTTTACCATTTTTTTGTATATACTGAAAAAATGTTTCACCCGTCCATAGACCTTTGCCTGAATATGTGCATTTTCCATATGCCGGGAGACTTCCGCTACAATCTGCTGCACAAATTCTTCCCGCTCCGTCTTACGGTCATTCAAATCTGTTACCAGTTTCTGAAAAACTTCCGGCTGCAGATATTTTAAAGATAAATCATCCAATTCAATCTTAATTTTAGAAATACCAAGCCGCTGTGCAATCGGAGCATAGATATCCATTGTCTCTCTTGCTTTTTCCTGCTGTTTTTCCGGACGCATAAACTCCAGAGTCCGCATATTGTGCAGCCGGTCCGCCAATTTGATAATAATAACTCGAATATCTTTTGCCATTGCAAGAAACATTTTACGCAGATTCTCAGCCTGTATCTCCAGCTTATCCTGTGAATAAGACAGCTGTCCCAGCTTGGTAACACCATCTACCAGAAGTGCAACCTCTTCGCTGAATTCCCTGCTGACATCATCCAACGTCATATCCGTATCTTCTACAGCATCATGCATCATTCCGGCAACTATAGTCTCTTTATCCATCTCCAGATCTGCCAAAATAATTCCGACCCAGAGCGGATGTATAATATATGGCTCTCCTGACTTGCGCACCTGCCCCTGATGTGCTTCTGATGCGAGTTTATAAGCCTTCTCAATCATAGAGATATCTGCAGAGGGGTGATACTTCCTCACTCTGTCTATCAGTACCTGATATAATTGTTCCGGATCCTGATAATCTTCCGGCGCTTTCACCGCATGACCATCTACGATCTCAAGATTCTTATTCAACAACTCATATTCTGGTGTTCCGGACATATCAGCCCCCCCTTTCATGCATTATATCCCTTAGTATAGCATTTTTTTTGATTTTTTCAAACTTTTTTTACACGAGAACGTTTTCCAAAAAGCACGATAAACCTTATAATACGATCTCAAACTGTTCGTCTTCTTTTAAATCAATCACCGTACAATCTGTTGCATATGTACATTCCGGTAAAATAATCATCGCCTGCAGTTCTTCAACATGTACCGGCAGCGGCGCCAGATGCCAGATTGCCGTATTGATCTTCACCAAAGTGCCCTTCGGTACGATAAATGCTTTTGTCCATTCCGGCAGCGGTGTCCCTGCAGATGCCGGAGCAACATGAATAATCATATCATCATTAAGCGGAAGGATCATTTCCGGTGTTGTATTATGATATTCTGCCTGTGTGATCTGCATCACATCCGGCTTTTTTACAAGAATCGGTGAAAAACCTATTCTTCCTGTGTAAGATTCCGCAATTCTATCCGGATAAAACCGATGAATCTCTCCTTGCAGCGCATAACTATCTGGCTCTGTCATAGAATAAAAAGTTCCAAATGGAGCAAATGTTTCATAAGTTAACGGTTCTGCTTTGATTGTTTTCATACTCGTCGCCTCTTTCTTCTTTTTCATATTATTGGTATATTCTAGTAATATCAGATTATCATAGTCCCCATAGGAGTTCAAGTTGGTCTCCCACTGCATTTCTTCATATATAAGATTCCAAGGAATAACACTGCCGGAAATACAATTGCCGCCAAAATTCCGATTTTTAAATTTTCTCCTGCCATACTGGAAACACTTCCGACAAGAGTCGGTCCCGCCGAACATCCCACATCGCCTCCAAGCGCAAGAAAAGCAAACATGGCCGTTCCGCCTTTTGGAAGTGCTGCGGTCGCTTTGCTAAAGGTCCCCGGCCACATAATGCCCACCGACAGCCCACAAACTGCACAGGCTATCAAGCTAAGCAGCGGAATCGGAAACATCGCAATTCCCAAATAACTTGCCACACATAATATGCAGCTGAATATCATAAATCGATTCAAATCGATCCGATCCCCGTATTTCCCATAAAAGGCTCTCGCTGTTCCCATAAGAATTGCAAAAGCCATTGGTCCTGCAAGATCTCCTGCCGCCTTTGTAATACCAAGTCCTTTTTCTGCAAATGCCGATGCCCACTGACTCACCGCCTGTTCACTTGCACCCGCACAGATCATCATAGCAAATAACACCCAGAAAATCCGCATCCGGAACAAATCCCAAATCTTCATTCCCTCTTCCCCATCTTCGATCAGAGATGCCATCGGAACTTTCAGAAATGCAATGGCATTTCCCAACGGAATCAACGCCCAGAAGATTGCTAAAATCCTCCAGTTTTCTATGCCAAACAAAGCAAAGAATAGCGTAGAGATCAAAACAACCGCTACATGTCCCCAGCAATAAAACGAATGGAGCATACTCATTGCTTTTTCTTTATTATCCGAAGGACATGCCTCGACAACCGGACTTACTAAAACTTCTAACAAGCCTCCGCCAATCGCATATACCATAACAGATATCAAAATCCCGATAAACGCAGAAGAAAACAAATTCGGAAGGAATGTCAAAAATATCAGTCCCGCCGCAGACATGATATGTGCAATCAACATAGATGCCCGATATCCTATTTTATCCACAAAACTAACTGACACCAGATCCACCAATAACTGAACTCCAAAATTAAACGTCACAAGTAATGTGATCTGTGACAGAGGAATCCCGAAACTTCTCTGAAATGTCAAAAAAAGCAACGGAATAAAATTATTTACGATTGCCTGAACCACATACCCCACAAAGCAGGCAGTAATCGTCTTATTATACTGATTCTTCATTTAAAAACCTCTCTTCTCTTTATCATTGCAAAACAGCACATCTGATTATTTTATCACATGCGCGGCAAGAAAAAAAGTTCCTTAACTCCTACAATAATTTACCACCGTTATCTGCAGCGTTCTTCTTCCCATATATTCATTCACTGTCGGATAATATGTAAACGACATCGCCGGACTTTCTTCCATTGTTCTTAAACACGACTGCACATCTCCAAAATAAATTGCATCCATCCGGGTTCCATATTGATCTTCTACTTGAAATTTCAAAACATTCTGATTCTTTCCTATAATCCTCGGCTGGATTACTTTTAAATTTCTTTCTGCAAACAGCGGTTTTGTATTTCCCTTTCCAAAAGGTTCCAAAAGTTCCAGTTCTTCAACCAGTTCTTCCGTCACATAAGGCAGTGGCAGCTGCATATCAATCGACACCTTTTCCACCAGATCCTCTTCTGTAAGGTTCGCAAGCTCATTCATCACCTGACGAAAACGTGGTACATTTTCTTCCTCCAACGACAATCCCGCTGCCAGCTTATGCCCTCCAAACTTCGTAAATAAAGCGCGGCATTTGCACATTTCTTCAAACATATTATAGGCTTCGATGGAACGCCCGGAACCTTTTACTCCTTCTTCTCCTTTTGTCAGCACAAATACCGGACGATAGTAACGTTCCCGAATCCTTCCGGCAATAATTCCGGCAATACTTTCATGACAATCCGGCAAATATACCACCAACACCTTATCCTCTTTCAAAGACGTAGTCTCTATTTGTTCAATTGCCTGTGCAACGCCTTTTTCTGTCATCTCTTTCCGGCTGTCATTGAGCGCTTTCAAATCCTCCGCAAGCATCACAGCCTCTCTTCTTGTTTTTGCACACAAAAGCTCCAATGCACGTTTGGCAGTATCCAGACGGCCACTGGCATTGATACATGGTCCCAGTACAAAACCGATATGATAGGCATTTAATCGTTCCACCGGAATCTGTGTACATTCGATCAAAGCCTTCAAGCCTTCGTTATTGGTACACTTCAGCATTTCCAATCCCTGTTTCACAAACACCCTGTTTTCTCCGCACAAATCCATCACATCCCCGACCGTCGCAATGGCTACATTTTCCATCAGATAATCTACATCGTCCACATCCCTCTGCAGCACTTCATAAAGCGCCTCTACCACTTTATAGGCCACTGCGGCACCGCACAGCCCTTTGAACGGATATTCACAATCCGGTCGGTGCGGATCTACGACAGCATCCGCCTGCGGAATCAGATATTCTTTTTCTCCTCCCGCCTCTAAAAACGGAATTTCATGATGATCGGTTACTATAATCGTCAGACCTTTTTCCTTCCCATACGCAATTTCTTCTGTCGCTGCAATCCCATTATCACAAGTAATAATCGTATCAACCCCAGCCTCGATCGCCCGGTCAATCAACTGACGGTTCAGACCATACCCGTCTTTGATCCGATCCGGTATATCCGTATCTACAATTGCCCCCAGCTGAGACAGTCCTTCCTGCAAAATATAAGTTGCGTTCACCCCATCTATATCGTAATCTCCAATGACTCGAATCCTTGCGCCATCTCTGATTTTTTCAGCCAGAATCTCCACTGCCCGATCCATATCTTTCATCAGCATCCCATCATACAGATCCCCAATCGTTCCATTCAGATAAAAATCTACAGCCTCGTCTCCAATTACTTCCCGGTTTCTGATCAGTCTTGCCAAAATCGGAGAAATGTGATACTTTTTTCCGATTGCCTGAAAATCTGCTTTTTTCATTGTCACAAACCATTTTTCCATTCTTTCGTCTCCTTACACCAGATCCACATCTGTCTCTATCTCTTATCCTTCATATATTGATACATTTCTAAAAAACACTTACACAATAGCGCACTTTCAAAAAACACTTATATGTATTATATAATCAATCCCCCTCTGCAAACAAGTCAAAAAAAGAAGGTTTTCCTCCCCCGGAAAACCTTCTTTTCTTAAAAACTTCTTATTAAGCAATATATGTTCTTATTCTGTTCTTATTTTGCAGCCTTTTTCTCACTGCGTGTTTTCATTATGTACCACAGAGCACCTGTAATACATACAGAAGAATATGCTCCACAGATAATACCTACCATTAACGGAAGAGCAAATTCCTTAATAGAGCTTACACCCATCACAAATAAAATAGCTACCATAACAAAGGTTGTCAAAGAGGTATAAATACTTCTCGTCAAGGTCTTTGTAATACATCTGTTCACCAATGTATCCAGTGTTTCTTCCCGTTTCTTTGTCTTCAGTTCTTCACGAATACGGTCAAAGATAACGATTGTCGCATTGATTGAGTAACCCACGATTGTAAGCATACATGCAATAAATGTATTACCTACAGATACTCTTGCAATTACATAAAATGTCAATACAATGAGAACATCATGTACCAATGCCATAACCGCACTGGTCGCAAAACGGATATCCTTGAAACGGAACCAGATATAAAGCAGCATACAGATTGTAGCAACAAGCACTGCAACGATCGCATCCTGACGCATCTCTGAACTTACTGTAGAGCTGATGTTTTCAGCAGTAATTTCTTTTTCATCCACCTGGAAATTGTCAACCATTGCTTTGTTGAATGCTTCTCGTTTTTCCAGATCCAATGTCTGTGTTTTAAAGATAACCTGATTTGTTCCTGCAACTTTCTGTACCTGTACGTTCTTATCACCGGTTGCTTCTTCAATCAACGGAACAATCTTCTCATCGATTTCTTCCAGAGTATAATCCTCTGCAAATGTAATATTTGTAGATGTTCCACCTCTGAATTCAAGGCTGTAATTCAACGCGCCTACGCCGCGGGAAGAATTCACTCCCATAAATACGAATCCAACCAGGATCAATGCGATGGAAATTCCAAAGAACGCTTTTCTCTTTCCAAGGAAATTGATCGGTGTTCTTTCTTTCAAAATTCTTCCATAAACCTTCTGGCTTCGGATTCCGATTGCATAGAAAGAATAAATGATTAAACGAGTAATCACCAATGCTGTAAACATGGAAACTACGATACCGAGTGCCAATGTCTGTGCAAATCCCTTTACAGTACCACTTCCCAGCAGCCACAATACTGCTGCTGCGATCAGAGTTGTAATATTACCGTCAACAATTGCAGACAGCGCTTTCTGGAAACCTGCATTTAAAGAGGTCTTAACAGATTTTTCAGCTGACAATTCTTCTTTTACTCTGGCAAAAATAATGACATTTGCATCTACTGCCATACCAATACCAAGAATAATACCTGCAATACCAGGTAAAGTTAAAGTAATATCAAATGCATTTAAAAGCACCAGGATCAATCCTGTATAGATCAACAGCGCTAAACTGGATGCCAATCCCGGAATCAAATAAATAAAGCACATAAAAATACATACAATTGCAAGACCGATTGCTCCGGCTTTTAAACTGGTGCTGATTGCTGCTTCTCCAAGCTGTGCTCCTACGACATTCGAACGCAGTTCCTCAAGTTCCAGATTCAATCCACCGATACGAATTGTAGATGCCAGCTTGTCTGCCTCTTCAAATGACATGCTTCCTTCGATCACGGCACGTCCGTCATTGATCTCCGCATTTACATTCGGCACACTTACAAATGCTCCATCGTAATAAATACCGATGCTCTCTCCTGCCGCCTTCGCTGCCTGTGTAGCAGCTGCAAATTTCTCAGTTCCTTCTTTATTCAGTTCCAGTGAAACGACATTTTTTGTAGCATTCGTTGTCTGGTCGCTGTAAGTCTCTGCTTCTGCACTTTTAATATCAGTACCTGTCAGCACGATAGAACCATCTGCTTCCAGTTCTTCGATTGTTTTATTCAGCACAAAATCCTTCGCCATATCTCCGGTACTTCCGGTCTGTGAATAATTCGCCTGACCGGCGCTGTCCTTCTCGGAAATAAAATACAGAGAACCCGGCTGACCCAATTCATCCAAAATCTGATTGGCATCTGTTACTCCCGGAATCTCGATACTGATTCTGTCTGTTCCTTCCTGATAAACAGTTGCCTCTGTACTGTACTGCTCTACACGTTTCTGCAGCTTGTAGATCGTATCTGACATATCTTCCTCTGACGGAGTTTCTCCTTTTACCTGATAAGTGATGCTGACACCGCCTTCCAGATCAAGACCAAGATTGATATTCTTGGCAGCACCCACCTTACCGTTTCCCCATCCGACAATTGTTGTAAATCCCAACACTGCCATCAGAACGGCAACCAGAATCAAATTAATGATTCCTTTGCTTTTCTTCATGTTATTCATTGCTCTTTTCTTCCTTTCTGTCCGCTAAAGCTGCCTTAATCATAATCGCGCACTCTACACGCTTACGCTCCATCTCACAACTCACATCGTAGGTATCATTGATTGTGTGATGGAATTTATATGAATTTGCCATGCAGCCTCCACTGCAGTAAAATCTGGCAAAACAGCTTCTGCACTTTTCTTTTGAATACACACTACATCCGCGGAATGCATCTGCAATCTCCGGTTTTGTAATCCCCTCATCTACATTTCCCATAAGGAAATCCTCATCGCCAACAAATTGGTGGCAAGGATACAAATCTCCCCAAGGGGTCACTGCCAGATATTCGGTTCCGGATCCACAGCCGGATAATCTTTTGGCAACACAAGGGCCGCCTTCCAGATCAATCATAAAGTGGAAGAAATTAAATCCTTTCCCCATCCGTTCTCTTTCCACCATCATCTTAGCGAGCTTATCGTATTCTTCAAAAATCTGCGGCAGATCACTTTCCCGAATTGCATACGGATCTGTCTCTTCTCCGACAACCGGCTCAATTGATATCTGCTCAAATCCAAGTTCTGCATAATGTTCCACATCCTTGGAAAAATCAAGATTCTCTCTTGTAAATGTGCCGCGGATATAATACTTCTCCTGATTCCGGCTCTCTGCCAGTTTCTGGAACTTCGGTACAATCAGGTCATAACTTCCTTTTCCATTTCGGAATGGCCGCATCTTATCATTGACCTCTTTCCGACCATCCATACTCAGCACAACATTATCCATTTCTTTGTTAACAAATTCCTGTACTTCATCATTTAACAGAACGCCATTGGTAGTCAAAGTAAAACGGAAATGCTTGTCATGGAGTTTTTCCTGTTCTCTTCCATAGGCAACCAAATCCTTCACTACCTGCCAGTTCATCAACGGCTCTCCGCCAAAGAAATCTACTTCCAGATTCCGTCTGCTGCCAGAATTAGCAATCAAAAAGTCAAGCGCTTTTTTTCCGACTTCATAGGACATCAGCGCGCGCCTTCCATGATATTCTCCTTCCTCCGCAAAACAATAACGGCAAGCAAGATTACAATCATGAGCAATATGCAGACAAAGCGCCTTCACTACTGTCTTTCTCTGTTTTACTTCTTCTATGTAGTCTTCATAAATATCCTGCGTAAATAACTGACCATGTTCTGTCAATTCACTAAGCGCTTCTAATATTTCTTTCAGTTCTGTCTGATCGATCTGTTTTTCTGCTGCCTGTAATTCCTTTTCTACATACTGTAATGTCTCTTCAGACAACAGCGTTTCTGCTGTATGACAGGGATTCTGCTTTTCCAGACAGGCAATCACATCATATGCAGACTCATCTACCACGTGAACAGAACCACTATTCACGTCTAAGACGATATTATATCCATTATTCTGGTACTGATGTATCACAACAGATACCTCTCTTTCTCTCTTTTTCTCTCTATCCTACTTTAAACAAGGATAAGGCAGCGCCCGAAGTCGCTGGTCGCTGCCTTTGTCTACATACTCTTATCTCATCGAGAATTCTATGCTATCCCTATTATTTTTTGTGTTCACAAGTCTGGTTTCCTACTGTACAGGAAGTCTTGCATGCAGACTGACAAGATGTCTGGCACTCGCCACATCCACCTTTTTTTACTGTATGGTTTAATGTCTGAGTATTCAGTGTTTTAATATGTTTCATCTCAATGTCCTCCTACTATTTCATAATGATATTGCAATTATATCACACCGGGAACTGATTTTAAAGTGTTTTTTTATGAAATCATCCCGCCCAGCATACCGCCGCCCGCACACAGGAGAAACGTAGTCAGCAGATTACTCCCGGCATCCTGTAAAGAATGGTAAATTCCTACTGAAACTAGCAAAAGCAGCACAAAATACAACACGCCAACAATCATCCCCCAAAGGAATTTTCGCTCCCCTGCCGATTTTCCAATTACAAATCCTCCGATCAAAGTAGACACAATATAAATCACAATAATTCCGGCAGTCACCTTACTCTCATCCAGCTCCATTTTATAAAAGACTCCTGCAAGGATAAGCAATAAAATTCCGCTGACTGCATAAGCGCACAACAAAGCCTTTAAGACCCAGACGATTTTTTTCTCCCAGCCTACCACACTACTTTTGTCTGTTTTTTTCATAGCTCCCATCTCCTTCATACGTTCTTTATTTGACTTTATGAAATCCAAGAGCCTTTTAGAACCTGTACCGTTCTATTGTTCCATCTGTTTTCCCAGGAATACGGCAGCGCTTAATATAACCTTCTGTTCTGCTTCTCCGATTTTTTTCCTGCTTTCTTTTTTCAGCAAAACAACACTTCCGATTACATCCCCCTGACATATGATCGGATAGATCAATTCTTCTGCCCCATATTCTTCTGCCCCGTCTGCTATGTTCAGATAATGAGACTCTTCTTTTCCTGCCAAGATACACTCTCTTCTTTGAAGAGCATTTTCAAATTCTTTTCGAATCATTTTATCCTGTAATTCCTTTCGCCCCGTTCCGGCTGCCGCAATAATCTGATCATTATCCGTAATACATACCGTCTCTCCAAGCGTCTGGCTCAAACTCTCCGCATATTGTTTTGCAAACGCAGCCAATTCTCCAATGGGAGAATATTTTTTCAAAATCACTTCTCCCTCCCGATCCGTAAAAATTTCCAGCGGATCCCCTTCTCTGATTCGAAGTGTTCTCCTGATTTCCTTCGGGATTACAACTCTCCCCAAATCATCAATACGACGTACAATTCCCGTTGCTTTCATATCTATCTTCCTCCATTTCCGATACTTTCCAATTCTGGGAATAGTATCTGTAAAAAATAGAGTTTTATTCATTCTATTGAAAAACAGAGTGCGTTCTGTTAAAATGAAATATCATTGTTAACGAGAGAGGGAACATCTATGAGTCTGAAAATACCAATTGAAACTTCTGCAAGACACATCCATCTTTCCCAGAAAGATTTTAAAGTCTTATTTGGAGCGGATGCAGAGATGCATTATAAAAAAGAATTGAGTCAGCCGGGACAATATGCCTGCGAAGAGCGTCTGACCATTGTCGGACCTAAAAATCGTCTGGAAAATGTTATCATATTAGGTCCTTGCCGTTCTGAAACCCAGGTTGAAATATCTGTCACCGATGCACGTAAATTAGGTATCCCCGGCATTATCCGCCAATCCGGCGATATTGAAGGCACTCCGGGATGTACTCTAATCGGTCCTGCCGGACAGCTTGATTTAGACAAAGGCGTGATTGTTGCGAAACGTCATATTCATATGACTCCATTGGATGCAGTGCGTGCGCGCGTCAAAGACAATGACATTGTTTTTGTCATCACTACAAGTTACGAACGTTCTTTGATTTTTTCCGATGTAGTCGTTCGCGTCAGCCCCTCTTTTCGACTTGCCATGCACGTTGATACTGACGAGGCAAATGCGTTTGCGAACGAAGAAGATCCAAGCGGAGTTATATTAAAGCTGTTTGACGGGCATACTTATAATCTACAGTCTTGGGCTGAAGAACTACAACTTGGAATCAACCGTTCTCTTTAACCTCAATTTTACATTTAGCAAAGGATTTTGAAATATTATGTTTATTCTGATTTTTAACCAACTTGTCAAAATGGTAGTAATTATGGTTTTAGCCGTTTTCTGCTACCGAATCAAACTCTTAAACCAAGAAGGAAACCGCAACCTCTCCAATCTTCTTTTGATGGTTGTCAATCCTTGCCTAATTGTCACTACCTATCAGACAGATTACGATCCGTACCTGGTAAAAGGACTTCTACTGGCATTTGTTGCCGCATTCGCCACACACATGATCGGTATCTTTATTGCGCGTATTGCAATCCGCCAAAAAGGGAACGTAAATTATGCAATCGACCGTTTTGGCTCTGTATATTCCAACTGTGGTTTTATGGGAATTCCTCTGATATACAGTGTTTTAGGAAGCGAAGGCGTCTTCTATCTGACAGCCTACCTAACTGTCTTCAACCTGTTGTCATGGACTCATGGTCTAGCTCTTTTAGAAGGCCAGTTCTCTCTTACCCGTTTAAAAGAAGGTGTAACCTCTCCCATGGTCATCGGTACTGTCATCGGCGCGCTCCTTTTCTTTTTGCAGATACGACTCCCCGGTGTTCTCTTGGACTCAATGGAATATATTGCAGATATGAACACTCCGCTCGCCATGATCATCGCCGGACTTTCGGTTGCACAGGCAGATTTAAAAAAGATTTTCAGCAACCTGAAAATCTATTACGTCAGCTTAATCAAATTAATTGTCGTACCACTTACAGTCCTGCTTTTCCTCGTTATCTTTCGTATAAACTATAACGTGGCATACACCATACTAATCGCAGCCTCTTGTCCAACAGCAACAACGCTCACCATGATGGCAATTCGCTTTGAAAAAAATTACAAATACGCCTCAGAACTGTTTGCCTTTACAACTGTTTTATCCATCTTTACAATTCCTTTCATTGCATTTGTTGCAGGATTTTTTCTATAAATAGTTCAAAAAAGTGGAATGGGCAGTAATCACTGCCCATTCCACTTTTTATAAATACCTTCTAATGCATCTACGACTCCATCCAAACCTAACAAACTTGCATTGAACAACATCTGATGCGCCTCGATACTTCCCCAATCACGCTTTGTATGTTCTTCATAGTATGCCTTTCTTGTACGGTCAACCTTCTTAATCTTATCCCACGCCTGACGCTCAGTCAGATTATAAAGTTTCATAATTCTGCGGATTCGATCTTCTTTATATGCATAAATAAATGCGTTGATACAATTTGAATAATCTCCCAGAATATAATCCGCACAACGCCCTACTATAATACAGGAACTTCTCTTCGCCATCTTCTGAATAATCTGCGTCTGCATTTCAAACACCTGATCTGACAATGGCTCTTCAAACTCCTGACCATTCATAAACATAATGTAGTCTCCTGACCCTAAAATCGCAGATGACATATAATGTTCCAGAACGGATTCATCTACCTTCTGAGCCATCTCCGGTGTAATATTTAGCTCTTTCGCCGCCATCTTGATCAAATTATGATCGTATAACGGGATATCCAGCCGCTTTGATAATCGATTGCCGATTTCATGTCCACCACTTCCAAACTGCCTGCCGATTGTAATAATGATATTATCTGTCATCGAAGTCACTCCTTTCGTGCCCATCGTCACCCCTGTCTACACAGAACAATCAAGAAATAGTATCATTCTGTCTTATAGGTACAGTATACATCATTTTTCTGAAAATTCAAACAGTAATCTCTGGTTTTTCCTCTATTTTACGGATTTCCACAAACGCAAGCGCACCGATAAAAGCGCAGCCTACTACACAAACAGCCATTCTCATAAAATCTGAACACAGCCAGAGCAGCAATTCTTTCTTTGTAAGAACTATCGAAATCGAATTTACCAAAATATGCAAAAACATCGGCGCTTTGAGCGAGCCGAACTTCTCATAGACATACGCTAGGAAGATTCCTAAAATCAGCGTATATGCCATCTGCGTAACAGAGCCATGGATAAACGCAAAGAGCAAAGAAACCGAAAATGCAGCTCCCCAGAACTTCATCTGTTCTCTGCAGCGTCTATATAAAACACCCCGGAACATCCACTCTTCCGCAATCGGAACGATCAAGCCCTGGCACACAAGCATTACGCCCAGACTCTCAGAATACAGCGCTTTTGAAACATTCAAAAAGGATACATCCTTCATAGCCAGACCGCTCATAACCATCACTACATTCATTCCAACACAAAAAGCCGCTCCAAATAACAAGATCCAGGTATACTTTTTCAGTGGAGCCACCTTATTTACCGGCAGCTGGACTGCCCGCTCCATCTTCCGGTCACGCCAGAACAAAAAGGCCGGCAGCGGAATTGTACACAATGCAAGAAAACCAGAAATGAGACTCTGATATTCCATCATCCACTCCATCAATTTCACCGAAAGCGTAGCTACTACTTCCGGATAAGATTCCGTCTGTGCAGATTGCATCATTCCGACCAAATCCTGCATATGCGTTGCCAGAACAACGGTCTGCACGATCATCTGCCCAACAAACTGAATTCCAAAATAAATCAGAATCGGACCCAGGATTCTCCAAAATCGCTTTGACTGTGGCGTTCTATTCATTTTCCAATATCCTCACTTTCTCTTTCATCCACACCCTCAACTCATCTTGTTTTCCATGCAGGGATCCTTGCACCATCTCCGGCTTTCCACCGCCTCGTCCCTGAAATTCCATATTCAATTCTTTTACCAGCCCCCGGAGATCCAGTTGTCTGCTTCCGATCACATAACGGTAATTCTCCTCCTTACCGCCGGAGAATACCGCACACACATCATGTCCGGCTTCCAACACCTGATTCATTAGAAAGCGCGGCGCTTCTCCTTCTAACTCCGGTTCAAAAAGGCAAACTACAGACTCTTTTTCATCTACTTCCTTTGCTTTATAACCAAGGATTTCCTTCTGTAAATTTATTACACGCTGTTTCCATTGTGCACACTCTTCCTGCAAATGCCCAACAGCCTCTGCCGTCTCGTCTTCTTTTGCACATAATGCCGCCGAGATTTGTCTGACAGCATGTAACTTTCGATTGTAATCTGCCAGCGCACGAAATCCACACAGCATCGTCACACGTACGCCGCCTTTATATCTCTGTACATTTGTCAGCTTAATCTGACCGATTTCTCCGGTTTTGTTTACATGTGGCGCACAGCATGCACACACATCATATCCCGGAATTGTAACAATTCGAACCTGTCCTTCTATCTCAATCTTACTGCGGTATTCCAAAGATTTCAGTTCTTCTGCCGATGGATATGATACCATCACATCCAGATTCTGAATCACAGCCTGATTCGCCTCTTTTTCAATCTCTAACAGTTCTTCCTTTGTGATTTCTCCGTTAAAATCCATCGTACAGTCTGTTGTTCCCAAATGAAATCCAACGTTTCGATAGCCAAATCTTGCATGGACAAGTCCCGATACAATATGCTCTCCTGTATGCTGCTGCATCTTCATAAAACGTTCTTCCCAGTCAATCCGGCCTGTTACTCCGGCCCCCGGAACCAGTGCTCCATCTGTAAGATGATAGATGATCCCATCCTTCTCCTGTACATCAAGCACATGTACCTCTTCCAACATCCCCGTATCAGCATACTGACCGCCGCCTTCCGGGAAAAACGCTGTGCGATCCAATACAACTTGATATCTGTCCCCTGCTTTCAAACATTCCTGAACTACTGCAGTAAATTTTTTCAGGTGACTATCTTCATAAAATAACTTTTCTGTCATAACTTACATTCTCTCCGGTGCCTCAAATCCCAACAGATCAATACAGGTTTCCAGCACTTCCTTCGTCAACTTTAAGAGCGCAATATATCCTTCCCTCTTTGTTTCATTTTCTTCGGAAAGAATCTTTGTCTCATGATAAAACTTATTAAACGCATTTGCGGTATCATAAATATAGGAACAAATCTTATGCGGTGCGATTTCCTCACTCACTACATTTATCATATCATTAAACTTTGCAGTTTCCAGCATAAGCGCCTTTTCAAATTCTCCTTCCGCCTCGCGAATCTGAAGATTTTCAACACAAGCTCCGGTTTCCTGATATTTATTCAAAATAGACTTAATTCGAACAATCGTATATAAAATATACGGTCCTGTATTTCCCTCAAAAGAAGTAAACCGATCTACGTCAAACACATAGTCCTTGGATGCCTGATTCGACAAATCCCCGTACTTAATCGCTGCCAGACCAACAGTCTCTGCAGTTTTTCTTGCCTCTTCTTCTGATACTGTCCGGTTCTCCATGATCTTCTTGAGCATCTCTTCATCAATCTCGCGAATCAGATTTTCCAGACGCATAACCCCGCCTTCTCTTGTCTTAAACGGTTTTCCGTCTTTTCCATTCATGGTACCGAATCCCAAAAACTTCAACTCTGTCTCCGGACGTACAATTCCCGTCTTCTTTGCACAGCGGAATACTTGCACAAAATGCAGCTCCTGTCGTTTATCTACTACATAAACTACTTCATCCGGCTGATATAGCTCTTCTCTTTCAACCAGAGTTGCAAGATCTGTTGTATCATAAAGCGCCGCACCATCAGATTTTAAAATCATACATGGCGGAACTTCCTTTTTGTCTGTCTCTTCCTGAACATCCACTACAAGCGCGCCCTGATCGTAATGTGCAAATCCTTTTTCTTTCAGCATCTCCACCATATCCGGAATATACTTCTGTGCATCAGCTTCTCCCTTCCACAGATCAAATTCCACGTTCAGATTCTTGTAATTCTTTTTCAGATCTTCCACAGATACGTGCATAATATGTTTCCAGATTGCGCGGTAGCCACGATGTCCGTTCTGCAGCAGGAAGGTAGCCTGTAACGCCTGTTCTCTGTAATCCTCATGCTCTTTTGCATAAGCACTGGCTGTAGGATAAATCTCTTCCAGTTCTCCGATTGTAAAAGGCGCTTCTTCCGGATATTCCCCTTCAAATGACTCATCAAAATATGGAAGTTCCGGCTGACGTTTCTTTAACTCTGTGATGATCAGTCCCATCTGGTATCCCCAGTCTCCCAAATGAATATCTCCTACAACTTTATGCCCTTTATATCTTAAAATTCTTTTTACACTTTCCCCGATAATTGCAGAACGCAAATGTCCTACATGAAGAGGCTTTGCCACATTCGGTCCGCCGTAATCAATCATAATCGTCTGCGGCTCTTCTGCAGTCTCCACACCCAGGTGAGAATCCGCTGCCATCTGATTCAGAAAATCTGCCACAAAAGACGGCTTTACTTTCAGATTGATAAAGCCCGGATTCACAGCCTCTGCCACTTCAAAACATGGGCTGTCCTGCAGCTTGGCAACAACATCATTTGCTATCATAATCGGAGCTTTGTGATATGCCTTTGCAGCCGCCATCGCACCATTACACTGGTACTCACACAAATCCGGCCGGTTCGACAATGTCACTTTGGCATATGAGGCATCATATTCTGCCGCCAAAAAAGCCTCCTCCATCTCTTTTGTTATCAGGTTTAACAATGTTTTCACGTTTGTTCACTCTCCGTATTTCTATATTTCTCAATTTCACTTTTCCTTTGCTATTTTATCATTTATAATCAATTCTAGCAAGTGTTTCACATATTTTAGAAAGGTTAGGTAATGTCTATGAAAATAGGTTCACACGTTGGAATGAGCGGCAAAGAAATGTTGCTCGGTTCTGCGAAAGAGGCCGTATCCTACGGCGCAAATACGTTTATGTTTTATACAGGAGCTCCTCAAAATACTCGTCGAAAAGAAATCAGCGAATTAAACATCGATCCCGCCTGGGAATATATGAAAGAACATGGAATTGAGGAAATCGTTGTCCATGCCCCTTATATCATCAACCTCGGCAATTCTGTCAAGCCTGAAACTTTTGAACTTGCCGTTGAATTTCTGGCCAAAGAAATCAAGCGCACCATTGCCTGCAGAAGTCATACGCTGATCCTCCATCCAGGCGCTCATGTCGGTGCCGGTACTGAAACCGGAACTGCCCAGATCATCAAGGGCTTAAATGAAGTGCTCACAAAAGATATGGATTGCGTCATTGCGCTGGAAACCATGGCAGGAAAAGGTTCTGAAATCGGACGTACCTTTGAAGAACTCGCGGCAATCTATGACGGCGTAAAATACAACGAGAAACTTCGCGTCTGTTTCGATACCTGTCATACCAATGACAGCGGATATGACATTGTTCACCATTTCGATGAAGTCATAGATCAATTTGATCGGATTCTCGGAAAAGATCAAATAGCGGTTTTCCATATCAATGACAGCAAAAATCCACGTGGAGCAGCAAAAGACAGACACGCCAACATCGGTTTTGGCGAAATCGGTTTCGATGCTTTATCCTACATTGTTCACCACAAGGATTTTGAGCAAATCCCTAAGATTCTGGAAACCCCTTATCTTCCAGATCCTGAGAACAAAAAGAAATCTTATGCACCTTACAAATACGAGATTGAAATGCTGAAAAGCAAGAAATTTGATCCTGAGATTTCAAAGAAAATCTTACCAAACTAATCAAGAACTTGTCATTCTATTGATTCGTATGTCAAATACGCCTAATTTTAAGTAATAAAAAAACACGTCTGGGCGGGATCGAACCGCCGCACCTGCCTCCGGAGGGCAGTGCTCTATCCACTGAGCTACAGACGTATAATCATGCGTTCGAAAACAAATCTGTTATCGAACGCATTAATTATGCTATCACAAATCTGCCAAAATGTAAAGACCGAATTCCTTATTTCCTCATTCACCAATCAGCTGTTTCTTTTTTCTATCATAACAATATGCATGATCACTGAGCTGTTCCTCTTCTTCCACCTGAGCTGTATTCACCTCCTGCACCATCTTCGTCATCTCCTCCTGGGTAAACCCTTGAGATTTAGGAACAATAATCACCTCATGAATACTGCTCGGCAGAATATAATAATCCTCTCCCAGCATCTTACCTATTGTTTCCAGTATCCCCGGATACATCATACAGGCAGCCCCAAAACTTCGGATTGTATTCGTCAGTACAAACATCACATCCCGCTTTTTTTGTTCCGGATGTTTCAAAAGATTATGCGACTCTCCTGTCTTTTTATCCGAATCGAACACCTCTCCCACAATTTCTTGCATTGTATATAATTGCGCCGGCAGAAGATGCACAGAATTTGCACAAGCTGTCGGAAACAACTCTTTATCTTCAATCCCCCATTTTTTCAAATGTTCATTACGTATCAACATCGTCGCTGTTCCATCCTGTTTCACTTCAAGCAAAACATAAAATACAATGCTCAAGTCCAGCAGATCAATATGAGGAACGACCGACAGCAATTCCTGATTTCGATTTCTATGAATCATTTTAAACACAATCTTATCCTTTATCCCTTCGTAGCTTTCCATTCCGGTCGTATCCCATGATTTTTCATACCGTACAGCCTCATAAAAATCCATCAATGTATCGGTAATCTCTTCCAGCGATTCTCCCTTCTGAAATCTTTCATAAAAATCTTCCAGATAAATCGTCGGAGATATATTCACAGATGGATCTTCCACAATGATTCCGCGTTTGATCTTTCCATTATTCTTGACTGCGATATGAATACTTGCAGTAATCCCTCCTTTCAGTTTTTGATTCATTTTCTTCTCTACAACGCACAAAAATTCCTGATATTCCATAAACTCCCTTTCTTTTTGTACGTCCGTCTGAAATTAAAATGAGAAATGTGGTACGAAATGTACCAAGATTTTTTGATTTGGAAAATATTATGTGAATTGATTATATCCAACTTCGAATGAAAATGCAATCTCTTTTTTTCAGAGCAACAAAATGATGACTCAGGACAGTCCCCCGGACTGTTTTATCACATGTATGACAACATAAAAAGAATCCGCCAAAAGCGGATTCTCCTTACTCTGATCTTTTGATTTTCCTGTCGTATATACTACAATTATACTCTGGACAGATATTCTCCTGTACGAGTATCAATCTTCAATACATCTCCTGTCTCCACAAAAAGCGGAACCATAACTACAGCACCAGTCTCAACTGTAGCAGGTTTTGTAGCTCCCTGTGCTGTATCACCCTTAAATCCAGGCTCTGTCTCTGTAATCGCCAGTTCTACAAACAACGGCGGCTCTACAGAAAATACATTTCCTTTATGAGAACAGATCTTAACGTTTTCATTTTCCTTTACAAACTTCAGAGCATCTCCTACAACCTCTGAATTCAATGCGATCTGATCATAAGTCTCTACATCCATAAAGTTGTACAGATCACCATCCTGATACAGATACTGCATCTCTTTTCTGTCGATGTGCGCTTTCGGGAACTTCTCAGTCGGACGGAATGTCTTCTCTACTGCTCCTCCACTGATAATATTTTTCAGCTTTGTTCTAACGAACGCTGCTCCTTTTCCCGGTTTCACATGCTGAAACTCTAATACCTGATAAATATTTCCATCAATCTCAACGGTTACACCGTTCTTAAATTCACCTGCTGCGATCATTTGTAAATCCTCCTTCAATCGCGCACTTCTAGCGCGTAACTTCTGAACTGTAACTAATTTTATAATAATTTCAAGTATTTTTCAACCTTTTTTCTTCACGAATTTCTTTTTGTTGCGCAGAACTACTTCTTCATGCGCTGTTTCTTATAAAAATGAAGTACAATCCGCTCCAAATATCGTTTCAGAACAATCTGAATCTCTTCTTTCGGATGAATCGGCTTTACCAGAATATTGTGAATGCCGGCACGTTTTGCCCCCCATACATCTGTAAACAGCTGATCCCCTACAAACAGAGTATTGTCTTTTTCCGTCCCCATCTCCTCCATTGCACGTATATAATTTTTCGTAGAGGGTTTATGTGCGTTAAAAATATATCTCGTTTGAGTCTCTTCGTTAAACATCTTCACGCGCGGTTCTTGATTATTCGAAATCAAACAAGATTCAAATCCAATCTCTTTCAAACGCACAAACAGTTTTTTGGCACGTTCATCCGCAGGTGCTCCATGCGGCACTAATGTATTATCGATATCAAATATCACACCGCGATACCCTTCTTCATATAATTTTTCAAATGGGATCTTATATGTAGATGCCACATATTCATCCGGATAAAATCTTTCTAATATCATCTTACTTCAACTCCATGACTCTGGTAATTATTTCTTCACAAATCTCTGCTGCTGTTTTGTGATCCGTCTCCACGATCACATCCGCTGCGGTTTCATATTTTTCAGCCCGTTCTGCCATCAATGAAGAAATATACTCTATATTTTTATTTCCATGCAGAATCGGTCTTTCATCGCTGTCCTTCACTCGCTCATAGATGGTTGCAGGCGCTGCAGTCAAAAGAATCACTCTTCCATTTTTCTTCATCTCTTTTACATTTTCTTCCCGCAGTGCAGTTCCGCCCCCACAGGAAATCACAACATGTTTCTTCGTCTGTAATCTTTTCAAAAGCGAAGTTTCCAGATTTCGAAAATAGGTTTCCCCATATCGCTCAAAAATATGCGGAATACTCATCCCTTCCTCTTCTGCGATCACCTGATCCATATCGATTGTTTCCATGTGATATTTCTCACTCAAATATGCAGAAATTGTTGACTTTCCAGTTCCCATAAACCCAATCAGAACAAAATTATCATTCAACGGTTCTCTTAAATCATTTCCCATAAATCCGACCTAGCCCTTTCAATTCTGGGCTTTATTATAGCAATTTTCCACCCGTTCCGCAAGCATAAGACTTACTGTCCCTTTTCATTTGCAGTAGCTTCCAATGCAGCCGCAACATCTGCCAAAAAAATCTGCCATGCATCTTCATGTTCTACAAAATATTTTGGACAATTCTTCCCCGTCACATCATAATGCCGAATCACATCATTCTCAGTCAATTGATATTTTTCACACAAATACGCCGTCAATCTTACAACAGAAATATATGTTTCCTTTGTAAACTTTCCTGTTTCATCCGGATGACAGCACTCAATCGATACCGTATCGTGATTTCTGCCATTAGACGCATAAGCGATCTCCCACGTCGGAACACACTGTATGATCTCTCCTTCCATACCAACCACAAAATGACTGCTGATATAATCGCCATGTCCATCCTGAAGTCCATTAAAATAATCACGGTTATTTTGGGCTGTACTCCCCGGATTTGCAGTATAATGAATCACAATGCCTGTAATCGGATCAGATGCGGTTCCCGGTCTTGAATATTCATTGATATCCAACAACTGCACATCAATCTGTGGTTCTGATGCATCAAGATTCAAATGGCTTGTTTCTGCTTTCTTCCATACACATTGATATACCATGAGAACTACTAAAAGAACAACTAAAACCACCATTCCAATCTTACCATACAATCGCTGCTTATTAACATTTACACGTTTTCTTCTATTATTTTTTCTGTTATTACTTCTGTTGTTTCTTCTCTTTTTCATTAAAAATGCCTTCTCATTTGTACTCTCATTTTCTATCGATTTCTTTTATCTTACCATACAATCCTTAAAAATCCGGAAATCAATTATGAATTTTTTATGAAGGATAAAAATAAAAAAGCGTTTGGATCTATAAAAAACGGAACCGGGACATGTACCGAATCACCGCCATTTCCCAGTTCCGCATAACTACCTTGTTTAATTATAAAAAATCCAAATCAGCACCACGTTACTCGTCTACACTGTAGTTTGGAGCCTCTTTTGTAATATGAATATCATGCGGATGACTTTCCTTCAAAGATGCTGCGGAAATCTTAACAAAACGTCCGTTTTCCTTCAGTTCTTCAATTGTGTGCGTTCCACAATATCCCATACCGGAACGAAGTCCTCCCATCAGCTGGAATACTGTATCTTCTACAGTTCCCTTATATGCCACACGACCTTCTACACCTTCCGGTACAAGTTTTTTAGCATTCTCCTGGAAGTAACGGTCTTTACTTCCATTTTCCATTGCTGCAATAGAGCCCATGCCACGATATACTTTATACTTTCTTCCCTGATACAGTTCAAATGTTCCCGGGCTTTCATCACAACCTGCGAAGATGCTTCCCATCATACATACGTTTGCACCTGCAGCAATTGCCTTCGTCATATCTCCGGAATACTTGATACCTCCATCTGCGATAATCGGAATGCCATACTCTTTTGCAACTTTATAACAATCCATAACTGCAGATACCTGAGGCACACCAATTCCTGCAACAACACGCGTTGTACAGATGGATCCCGGTCCAATACCAACCTTTACTGCATCTACTCCCGCTTCGATCAGCGCTTTTGTTGCCTCACCTGTCGCAACATTACCTGCAATTACCTGAAGATCCGGGTATTTTTCCTTAACCATACGCACTGTACGCAATACATTTGCAGAATGTCCATGCGCAGAATCCATAACGATCACATCCACATGTGCACGAACCAATGCGTCTACACGATCCAGACAGTTTGCTGTAATACCGATTGCCGCTCCACAGAGCAGACGTCCCTGCTCATCCTTTGCGGACAACGGATACTTGATCTGTTTTTCAATATCTTTAATTGTAATTAATCCCTTTAAATTTCCCTCATCATCTACAATCGGAAGTTTTTCTTTTCTTGCTTTTGCTAAAATCTTCTTTGCCTCTTCCAGAGTGATTCCTTCCTTTGCCGTAATCAATCCTTCTGAAGTCATAGATTCTTTGATTTTCTTTGTGAAATCCTCTTCGAACTTCAAATCACGATTGGTAATGATACCTACCAGCTTTTTCCCCTCTGTAATCGGAACTCCTGAAATACGGTATTTCGCCATAAGATCATTCGCATCTGCAAGCGTATGTTCCGGTGAAAGATAAAATGGATCTGTAATGACTCCATTTTCAGAACGTTTTACCTTATCCACTTCCTCTGCCTGCTCCTCGATCGACATATTCTTGTGGATAATTCCGATTCCACCCTGACGAGCCATTGCAATTGCCATACGATGCTCGGTAACTGTATCCATTCCTGCACTCATCATCGGAATATTCAATTTCACTTTCTTTGTCAAATGAGTGGTAAGGTCTACCTCATTCGGAATCACCTCTGAATATGCCGGAACCAACAGTACGTCATCAAATGTAATGCCCTCTCCAATAATCTTACCCATGGCTTAAACTTCCTCTCTTTCTCCAACTGTATTTTACTGAGTCAACAGGTTACACAATCTTTTTTCACAAAAAGGTAACCGATAGTTTATCCGTTATGATACCGAAATTCAATATAGTTGTCAAGAGCAAAAGTGCATTAATTTTAGTAATATTTCCACCTTATTTTCGCCCCATTATATTTGCTAATATCTACTTATCTGTCTTTTTAATAGAACCCCTGTTTATCACGAAAAAAGGGACCGTACTTTCGTACAGTCCCCGACTCAGACATCTTACATCATGCCCATTCCAGCTCCGCCAGCCGGCATTGCCGGTGTATCTTCTTTGATCGTTGCTACAACAGATTCTGTTGTCAACAATGTAGATGCTACACTTGTTGCATTCTGAAGTGCACTTCTTGTAACCTTTGCAGGATCCAGAATTCCTTCTTTTACCATATCTACATACTCTTCTTTGTATGCATCAAATCCATATCCTGCTTCAGATTCTCTTACTTTATTAATAATTACTGAACCTTCCAGACCAGCATTTGTTGCAATATGGAACAATGGTGCTTCCAATGCTTTCAAGATGATATTTGCACCGGTCTTCTCATCGCCTTCCATTGTCTCAGCAAGTTTCGCAACCTCTTTTGCCGCATGAATATATGCAGAACCACCACCGGAAATAATACCTTCTTCTACAGCAGCTCGAGTTGCATTCAATGCATCTTCCATACGAAGTTTTGCTTCTTTCATCTCTGTTTCTGTTGCGGCTCCCACACGAATTACAGCAACTCCACCTGCCAGTTTTGCAAGTCTTTCCTGTAATTTTTCTTTATCAAATTCTGAAGTTGTCTCTTCAATTCCCTTTCGAATCTGTACCACTCTGTCAGCAATTGCCTGTTTGTCTCCACATCCGTCTACAATGACTGTATTTTCTTTCTGAACTTTGACAGATTTTGCACGACCAAGCTGATCCAGAGTAGCCTCTTTCAGATCCATTCCCAGCTCTTCAGAAATCACCTGTCCGCCTGTCAGAATTGCGATATCCTGCAGCATCTCTTTTCTTCTGTCACCATATCCCGGTGCTTTTACTGCTACAACGTTGAATGTTCCACGCAATTTATTTACAATCAGAGTAGTCAATGCTTCTCCTTCGATATCTTCTGCAATAATCAGAAGTCTGGATCCTGACTGTACAATCTGTTCCAACAGTGGAAGAATATCCTGGATATTGGAAATCTTTTTATCTGTGATCAAAATAAACGGATCATCCAAAACTGCTTCCATCTTCTCCATATCGGTTGCCATGTATGCGGAAATATATCCACGATCAAACTGCATACCTTCTACCAGATCCAATTCTGTCTGCATAGTCTTGGATTCTTCAATTGTAATTACTCCGTCATTAGAAACCTTCTCCATTGCATCTGCAACCATCTGTCCTACAGCATCATCACCGGAAGAAACGGCTGCAACTCTTGCGATCTGGTCTTTTCCCGTTACCTTGCTGCTCATAGCTGCAATTGCTTCTACTGCCTTATCTGTTGCCTTCTTCATACCTTTACGAAGAACAATCGGGTTAGCGCCTGCTGCCAGATTCTTCATCCCTTCGTTTACCATTGCCTGTGCAAGTACAGTAGCCGTTGTTGTTCCGTCACCGGCAACATCATTTGTCTTAGCAGCTACTTCACGAATGAGCTGTGCTCCCATATTTTCAAAACCATCTTCTAATTCAATCTCTTTTGCAATTGTAACACCATCATTTGTAATCAGCGGTGCTCCAAAAGATTTATCTAATACAACATTTCTTCCCTTTGGTCCAAGTGTTACACGAACTGTATCTGCAAGCTGATTCACACCTTTTTCCAGTGCTGCTCTGGCCTCTGCGCCATATTTAATTTCCTTTGCCATGATTCATTCACTCCTATCATATTGTCCTAATTCATATTGTCTTAATTCATATTGTCTCAATTAACATTTACAAAAGGTTCTTCTGGAAATGCCTCAAAACTGACTCGTCTGGCATCCTATGCCTCTACGATTGCAAGAATATCGCTCTGTTTTACAATGATGTACTCCTGTCCATCCAGTTCTACATCGGTTCCTGCATATTTGGAGTAGATTACCTTATCCCCAACCTTTACCTGCATAACCACTTCTTTCCCATCTATCATTCCACCCGGACCTACTGCAATTACTTCAGCTTCCTGTGGTTTCTCTTTTGCCTGACCAGGAAGAACAATTCCTGATTTTGTTGTCTCTTCTGCCTCTAACTGCTTTAACACAATCTTGTCACCTAATGGTACTAATTTCATTATGATTCCTCCTTTAATTTCGCCTGTTAGCACTCATATATATTGAGTGCTAACCCATGAATATAAAATAGCACTCCACTTCTCATTTGTCAACAGTGATTCTATTTTTTTATAATTACTTTATAAAAAGGCCTGCATTTCAGAATTGATTTTCTGAAATACAGGCTTCATTTTACTTTTACATACTTCTTCCACGATTTTCTATTACATTATAAAAACCATTTTCAATACGGAACACAAGCATATTTCCATCTTCTGACTGAAACCGTTCTTTTACGACTCCGATACAATACAGCAGTTCTGTCTTTGTTGCTATGTAACACCGATACTTTGCATCCAGTGAAATCGCTGTCAGATCCTTTTCTCTTAATTCCAGATACATGTAATCTTCTTCCATGTCATACTTAAATACTCTGGCCTTATGCGTTGCTTCATCCAGTACTTCATCCGCTGAAATTGTTTTTACCATACGTAAATCTACCGGATTTCCTTCGTACATTTTATTCTCCTCTTTTTACCAGCACTATTTCTGAAGTTACATTCTTTCCTTTTTGATCTTATCTAACTCTGTAAATACATAGTCATTTAAAACCTTAATATATGTACCCTTCATTCCGGAAGAACGGGATTCAATGACCCCGGCACTTTCAAATTTGCGAAGTGCATTGACAATAACAGAACGAGTAATTCCCACGCGGTCTGCGATTTTACTCGCAACCAGAATTCCCTCTACTCCGTTCAATTCATCAAATATATGAATAATTGCTTCTAATTCTGAAAAAGACAGTGTACTGATTGCAGACTGAACAATATGTTCTTTTCTTGTCTCTTCTGCATTTTCTTCATTTACGGAGCGAAGCATTTCAAGTCCCACCACAGCTGTTCCATATTCACTTAAAATAATGTCATCAATGGAATAGGTCTCATTCTGCTTATATAAGAACAAGGTTCCAAGACGTTCTCCGGCAATATCAATCGGTGTAATAATTGCCTGATATCCGTTTACAGAATCTGAGGAAAATCCCAAAGTTTCCAGATTGACATTCTCCTTTGTGGATAATACGCTCAGAAGTCTCTCATTGAGCATTTCATCAATGTGAGAACCTACAGATTCTCCAATCAATTCTCCAATAGCTTCAACTGTATTACATTTGCTGACACCAAGAACCTTCCCTTTTCTGCTGACTACCAGCACATTAGAATTCAGTATCTCAGTTAATACTGCACAGATATCATTAAAAACTACTTTACTGGAATTGTTGTTATGGAGCAGTTTATTAATTTTTCTTGTTTTATCTAATAGTTGTACACTCATCCTTCTCCTCCGCTTCTCAAATTGTATACACAAATCGCTTCAAATCACTCGATAAATTCATGTTATCATACAATTTTTGAAATAGCAATAAAATTTACATATCCTTTTTCAAATTTTTCACATAACCGCATTTTTCATCTGCACATGCTAATTTATTTCCTTTTTCTACCATATATCCACCACACTCCGGACATTTCTCCTTTGATGGTTTTTGCCATGACATAAAATCGCACTCCGGATTATTTTCACATCCATAATATTTTCTGCCTTTTTTCGTCTTACGGATTACAACCTCACTGCCACATTTTGGACATGGTACACCGATTTTTTCCAGATACGGTTTTGTATTCCGACATTCTGGAAAGCCCGGACAAGCAAGAAACCTGCCATGAGGACCATACTTAATAACCATATTTCTGCCACATTCTTCGCAGATTACATCTGTCACTTCATCTTCAATCTCTACGCTTTCCAGTTCTTTTTCCGCAATCTTAACAGCTTCATCCAGATCCGGATAGAAATTACGGATTACTTCCTTCCACTGTACTTTTCCTTCTTCCACCATATCTAGAAGACCTTCCATATTGGCGGTAAAATTCACATCTACTATACTTGGGAAAGACTGCAGCATAATGTGGTTGACCACTTCTCCTAATTCAGTCATATAGAGATTCTTTCCTTCTTTTGTAATATACCTGCGGGCAAGAATCGTTGAAATCGTCGGAGCATAGGTACTCGGTCGGCCAATGCCCAGCTCTTCCAGAGTTTTTACAAGAGTTGCCTCCGTATAGTGAGCCGGCGGCTGTGTAAAATGCTGTTTTTCCTCTATACTTTCTTTTTTCAGTACAGATTCCGGAGAAAGTCCTCCTACCAGAACATTTCCCTCTTCTTTTTCTTCATCTGATTCTGTATATACAGTACGGAAACCTTCAAACATCACCTTGGATGCGGATACCGTAAATAAATATCCGGCTGCTCCGATTTTCACAGAAGTAGTCTCATATTTTGCAGGCTGCATCCGACTCGCGGTAAAGCGTTTCCAGATCAACTGATACAGGCGGAACTGATCTCGTGTCAGCGATTCTTTCAATGCTGCAGGTGTTCTTGTAATATCAGATGGTCGGATCGCCTCATGCGCATCCTGTATCTTCTTGTCTGTTTTCTTTTCTGTATTTCCATCAGCTACATATTCAGCTCCATATGTGTCTCCGATGTAAGCTCTTGCCGCTGCATCTGCCTCTTCTGAAATACGGGTAGAATCTGTACGCAGATACGTAATCACACCGACGGTGCCATTGCCTTTAATATCTATTCCTTCATACAATTGCTGTGCGATCCGCATTGTTTTCTGCGTTCCGAAATTCAGCACTTTTGCAGCTTCCTGCTGCAGTGTACTGGTAGTAAACGGAAGCGGCGCCTTACGAATCCGCTCTCCCTTTTTGATATCTGTAATTCGATATTCTGCATCCTCAATGGTTTCCAGGATCCGATCCATTTCCTCCTTGGAAGAAATGGTCATCTTCTTCTGTTCTGTTCCATAAAATTTTGCAGTCAAAGGGCGTCTTTCTCCCTTTACTTTCAATACTACATCCAAAGACCAGTATTCTTCCGGTATAAATGCGTCAATTTCCGCTTCCCGATCTGCAATAATACGAAGCGCCACTGACTGTACTCGTCCTGCACTCAGCCCACGCTTAACTTTTGCCCAGAGAAGAGGACTGATCCGATATCCCACCATACGATCCAATGCGCGGCGTGCCTGCTGTGCATCTACCAGATTCATATCAATTTCACGAGGCGCTTTTAAAGATGCCTTTACCGCATTTTTCGTAATTTCATTGAAAGTAATGCGACGCATTTTTTTCTGATCCAGTTTCAATGCAGTCGCAAGATGCCAAGAAATTGCTTCTCCTTCGCGGTCCGGGTCAGTTGCCAGAAAAACTTTATCCGCTTTCTTTGCTTCCTTCCGCAAATTTGCAAGAATATCTCCTTTTCCTCGGATTGTAATGTACTTCGGCTCGTAATCGTTCTCCGGACCGATTCCAAGCTGACTTTTCGGCAAATCGCGGACATGTCCATTGGAAGCAGCTACGGTGTAATTACTGCCGAGAAACTTTTTAATCGTCTTCACCTTCGCCGGTGACTCCACGATAACCAGATAATGTGCCATATCTCTTCATCCTCCACCCTGATTCAATGTATATTGATTCATTTCATTTAATTTCTTATATAATAATTTTTTGAAATTTCTTTGATATATCCCTTGATCTCCAAAGCTGCCAGCAGCCTGATCATTTCTGATGCGGAAAGACTTGTTTCATCCATCAGGCTCTCAACGCTTTTGGGATAAAGACCAACTGAACTATACACCATATCCTCATCTCTTTCAAGCATTTTTTTCGTTTCCCTATTTTTTCCCAAAAAATTTACATTTGTAAGACTCAAATCTTCCAGCAGAATTTCCGGTGAAATCAAGATTCCGGCGCCTTGTCGAATCAGCCAGTTACATCCTCTGCTCAATTCACTGTTCAGCGGTCCCGGAAGCGCCCAGACATCACGCCCCTGCTCCAACGCCAGATCTGCAGTTATCAAAGAACCGCTTTTTTCCTTTGCTTCAATTACAAGCACTCCATCCGATAAGCCGCTGATAATCCGGTTACGCCTTGGAAAATGAAACGCCAACGGCTGTGTTCCCGGCGGAAATTCAGATAAAATCCCACCTTCATGTTCCAATATATCCATATATAAGCCTTTGTGTTCCCTTGGATAACAAACATCAACTCCACACCCTAATACAGCAAAGGTTTTTCCTTTTGCCATCAAAGCGCCCCGATGTCCCGCGCCATCAATCCCTCTCGCCATTCCACTGATAATCTGTACGCCTGCCCCGGCAAGACTTTCCGCAAACCTTCCCGCATAGAATTCCCCATATCTTGTACATTTTCGTGCTCCGACAATCGCAATGCTCAAGCCTTCACTTACAGGTAATTTTCCCTTTCCATAAATTGCATAAGGGCAGTCCGTAAGCATCTTGAGCTTTTCCGGATATTCTTTTTCAAAATACAGATACATCCAAATTTTCTGCTCCCTTATTTTTTCCCATTCTTCTTCAAAAGATTTACTTTTTTGTGCCTTTTGAAGTATATTTTTTTCCTCTTCTGACAAAAAATCCACTTCTTTTAACTGTGTTTCTTCTATATAATAAACATCTTTCGCACATTTCATATACTCTCTCAATTTACGTTTCTTCAGATCACTGATTCCCTGCATCGATGCAAGCCAATATTCATACGCTCTATGTTCTTCCAAATCCCGATTCACCTTCCCCAATATTTTTTATCTAATGTACGATATCCTACCGCCTCTGCCAAATGCTCTTCCCGAATCTTCTCTTCTCCCTCCAAATCTGCAATGGTACGAGCCACCTTTAAGATTTTATGATAAGAACGCGCCGTCAATGATAAATTTGTAAAAGCCTGTTTCATTAATTGCTCTTCTTTTTCTCCTAACAGACAATACCGCTCCAGCTCCGAAGCGCCCATCATACTGTTGGACAAAATATTCGTGCCTTGATACCTCTCTGTCTGAATCGCCCTTGCCCTGCAAACTCTTTCTCTGATATCCGCTGAACTTTCTTCCATAACCTGTGACTTTTTTCTGATTTTCAACGCTTCATATTCTACTTTCGGAGATTCTACACATATATCCATCCGATCCAGAAACGGCTGACTTAATTTCCCCAGATAATTCTGAATCTGCCCCGGTGTACACGTACACTTTGCACTTGGGTATGCACCGCATGGACAGGGATTCATTGCCGCTACTAACATAAAATTTGCAGGAAATAAACACGCCCCCTGTGCTCTTGTGATCCAGATTTTCCGCTCCTCCAATGGTTGTCTCAGAACTTCCAGAACAGATTTCTGAAATTCCGGAAGTTCATCCAAAAACAAAACGCCACAATGCGCCAGACTGATCTCGCCCGGCATAGGAATCACGCCCCCTCCTGCCAGCGCTCTCTTTGTTACAGTGTGATGCACACTGCGAAACGGACGAGTCTGAATCAGAGGATGATCCTCTTCCACTTTTCCTAAAATGCTGTAAATCTTTGTAATTTCCATACTTTCTTCCAAAGTCAGAGGCGGAAAAATAGTGGGGATCCGCTTGGCAGTCATCGTTTTTCCACTCCCCGGCGGACCTACCAATAACAAATTATGCCCTCCTGCCACAGCAATTTCAGCCGCTCTCTTTACTGCCCTTTGCCCACGAATATCCCCGTAATCCAAGGATTCTTCCTGATTTTTATCTGCAAGCATCTTTCTTTTTGCTTTCTTTTGCACTTTTTTTATTTCTTTTATATCATTTAGATACTCATACGCCTGTCTCAGGCTTTCTACACCGATAATTTCTACTCCCTCTGCCAGCGTTCCTTCTTTGACATTTTCTTGTGGAATCATACAGCGCTTAATTCCCGCCTCTCGCGCAGCCAGTACAATAGGTAAAATTCCCGGAACACTCTGAACCTGTCCATCCAAACTCAATTCACCGACAATTAGCATAGATGCCAGTTTTTCCACTCGAACATTTCCCAGCGAAGCCAAAATAGAAACCGCAATCGGCAGATCAAAGGCTGCTCCACGCTTTTTCATCGTAGCAGGCGCCAGATTAATGACAATCTTTTTCGCCGGAAAATCAAGTTCTGAATTCCGAATCGCCGTACGGACACGCTCCCCTGCCTCCTTCACTTCTGACGACAGATATCCCACCATGTGAAATACCGGAAGTCCATTTCCTACATCTGCCTCTACATTTACAAATTCTACTTTCAAACCGAAAATAGCTGCAGACCGTACACTACAAAAACTCATGTACACACTTCCTTTCCTGAACCCTTCTTCTGTTGTTTTGTTACTATTGATTCCAAATATGGAGTCGTGACCGAAACGGTCAGATGAATAAATAAGCCGGAAAGAATTCCGGCTGATGAGTGTATCTTATCTTATATAATTAGAGATGTCAATTCTTTTTCATAAAAGAAACATGCATTTCTCCTCTACTATTTGTAAATAGTCCGGCATGCCTTTTTCTTCAATCAACGACTTCTGATCCCTATGCAAAAACCATGAGAGAACAGTTGTTGCACACTGTGTATTTTCCGGTTGCAGATAGTATTGCACTTCAAACGGCAGTTCTGCCTGTGTTCTCATCCGCACCTTCAGACAATTTTCAGAAGGTTCCCCCCAGACAGGAATAAAATCATGTGCCCGGTAGCCGATGGCAGTACACATTTCCGGTATTTCCCGTTTCAACTGCAATACAATTCCCCAATCCACCAGTTCTGCCGTATGTGCATCTAAACGGCGAATAGCAGTAATATTCTTACATCCGGTCAGCTTTGCAGCCTCTTTATACTGCGGATTTGCAAATAATTGTTTTGTATTTCCACTGACTACAACAGCTCCTTGCTCCAAAACCACCAGTTCTTCGCAAAATCGATATACTTCATCCCGACTATGCGATACCATAATGACTGTCCCCTGATAATCTTCAAGCATCTCTTCCAGTTCCAACTGTAAACGATCTTTCAAATATCCATCCAATGCAGAAAACGGTTCGTCCAGTAATATCACTTCCGGTTCATATGCCATAATTCTCGCAAGCGCCACTCTCTGCTGCTGTCCTCCGGAAAGCTGCCCCGGCAAACGCTGTTCCAGCCCATTCAACCGAAACTTAGAAATCATTTCCCGTACCCGTTTCTGTATCTCTGATTTATTCCCCCGCAAACCGGATGCAATATTCTGTTCTACAGTCATATGTGGAAACAATGCATAATTCTGAAATAGATATCCTATTTTCCTTTGTTGAGGTTTCAGATTCACTTTTTGTTCACTATCAAACAGTGTTGTATCTTGTATACAAATCCGTCCCCGATCCGGAGTTTCAATTCCCGCAATACTTTTCAAGGTCATACTTTTCCCACAGCCAGAAGCCCCCAAAATTCCAATTCTAGACGCCTCACTGTGAAACTGTACTGCCAGCTGGAACTCACCCAGCATTTTCTTAATATCAATTGAAATCGCCATTTTATCCTATCCCTCTGTCTTTTTACCAACGTTTGATATGTTTCATCTGTTTACCGGAAAAGAGATTCATCAGACACACGACACAAAATGCAATCAAGATAACAATTCCAACCCACACCCCGGCGGTCACATAATCTCCATCTTGAATTACCATTGCAATTTTCTGGGAAATCGTTCCTGTCTTTCCCGGTATATTTCCAGCCAGCATCGAAGTTGCACCATATTCACCCAAGGCTCTTGCAAAAGTCAAAATTGTCCCAGATGCGATTCCTGGTCCCGCTGTCGGAAGTACAATTTTCCAAAATATTTTCGTTTCAGACATTCCCAATGTACGTGCAGCATAAACCAGATTTACATCAATCTGTTCAAATGCCGCTCTGGCATTACGGTACATCAAAGGAAATGCAATCACCGTTGCTGCAATGACACACCCCAGCCAAGTCTGCACAACTTTAATGTCAAACTGTTCGTATAGCAAAATCCCAAGTGGCCGCCTTCTGCTAAACAAAAGTAGCAAGAAAAATCCCGCTACCGTCGGTGGCAACACCATTGGAAGCGTCAGTATTCCATCTAAAACAGCCTTTTTCGCCGGCGAAGCCTTTACTACTTTTCTAGCAGTGTAAATTCCCAGAAAAAAGGAGATAACTGTCGCTGCACCCCCGGTTTTCAGAGAAATAAATAAAGGACTCCAATCCAAATTTTTTATCACTTCTACCATAGATTATTCAACCTCAGCATCAAAATAGTAAGATTCAAACACTTCTTTTGCCTCATCTGATAACACAAACTTCAAAAAGTCTTCTGCTGCCTTTGTCTGCGCCTCATCGGCCTCTTTATTGACAACTCTTGCAATTGGATAAATCACATTTCCAGTCAATTCATAAGGCACTGTTTCCAATATAACTAAGTCTTTCTCATATCCGTAAACATCTGAATAATAGGTGGTTCCCACTTCACAAGAACCTTCCACAACTGCAGACAACACTTTACTTACATTATCCTGTTCACTGATTTCCACACTACCCAGCGCTTCAGAAATTTCAGTCGTAGTAATCTTGGAAACATCTTCCACCTCCGGGAGCATTCCCAGATTCACCAATGCCTGTCGGGTGTACTTTCCGGCCGGAACACTTCCGCCTGCCAGAGCAATACTCTCTGCTTCTCCCAGATTCTTCAGCCCTGTCACCTTCGTCTCGCTGTCTTTCAATGTTACTACGACAACCTGATTATTGACAACATTTGCTCTGGTTCCATCCACCACCAAGCCATCTGCTTCTAAAGTATCCATCTGTTTCTGCGCAGCGGAAAAAAATATATCACACTCATACCCTTCCTGTATCTGCGTCAGCAATGTTCCCGAACTATCTGCATTATATACAATCTTCACCTCCGGATGTTCCTCATTGTATATCTCAGCCAGTTCTGTCATAACCGTATTGAGACTCGCAGCGATAAAAACCTGGATCTCTGTCTCTTCTGCTGTCCCTGCGTTTTCTTCTGCATGTTTCTCTTCTTTAGATTCACCTGCACAACCAAACATTCCCATTGCCAGTACGCTTGCTAAAAATATTGCCAACGCTCTCTTTTTCATCAGCTTTTCCTCCTTCAATGTCCATCCTGATTTTCATTTCCACATTCCCCGGCTGTACCACACAAAATTCCCAATCCATGTCCAAGCGCCGGTAAGATATACTCCAAACTTTCCCTCACTGCTTTGGGACTTCCGGGCAAATTTATAATCAACGTTTTTTTACGGATTCCAGAAACACCCCGGCTCAGCATTGCCCGGTTCGTAATACTTAACGAATACCAGCGCATCGCTTCCGCAATTCCCGGCGCCATCCGGTCACAGACTGCAAGTGTCGCTTCCGGTGTTCTGTCCCTTTCCGAAAAACCCGTACCGCCGGTTGTAAAAATCACATCCACCGACTCTTCATCTGCCAATCTGCATAAACAGCCTTCTAACTGCTCCTGTTCATCCGGCAAAAGCAATTGTTCCTTCACCTGATATCCAGCCTCCGACAGCATCTGAGAAATGAGCGGACCGCTTTTATCTTCTCGTTCTCCTGCGAATCCCTTATCGCTCAACGTAATGACCGCAGAAGTAAATCCTTTTTCTTCTTTGTTCACTTTTTCATTAACTTTTCCACTCATTACTATCCTCCGATCTGTACCATACGTTTTTCTTCCGTAATCTTTTGAAGCTGTTCAAAACAATGTTGTTCCGGTTTTCCCCAAATGGCTTCTCGCAATATTGCACGTATGCCATCTGTTATATCTTCCGATTCACACGCACTGTTTCTACGCAATGCCTTTCGCAGATCATACGATTCCCCATAACAAAGACAGGGTTTTAACTCTCCTTGTGCAGTCAGGCGTATACGGTTACAAGTTCCGCAAAATTTCCCATGTATTGCGCTGATAAAACCGATACTCCCCTGATATCCCGGAATTTTATAATATTGCGCCGGTCCGTTTCCATGAATCCGTTCATCCGGTTTCATCTGCGGAAACTGTTCTTGAAACTTCAACAACAGCTCTTCATTCGAAATCGGCTCAAACTGCCTTCCATATCCAATGGGCATCATTTCAATAAATCGTACATCTGCCGGAAATTCTTTTGCCAACTCGGCCAATGACAGCCACTCGTTTTCATTCATCTGCTTTTGCAGTACAACATTAATCTTTGTCTTCAAACCTGCAGCCAAAGCTGCTTGCAGTCCTTCCATTACCTGCATAAGTTCATCTCGTCCGGTAATCCACTCATACCGTTCTCGCACCCTGCTGTCCAAACTGATATTTACACCGTCTAGCTTTATATCCGCCAGCTCCTGTGCATATTTTCCAAGAAGAACTCCATTTGTTGTCACTGTCACCTGTTCGATTCCGGGAATTGCTTTTAATCTGGCGATCAGCTCCACACAGCCTTTTCTCACAAACGGTTCTCCTCCGGTAATCTTCAGTTTTCGGATTCCCTCCTGTGCTGCCACCTGACTGATCTGTTCTATTTCTTCATAGGTCAAAAGCTCACCCATAGACACCAGCTCTACGCCTTCCGGCATACAATATCGACAACGCAGATTACATCTGTCTGTAATGGAAATGCGCATATAGTCAATCGTTCTTCCAAACTGATCCTTCATTTTTCCTTCTCCACAATCTCCTATTTTCCAAACCCACAATTAGGGAAGGTACAAGTCGGACAAGACAGACACAAACCGCCCTCTCCAAGACAGTCCAAATCTGCTTTCACCAATTTCTCATCTGCCATCAGTCTGGGCAGAACCAGATCGAATACCGTTCTCTTCGCATACATTACGCATCCCGGTAAACCTACAACCGGAATATTCCTATTATAGTACGCCAACATAAACATTGCTCCCGGAAGTACCGGCGCTCCATATGTAACAATCTCTGCCCCTGTGTTCCGAATTGCCAAAGGCGTTCTGTCGTCTGGATCCACACTCATTCCACCGCTGCATAAAACGAGTTCTGCCCCCAGATCCAGCAACTCCTGAATAAAACCTGTAACACGCTCCGGATTGTCATCACTGATCCGATGCCCGATCAATTCTGTATCGTATTCCGCCAGTTTTGCCTTCAAAACAGGGGTAAATTTGTCTTCAATTCTTCCATGATAAACTTCATTTCCGGTCGTAACAATTCCTACCTTTTTATGATGAAATTTCTTCAGTTCAAAAATGGATCCTTCCCCGCAGACTTCCTGCGCGTGCTGCATTTTTTCCCTCTCGATCACAAGGGGAATGATCCGCATTCCGGCAAGTTTTTCCCCTTTCTTCACCGGGAAATTGCCATGGCGGCTGGCAATCATCATTTCACCTAAACTATTGATTTTATTTAACTTTTCACGATTCACTTTCAGCAGCCCATCGCACTCTGCAATCAATTCAATTTTTCCTTCTTTTACATCTGTCGGACGCATATTTTCATTTTTACACATCCCATAGAGAATTTCTGCCGCCTCGTTTTCATGCAGCATGTTCTCATTATTTTCCCAAATATAAATATGGTCCTTTCCCACACTTAATAAAACCGGAATATCTTCTTCCGTAATCACATGTCCCTTCCGAAATACCGCATCTTTCGTCACACCGGGAATGATCTGAGTAATATCATGACAGAGAATCTGCCCAACTGCCTCTTCTGTTTTCATTAATTTCATAACCTTCACCTCATTTTTCAAATATACGCCGATATTCTTCCTCTGCAAATTGCTCTACCGACTTTTCCAATTCTTCGTATTTTCGAATCAATTCCAGACCAGACTCGGTTACCGTAGCAGTTCCTCCAAACTTACCACCGGGCTGTCTGCTGACAAGTTCCAGCCCCGACTCTGCTTCTGCTGTTCGAATCATGCTCCACGCCTTGCTGTAGGAGATTCCTGTTTTTTCACTTGCTTCCCGAACTGCTCCTAAGCGCTGTATCTGACGGAGCAGTGTAACCGTTCCCGGACCGAAATACGGTTTTGTATGCACAAGCCGAACCTTGACCTGTGCCCGGTTTAATTTTCGATGATGCTCCTCTGCTACCACATCTTTTATAGTTCCTTCTTGTACCGGTACTACCGTCCCTCTGTCTCCAAGTTCGACATATTGCGGTTTCTGATACAACGATTTAATTGCTCCACGCAATCCATCTTCACCACTATAATTCAAAATTCCTGAAAAAATCTGTTGATCCAAAACAACCGGATGACCGCCTCGATGCTGATAGGACGGGATCACAACCGGAGCCTCAGCCATCAATAACTCTCCAACCGTTTCCATAGAAAAGAACGGCACATCTACCGGACAGATAAACACTTTGTTGCAACGGTCCTTCAAATATTTCAGCCCCAATTTCACTGAATCCAGCATTTCTGTTTTTTCATGATTTTCATTCGATAAAAATGTAACTCCAAATCCCTTGAGCTGCTTTTTCAACGCTTCATTTTGACTTCCTGTAATGATCACAATGTCTTTGACCCCTGCACGCTGAAAGTTCACCACAATATATTCTGCCAAGCTCAGCCCCATGACCTTGGTAAGAGCCTGCTCTGCACCGCCGCGCGCTCCTGTACCTGCTGCCGTAATGACTGCTCCGACTGTTTTTTCCGCCCCACTTCTTTCTGTTTTCTGCACCATACGTTCCTTCACCGCCCTTTCAAACATTTTCACCGGTTCAAATACGCTCTCCACCTGCACGTACCTGAATCATCTGCGCTGCAATACTTACTGCTATCTCCGCCGGTGTCTCCGCCTGAATCTCTAATCCAATCGGTGTCGTAATCCGTTCCAAATCTTTCTCCGTCAATCCGGACTGTTTCAGCGCTCGAAAGACTGCCGCCTTCTTCTTACGACTTCCTATAACACCGATATATTTTGCCGGAGTACGCAGAATCTGCTCCTGCACGATGGTATCATCCTTATGCCCCCGCGTCATCACACAGATATAATCTTCCTCGGTAATCGTTACAAATTCTGCAATCTTCTGCATATTGATTTTCAAGACGCGCTCTGCCTTTGGAAATAATTCTGGCTTACAGAACTCTTCCCGATCCTCCAGAATCACACAAGTAAAATCAATGGCACTCAATGCTGGAACCAATGCCTGAGCTACATGACCACCGCCAAAAATATATACTCTGCCCGGCTGCGTCAACCGTTCATAATAATATCGTCTGCCATTTTCTTCCACGAATCCGAATGTACTTACCATATTATCAAGTACATTTTCCGGCACATGCATTCCTGCTGTCCCGCTCTTTCTTCCATAAAAAGCCAATCCACCTCCGCATTCCTCAGTAATATCCAGAATCAGCCACGCCGTTTCTTCCCGTACTTCCAAATCCTGACAAAAGCGAATACTTTCTCTTGTATGCGTTTCTTCTGGATTCAAATAAGAAAACGCTACATCTACTTCACCACCGCAGACCATTCCAAGATCTTGAACTTCATTCTGTTTCAGATAATAATGTGCCCGACAAGAACATCCTTCCTTTAAGACTTGAAGAGCTCTCTGCTCCGCCTCATACTCTACAGCGCCACCACCAATGGTTCCGTAAATTCTTCCCTCTTCGCCTACGACCATGTGTGCCCCTGCACCGCGCGGCGCACTTCCGGTACGGTCATAAACCGTCAGAAGAACCACTTCCTTTCCATCTTTCATATAGGACTGTAAAGCCTCTGTCAATCCAGACATAACTTCCCCTTCTTTCTATTCTTTTTTCCTCTTTCAACCATCGTTCATTTTCGATTGTTTTTCAATAAATAATCGCTTTATATTACCTATATTACGAGCATAGTTCTGTCAAGTCAAGGTCATATGTCCTTTTTTATATAATCTTTTTTATCTATGCCTTGAAAACAGCATAAAATAAGGATTCCTATCACTATGCACAAAAACTCGATTGAAATTTTGTTAATTTTTACTTTCGTATTCTCCCATCAAAAAAGAGAGACTCCGTTACTGAAATCTCCCTTATACATAAATCTTTATAAAATTGTCAAACTTGTATTTGTCCTTTTAAGAGTAAACTTGCTTGTTGCTTAATAACTTAATAATACGAAATTTCATTATATACTAAACTTACACCATCCGAACTGCTTACCGTACACTCCAAATGTCTTGCTCCTCCTGTTCCCGTCACACTCGGTCCTTCAAAAGTAATCGTATATAATTGATTTGTTGCTGATTGTCCATTCTCTAACACATCATCGTTTAATACTCTCTTTTCTAAAATCATATATGTACCATTCACATCGCCAAAATAATCTGAAAGAGAAATTGAACTTTTGATTGCACTTTCTACCATTCCTTGATATTCATTCACGTGCGCTCCGAAATCTCCCCATGTTCCCTCGTAAAATATTAAATTATCAAACATTTCAAGAATATCATTTTGTTGTGTTCCCGAACTTTCATTGATGCCCGTTTCCGTATCATTTATTTCTACATTATTTGCTTCTGTATTTTCCTCATTACTTACTTCCGAATCCTCTTCACTATTTTGAATCGGATTCTCTTTACTTGGCAAATCAGGATTGTTTACCCATGCCTCTTCATAATGTTCTTTCGTACAGGCACTCATCTTAAACAAGGCAGCTTCTTCCGAATTATTATAGTACATTAGTTCAAACACCGTTCCATCTTTGTACATATGACCATATCCGCCTGCCTCCTTCATTTTAATATACAGTTCTTGAAACTCATCTGTAGTCTCCCCAAATGAATCACATATTAATTTTCCGAATTTATCTCCAACATTTCGATACTCCATTGGAAATTGTGCTGTAACTCCCACAATTTGATTCGTATCTTTTAAGGCTAAAATCTGAACGCCCACATTGTCCGGAATAAAAGAATATTGATTCGTATAAGTATATTTCAAGTAATTTTCCCCGCTTGGAAGTTCATCTGTATCTTCACTCTCTAACAATGTTGTTCCAGGTATCATTTTAGGCGTCATTGTTTGAACGATCAATTCTGCCACCTCTGAATCATAGGCGGCAGCTTCTTGTAGTGAATCTAATGTTCCCTCATATACTTCCTTGCGCCAAATTTCCTCATCACCACTGCACCACGATCCATTCGCCATTTCATTAAATCGGTCACAATATTCTTGTACTGTCATCTTATATGCTTTTCCATCTTCTGTTAAGGCCGATTTCTGCGATTTTGTAGACTTTTCATTTCCAGTATCTTCATATCCTTTTTTGAAATCGGAAAAGAATCCTGTCACACTGCCAATAATACAAAGAGCCAACAAAAGAACACCTGTTCCTATTAAAAATATCTTTTTCTTACTTTTATTTTCCTTCAATCGTTCTTTTACTTCAACATTTTCACTATGGCATTTCGTTCCGCACTCTGGACAAAACACTGCATTATCTTCTAATTCTGTTCCACATTGTTCACAGTATTTACTCATCTTTCCGTCCTCCACCAACATTATTTTCACCCGTATTTTCTTCCGTATATTGAAAGGTATTTCTTCTTGCCTTATCTGCAATGAATGAAACCTGTCTCAACCCTGAACTAAGTAAAATCAAAGCAACTGTAATTGCAATAATACACAATAATACCGGTACTAAATGTATAGAGCTTCCGAACGTAATAGGCATATCCCAAATGGCATGCAGAACAATTACAAGTACTAAAAATTTCAAAAACTGGGGCTTGTAATAATGATGATTCTCAAACTCATTCTCGCCTTTTGCCAGAACAAGTCCTACCGCCGCTATCGCCGTCCATACTGTATGTGCTCCTATTGAGAGAACTGCACGCAAAAACAGTATCTTGATCATGTAGTAAATATCCTGAGAATACAACAGAACCCGAAAAGCGTATCCGGCAGTCTCAAATACTGCAAATCCCGCCCCGACACAGGCTCCCAACAATAATCCGTTCAAGATATATTTTGTGTTTTGCTTTTTGATATAATGTCCAACAACTATGATTTTTCCTACTTCTTCCACTATACCAACCAGAATTGCACCTATATAATCTAATTCTCCAACACCTACTACATCATATAACAATAGTGTTGAAATCAAAGAGAAAACACCGCCTACAAAAAATGTGGATATGACGTCAAAAATACTAATGTTCCGCGGTACATTTGTTTCCCAGAAGAAAATAACTAGCGAAAATGGTACTGTAAATGCTCCCACAAACATCGCTCCCGGAACGCCATTCATATTTCCAAATTCCACTATTACGATAAGAAGACCTATAAACACGATTGAAAAAAGCAGAAAGATCCTCGAAAACAACCAAGGTTTCGGCCAGTCAGCAACCATTTCACTTTCTTTCGGAGTTGTTTTTTCCGTTCCACAAACAAAAAGTTCTTCTCGTTCCGCCAGGGAATGCTTCTTTAACACTCCACTAACTAATTCCTTTAAACGAATTTCAACATTTCCCTCCTGACCTGTCATCTCATTAATTGTATTAACGAATCCTCCTACACCTTTTTTTACTTTCTTCAGCACATCCTCTTTTTGCATTTCCATCTGGTCTTGCTTGCTATTATTAGATGTCAAACTATTTCCGCATACAGAACAAAATTTCGCTTTCAAGCCTATTCTGTTTCCACAATACGGACAAAACTTGCTCTCCTCTTGACATATAAACTCTTCCCTCTGCTTTTCTGCTTTTAAATCTTCATACTGGCTACCGCACTTGCTGCAAAATTTTGCATTATCACTTAATTCTTTCCCACAATTAGGACATTGTTTTCCCATAATCGTCACTTCCTCCTCAATGTACTTTCTTATATTTTAGGTCAATTACACCCTGATAGTCAATAGGTCATCGTGCCATAATTTAATTATATTCCACCACTCCACAAAAAGGAGGTGCAATGCCTATTGTCACGCTTAAAAGATTTGCGCAAAGAACGCGGTTACACGCAAATCAAGATGCAGCACTTAACCGGTATAGACCAAAGCGATTATTCCAAGATTGAAAACGGCAAACGCTACTATACCTTTGAACAGTGCCGGAAGATAGCCCTTGCCCTTGGCACAAGCATGGACTACCTCTCCGGTCTCACGGATGAAAAGAAACCTTACCCCCGTTCCAATTCATCCAAATAGCAGAAAAACTGCCTATCATCATTATAATGACAGGCAGTTCTTTTGTACTATGCACACTGCTTAGTAATACAATTTATTTAATTTTTCTTTCACTTCCATTACATTTTTATAACGCTTATTCGGATTTACCATAATACATTTTTCTATGATATTTCCGATTTTCCCGGTTGCCATTTCATTCACAGGGTGTTTTCCGGTCAGCATGACATTCATCATAATTCCTAATCCATAGATATCCGTTCTTTCATCCGATTGTGCTTCACCATATTGTTCCGGTGCGGCATACCCAATAGTTCCCACCGTTCTCGTATCTTTTTCTGAATAGATTTTATGAATTTTTGCAGCATCAAAATCAATAATCTTGACTTTTCTATTTTTCATAACCATGATGTTTTCCGGTTTGATATCTCTATGAATAATCTGATTCAAGTGCAATGCATATAATCCGTCACACACCTGACTTATGATTTCCCTCACACAACTCTCTGACAATGTTTCCTGTTCCAATCGTTCTGCAACCGTAATCCCCGGTATAAATTCTTCCAAAATAATCGTTTCCTCTTCATTACTACATACTTCATAAATTAAAGGCAGGTTTTTTTGCTTTACCTCAAGCAGTCTTTCATACGCAGGATAAATTCCTTTTAATTTCTTAACTACCACATAGTTTCCCCACTGCTTATGCTTATATAAAAGCACTTCCCCACAATCATTTTTCTTTAATACTTTTACAAAAATATAATACTCTTTCAGGTTCTCTATTAACCACTGATACATAACTTTCTCCCATTGCCAACCTGATTTCTCCATGATATACTCTCTACGAGGTGATACAGATGATTAAAAAACCAACCGATGAACTGATGGACGCACTTAATCAATGTTCGTCTGTCAAAGAATATATAGACAACGAACAGGATTATTTGATTGATTCTGCTCTTTCCGACTATTTAAACCAACTATTAGAAGAAAAATCTTTGAAAAAATCTACGGTTATTAAAAATTCGGAACTCAATGAAATTTATGGATATCAGATTTTTTCGGGAAAGCGTATTCCTTCACGCGACAAACTGATTTCGATTTCTTTTGGAATGGAACTTTCACTCGAGGAAACACAGGCGCTTTTAAAATATGCCGGATTTGCCCCTTTATATCCAAAGCAAAAACGTGACAGTCTGCTTATATGGGGCAAAAACCATCATTTTTCCATTTATCAGACCAATGAGTTACTTTATGCTGAAAACGAAGACACCCTATAATTATTGCACATAATAATATTCCAACTGTTCCACCATTCCGTCAGCAGAAAAAGTGATATTTAACCTTGGACTAAACTCTCTGTCAAACCGATAGCAGAGTTCGTTTTCATGCTCCTGATCCGGTGTCCCCAATATTTCCTTTACGTTTCTGATATCCGATGTTCCATCAATCCCGTAAATTCCATATTTCTTTTTATTTTCTCCGGCTGTATAATCAATCAGGATATCTTGTATAACCGTTTCTTGATTTACCGCTACAGTCAGCATCCCGAATGTATAGATATCCATTCCATTTTCACGATACATTTCATCCGTTTCT
>CAJKWK010000016.1 GCA_905203555.1 uncultured Lachnospiraceae bacterium
GAATCGATGCATTCCGTGAGATGATCTGTTCTGAGACAGTAGAAGAAAGAGAAGCTGCACTTGAGAAGATTCTTCCGGAGCAGCAGGGAGACTTCGAGGCTCTTTATGAGGCTCTGGAAGGTAACCCGGTTACAATTCGTTTCCTTGACCCACCGCTTCATGAGTTCGTTCCGACAGAGGAAGACGACATCAAGAAACTGGCTGACGCTCAGGGCAAAACAGTTGAGCAGATTAAGACAATCATCGACAGCCTGCATGAGTTCAACCCAATGATGGGACATCGTGGACTTCGTCTTGCTGTAACATATCCGGAAATTGCTAAGATGCAGACAAAAGCTGTTATCCGCGCAGCAATCAATGTTCAGAAAGCACACGCTGATTGGACAGTAAAACCGGAAATCATGATTCCATTGTCATGTGATGCAAAAGAATTGAAATATGTAAAAGACATGGTTGTTGAAACAGCTGACGCTGAAATTGCAGCAGCAGGTGTTGAACTGAAATATGAAGTAGGAACAATGATCGAGATTCCAAGAGCTGCTCTTACAGCTGATGAAATCGCAAAACAGGCTGACTTCTTCTGTTTCGGTACAAACGACCTGACACAGATGACATACGGATTCTCTCGTGATGATGCAGGTAAGTTCTTAGATGCTTACTATGATGCTAAGATCTTCGAGAACGATCCATTTGCTAAGCTGGATCAGACAGGTGTTGGTAAGCTGATGGATATGGCAATCACATTAGGAAAACCGGTTAATCCAAACCTGCACGTAGGAATCTGTGGAGAGCATGGTGGAGATCCAAGTTCTGTAGAATTCTGTCACAAACTTGGTCTGGACTATGTATCCTGCTCACCATTCCGCGTACCGATTGCTCGACTCGCTGCTGCGCAGGCTGCTATAGCTCAGAAGTAGTACACCAGGCATAGAGATGTAAGATATTAATTAGTTTATAAAGAAACTCCCGTTGCGTTTATTTTATTATGCGATGGGAGTTTTTTTGTTTGATTAAAGACTATTTTATGGCAGGATGAAGTGGCTTAGGAAATGAAAACGAGCCAGCTCTTAGATATAAACATATATGCTGTCAGCATATATAAAAATATAGTATAATAAGCATATGTGAATAGTATATACTTATTTGTTATATACAGGCAAAAAATAAGAGGGTATACTTGGTTTAAGAAAATACTATGGAGGAAATTCTGCTATGTATAAGGTGGAAAAAAACGAAAAAATTGGAGCGTATATTGGTAAGCTGATTTCTAGGAGGTTTGGACCGGATCGACAGTTTGCCATTGCATACATTAAGTTGAGAGACGGGCTTGAAGATGAACCGGCCTCTGATGAAATCCAGAGAGTAGCAAATAAAGTTTGTCAAATTAAAAAAAGGCGGCAAGGGAATACAGATTACGGATCTTCCGTTATTTGTTGAACTCTTGGAGGTGTCTATTGACAGCCTCCTAAGCGCAGGAAAGGTATCAAAGCCTGCGTCTACAAGAATGACAAACTATTCGGTGGCTTTTTCAAAAGACAAGAAGACCTGGAAAGAGTATGTTGAACGCCCGGATAAACTTATTCTTAATGAAGATGAATATGGGAAGAATGTGATCGATTATGCGCTTGAGTTCGGTAATTATGCCTTTTTAAAATATTTGATGGATAACGATTATATCTATTTTATAGATGATGATCGGCAAAAGTATTGGGGAACATTTGGCGCGGGGACAAAGATAGAAAGAAGGATGCCATATAATTACGATCTTCTTGATGTTAGGATGAAGGAGGACGATAGTCTTAGGACGAATCTGATTGCGCTGGCTCTTGAAAACCAGGATTATGATGTTCTTGGTGAGATGAAAGCTAGAGAGATTCCCTCTCTATATGATGGCACATATTTTTGTTATAAGGCTTTAGATTTTAAGAAGTATTACAATCATCAGATGATGGAGGCTATAGCACAATCATCTGATGATGTTTTAATCTATTTCTCGGAAGAATTTGAGATAGAGACAAATCGAAAGGTTATCTGCAGATACACGTTTCCGTACCTTGGCAAGCTAATCGAGATAGTATTAAAGAATGAATGCAAGGCAACTCCAAAGATGCTTAAGAATGCTTTGAAGCATAATATAGATGTATTAGAGAAACTAAAAAAGATTGCGGACATTTCGGTGAAATCATTTTATAATATTGTGCAGGACATAGATGACAAGACAATCCAGGAAGGCGTGATGAGCGAGTTTCATTTCTATGATGAGAACGATACAGTAGCCTTTCATTCAGGATTTATTAAAACAGAGAACTTCCAAGGGGTGTTTTCAAATGTTATTTGTGTAAATGCATCATCGAAGGATAAGTATGTAATGTCTCTTATAGAAGATGTAAATGTGTCTTATGATCAGATTAAGAATTTCAATTATAAGGACGATTAAGAATATTTTGAACCATAAGGAATCTATACTTTGTGTTGATGGATTTTCTGCTTGATAAGCTAAATATCTGTGCTTGGGATTTTCCTAGAAGAGATAGAAAAAGCGGAAAGAGTGTTGGGAAACAGTGTACTTACAGATAAGGAACGCAAAAACATTATTCTGGAATCCTTTGAATCAAATCTACATTCAAATCAGTTGTACAAAGTCATGTTTGATTATTTTATGGATGATGTAGATAATATCAGTGAACTGGCGGAATATTTCGGTTGTGATATCAACGGTGAGAAAGAGAAGAAAGCCTATGCATTCCTGATGGAGAATATAGGAACAACCGATTATAATAAGGTTGGCTTGTATGAATATGAGAACCTTCCGTTACTCTGAAATATGAAGAAGAGCTAAAGGCAAAACGTGTTGAGTTTGAAGAGAAATTCCATTCCAAGTTAAGGGATAAGTATTTAGCTGTAATTGATAAATATTTACTTGATTTTGATAAGCTGTTCTGTACGATTCTCTTATTCATTAAAGGCACAAGGAAAGAAACGGCACAAGCTAAAGAGGTTAACTTCTTGAAGAAACAGGATACATCTACAAAAGAAAAAAGAATATGAAGAATACTATGGAAAGGAATCGTCATTTTCTGAAATAAGTAAAGGCTTTAGAAGTTCTGTATGATGGTATAAAGTTTTCGCTAGCACAGAAGAAAGTACAACTACATGACAAGTACATAGAACAATGCTATAATATGGATGTTAAAATGAAAAGAGGTGGATATAGGATGTCAGAATTTAAAGATAAATTTCATTTAACACCAGAACAGAGCTTGTTTCTGGCAAAGAAGAAATGGGATGAGAATGTATATTGCGGAATGAAAATGGAAAACAGAGCAGTAACTTTTCCGCAGACGCAGACCATTTTAAATGGCATAAATGTGCCAAATGTACAACTTGATGATATTCAGGCAATTTTAAATATGCGTGATGCATGGAAGTTTTTGTTAAAAACAGTGAGTGAAGAAGTTACATTTGAGTATTGGTGCAAATTAAATGAATATATTGCAAGAAATGAAGCCCTGGAATGGGGGAAACTTCGTACTGGAACTGTTGGAATATCAGGAACGGATTATGAACCGCCCGTTCCAGATAAAGAAAGGACCAAAGAAGAATTAAAAGACATTTTATCTGCCGTAGATGTTTCAGCAACAGATAAAGCCTTAGAAGCTTTTACATGGGGAGCAAGAGGACAGTTTTTTTGGGATGGAAACAAACGTACTAGTTTACTGTTGGCAAATAAAATACTGGTTTCTTACGGTGCTGGTATTATGACAATTACAGATAAATATATGGAACAGTTTAATTTACTGTTATTAAATTATTATAATACTGGTGAAACAGGAGAATTGAAACAATTTTTATACGAAAATGCTATACAGGGCATAAAATTTTAAGAAGGTTTTGAGTTATATATAAAATGTACAATATAAGAACGGAAATTTGAGTGTTTGTATTCAGTTACCAGATGTGTTATAATTATCAAAACTTTTAAGATAACACTTGCTATTTGAAAGGAGACAAAAGAATGGGAACTGGAATGATTTGTAATTGTAAGCAGGTTTCTTATGCAGATGTGGATAAAGCGCTGCAGCAGATGGATAAATTTGATGATGTACTTTCCGCGTTTGAGGAAGTGCAGAAGGTTACACATTGTTCTACCGGATGTGGTGGATGTCATGACAAGATTTTAGAAGCAATCTCTGAAACGATGATGAGATAGAGAATATGCGCACTGCTGATGTTAGGCAGTGCGTTTTTTCTTTTTGATAAAAATCTATGCATTTGATAAAATAAAGATAAGTATAGACGAAAGGTATTTTTTTTGTTATAGAAGGTAAAATATTTGATAAAGTTTTTATATCAAAAATCCTATAATAATAATCGGAGAAATGTACATGGATTTGGATTTGGGAGAAAGAAGTAAAATGAGATTGTTAAAATTGGTAATTGTCGATGATGAAGCAATTTTACTACAGGGATTATTAAATACATATGACTGGAAGTCAATGGGATTTGAGGTGGTCGGAACGGCGCAGAGCGGACGGCAGGCAATTGATTTGATTCAGGAAGTACAGCCGCATGTGGTACTGACAGATATCCGTATGAAGCAGATTACAGGACTGATGGTAATGGAACAGACACATAAAGCGGGATTGAATTGCTTATTTATCGTCTTGAGCGCTTATCGTGATTTTGAATATGCACAGCAGGCCTGTGATTTGGGTGCGTATGCGTATTTGTTGAAACCGGTGGAGGATGAAAAGTTACAGGAAACGATGCGGGGCGCGTATGAGACTTGCATGGAGCAGTTGGAACATGAAGAACGATATGAAAGCTGGGAGAAACTTTTGATGAAAGATGCCACCAGTTTTTTACAGATGGTTGTGCAAAAATATGTGCAGAATCGGATACCGGAGGAAAAAGTTCAGGAAGTATTTGATACCATTGGAACTGTGTTAAGTCCAAACGATCGTTTTATAACAGTCTGTGTAGATATTGATTTGACTTATAAGATTACAAATTCCCTGGATTACGAAGCCTCTCGGTTTGCGGTGTTGAAAAATTTGGAAGAGATCATCGGGCAGCGGTATGTTTACTGGAGATTTGAAGGGGAAGACGGAATCTGCATCTTCATTATTAAAACAGTGGAAAATGCGACTGTACGGGAGCTGAAAACTATCTTGGAAAAGGCGAAGAAAGAGGAAAAAAGCCCGGTTGTTGCATCTATTTCAAAACCTTATAAGAGTATCTGTGGAATCAAAAAAAGCTGTGAAGAGGCGCAAAAGTTATTCAGCCTGGCAAGTGCATCGGGGGCGAGTGCTTTTACCGTTCCGGATGAAATTGAGGAAAAGACAGAAGGAACCCTGTCAGCAGATGTAGAACTTTTGATCGTAAATGCGGTGCGTAAAAATAATTTACAGGAGTTAAAAGAAGCATTTATCCGGTTTATCTATGAGCTTCCGGGGGAGGAAGAACAGCAGTGTCAGTATATGCACCGGGTGATGCTGCGTGTTGAACTCATGTTGAATGACAGTTATGGAATTGAAGAAAATCTGAAGGAACAGTTTCAAAATTATTATTCGAATATTCCGAATCTGAATGCAGCTAAAACAGTGGATGTCTGTTATAAGATTCTGTGCGGAGCCATTATGAGTCGTACAGAAAATGTACAGAACGAAGAAATGAAATATTTTAAAGAATATATGTCCGTTGCGGTAGCATATATCGAGGAACATCTTGATGACGAAGAATTGTCAATTGTATCTGTAGCATCTCATGTATATTTAAATCCGGTATATTTTGGGAGAGTATTTAAAAATACATTTCAGATGACATTTAAGAAATACCTGTTAAAACAGCGGATGGAGAAGGCAAAATATTTATTGGAAAAAGGTGAGGAAAGTATTGGGGAAATCTGCAATCAGGTGGGAATCAACAACCCGTCCTATTTTTCTCATTTGTTTAAGCAATATACGGGAAAACTTCCAAGTGAATATAAAAAGGAATTTGAGGTATGAAAAGAAAATATGCGATATCCGGTATTAGAAGTAAATATCTGAAATATACATTGGCTCTGCTTGTACTTGCACTAGCATTATCGTGTATTGGGATTTGGATCTATGTTCGTACAAGTGTGACGAAAAATATCAGTGGAAAATATGAATTTATGACAGAACGAATGGGAATCGCTCTGGACAATCTATATTTGAAAAGTGACGAAATCACAGCGGAGTGTATTTTGTATGAAGATGTACAGAAGAGTCTGCAGTCAAGCGGTTTAGAAGATATGAAAGTCATAGCTCTGGGAAAATACTTTGCCTATATTGATCTGGATCAGATTGAAGATTACTGCTATGTAGACAATAAAGGAAATGTATATGGCCGTTCATATTCAAAGGTCACTTATGAAGATGTAACGAACAGTGGATTTGAAAAGTTTTTAGGAAATGATTACAGTAAAACCAAATGGTTTTGGACAAAAGATACATTGTTTGGAACAGAGCAGGAGTCCTTATTTATCGGAAGATATGTAAGAAGTGTGGAATATGCACATGGACCGGGGATGCTGTTCTTTAAGATGCGTCCTGATTTTCTGGGAGAAATTCTGAAAATGGATTCGAAACTGACAGAGACTGCAACCATTGGAATTATTGATTCCGATGGAGCGTTGTGTTTTTCGAATAAGAAGGAGGAATTACTGGAAAGTACAAAAAAGGAATCATTGCTGCAGCAGCTGGGAGCGCTGCAGGGAGATGGGATGCTGATGGCAGGTGTGTGGAAATATGGCGGCATTTTATCTGCATATCGGCAGGAAGAAAGCGGACTGACAGTGTTCTCTTTTGTACCCGGACGTGTGCTGAATGCAGACATGGCACAGATGATTTTAGTGCTTGCCGGAATATATTTTGTTGTGGCGGTCGTGGCAGTTGTTCTGAGTTTGTATTTTTCAGAGCGTTTTACGAAACCGATTACGACGATCAATAATGCAATGATGGGTTTTGATGGAAATGATTTTCAGAGAATCGCAGAATTGCATACCCATACAGAATTAGATCAGATTGGTCATTCTTATAATGAAATGCTGAGAAATATTGAATCGCTTTTGGAGGAGATTAAAACACAGGAAAAGGAATTGCGGACAAGTGAATTAAATATGCTGATCAGTCAGATTAATCCTCATTTTCTGTATAATACGCTGGATACAATCTATATGTTGGCACGAATCAATAAAGAAGAGACAACGATGAAGATGATACAGGCTTTATCAAAGTACCTTCGGCTTTCTCTGAGCAAAGGGTGTGAAATCGTGACGGTAGAAGATGAGCTGGAAAATGTAAAAAGCTATATGGAGATTCAGCAGATCCGGAATGCAAATTTATTTTCTTATAAGATTGACTGCAAGGTGAATGCGGCAGAGACATGGGTCTTGAAATTGATTTTACAGCCGCTTGTAGAAAATGCGATCAAATATGGTTTTTGTGATATTTTCGAAGGGGGAGAGATTCACATTGGCGTAGAGAACAGAGAAGAGATGCTTTGTCTGAGCGTTTATAATAGCGGAACACCGATGGATGCAGCAATGTGCGAGAAGATCAATGCGTTAAATCAACTTCCTTTAGCTGCATTTCGAGAATCCTTTCCAGATAGGGAACGTGGCTATGGTGTTGTAAATATCATGACTCGTCTGCGGTTGAAATATGGAGAAGAGGTACGATATTATTACGAAATCAATGAAAATGGAACTACGAGCAGGATTCAGATACCGGGAGGGGGCAGAAAAGAGAATGGGAACGTATAGAAATTATAAAAAAAATATAGAGGCGGTCTTGTTGGTGGGCTGCTTGTCTGCCGGCTGTCTGCTTGGATGTGAGCAACAGGAAATCATAGAAGAAACAAAAGAAGAGGAAGTAAAAATTCCAATGATTCTCACTGTCAATCCATCTACCGGGAAAAGAAACGAAGAAACTTTGATCAAGGCATTTAATAAAGAATACGAAGGAAAATGGGAGATTGAGGTAGAGTGGAGCATGGAAACGGAGGAGGATTATCGTCAAAATCTGAAACGGCAAAATGTGACGGATACACTTCCGGCAGTCGTAACAGATATTCGGATGCTGCCCTCCTTTTATAAGAAAATGATAGAAGATAAGCGTCTGGAAGAATTTTCTCAATACATCAATCAAGACGAAGAGTGGAAAGCGATGATTGAACCGGTTGTTTTGGAATCTTGTAGTGAGCCAACCGGTGAGATTTATCTGGCTCCGCTTAGTACAGCAGCTTTCTCCTGTTCTGGAGTGTTTTGGAATCAGGAATTATTTTCACAAGCGGGAATTGAAACGTTTCCAAAGACATGGGAAGATTTCTGGGAGTGCTGTGATACTTTGCAGTCTCATGGGATTACACCGCTTGCTCTTCATACAGAAGGAACGGCTTGGACTCCTATGCTGCTAGCGACGGCAGAGCTGGCAAGTACAGAAAACGGCATGGAATTTATGAAAGAATTGTATCCGGAAAGTTATCAAAATGCGGAAGGATACCGAATGGCAGAGACGTTGGTGCATTTATTTCAATATACAACTGCAGATGCAATGTACACAGATTTTGATACGGCTTATGTGAATTTCTTTTCCGGGAAGGCGGCTATGATTCCAAATGGGTATTGGATGATTGAACAGATTCCGGAAGGATGGGAGCAAAAAACAAGGTTTTCGGCATTTCCTGGTAATAAATTGATTTCATCTCCAGAGACGTTTGGGTGGGCATTGATTGAGGATTGTGAGACCCAGGTTAAAGAAGGGGCATTGGAGTTTTTTAAGTTCCGGACCCGGATGAATATGGAAGAAAAAGAATTGTTGTTTTCCGGAGACAGAAGTACTCTTCTTCCGGCAGAGCAGGATTATCTGGCGGCGTATGAAGGCCGGCCACAGTTTGTGCCGAATTATCAGGTGAAGTGGAATTCTATTTTGCAAGAAGAAATATTAGGAGAGGCGCTGCCGAATCTTGTAAAAGGGAAAATTAGCGTGGAAGAGTTTACCAGATTGGAAGATGAGAGTATTGAGCGGTTTTTAAAAGAACAGTAAAGAGTTTATTTTTTTGCATTTCAGGTTTTTATTTTGTTATAGGATTTTGTGAAACGCTGGTATGATGTTCACAGAACAGAGGAAATGAAAAATTTCCGGAAAGGTGAGTGAACAATTATGAAAAAGCGTAAAGTGATTTCCGTTTTACTGGCAGCAACTATGGTAGTAGGTATGGTATCAGGATGCGGAGGTTCAAAAGAATCGGCAGGAACAGATGGAAAAGAAGAGGCAAAAGGAAAGGTTTATTATTTGAACTTTAAACCAGAGGCAGATGAGCAGTGGCAGGAACTGGCTGAGGCTTATACGGAAGAGACAGGGGTTCCGGTAACGGTGTTGACAGCCGCATCCGGTGAATATGAGAAAACATTGAAATCTGAAATGGCAAAATCTGAGGCACCGACGTTGTTCCAGGTGAATGGTCCGGTGGGACTTGCAAGCTGGAAAGATTATTGCTATGACTTGTCAGGTTCCGATATTGCAGGAGAACTGACAGATGACAGTTTCGCACTGATGGATGGCGATAAGATGTCAGGAATTGCCTATGTAATTGAGAATTACGGTATCATTTATAACAAAGCATTATTAGAAAAAGCCGGATACTCAGCAAAGGATATTACAGATTTTGAGAGCTTTAAGAAAGTGGTAGAAGACATTACCGCAAGAAAAGATGAACTTGGATTCTCCGCATTTACATCTTCCGGTATGGATTCTTCTTCCGATTGGAGATTTAAGACACATCTTGCAAATCTTCCAATCTACTATGAATATAAGGCAGATGGAATCAATCAGACAGATGCGATCAAAGGTACATATCTGGACAACTACCGTCAGGTATGGGATTTGTATATTAACAATGCAACATGCAAACCAACTGAGATCTCTACAAAGACAGCAGATGATGCAACAGCAGATTTTGTAACAGAAGAGGCAGTATTCTATCAGAATGGTACATGGGAATATAACAACATTGCAGACGTAGGAGATGAGAATCTTGGAATTCTTCCAATCTACATTGGTGTAGAAGGAGAAAAGGAACAGGGCGTTTGTACAGGTACAGAAAACTATTGGTGTGTAAATGCAAAAGCGTCTGAAGAAGATATTCAGGCAACACTGGACTTCATGAACTGGTGTGTAACTTCTGAAATAGGTGCAGAGGCTATGTGCAAAGATATGGGATTTGTAATTCCGTTCGATTCTAATCTGGAGTCAGAGAATGTTCTTGTAAATGAAGCAAACAAATACTTAGACGAAGGAAAAACTCCTGTAACATGGGTATTCTCCACAATGCCTTCCGAGGAATGGAAGAACGGCGTTGGTTCTGCTTTGACAGCTTATGCAGCAGATCAGACAGATGCAAACTGGGATGCAGTTGTAAGTGCATTTGTGGATGGATGGAAGACAGAAATCGAAGCATCAAAATAGAAACAACGGAATTGTGAAAAATGTGATACGGCGGGAAACGAAAGTGTACCCGCCGTTTTTTAAAGAAGGAGGGGCAATTTTATGGAGAAAGCCATAAAACGTTATATGCCGATTTTTGTGCTGCCGACTTTGTGCGCATTTATTTTAGGATTTATTGTTCCGTTCGTAATGGGAATCGGTTTGTCATTCTGTAAATTTACGACGGTAACAGATGCAAAATTTGTCGGATTATCGAATTATGTAGATGCACTTCAGGACACTGTTTTTCGGCATTCATTCTGGTATACGGCATTGTTTGCCATTGTTTCACTGGCAGTAATCAATATTATCGCATTTGCATTGGCGATGGCGTTGACACAAAAGATGCGTGGAACCAATGTGTTCCGTACAATTTTCTTTATGCCGAACTTAATTGGAGGTATTGTACTCGGATATATCTGGCAGTTGATTTTCAATGGAATTTTATCAAAGTTTGGTACAGCGTTGATGTTAAATGAATGGTATGGTTTTTGGGGTATGATTATCCTGGTAAGCTGGCAGCAGATCGGATATATGATGATTATCTACATAGCTGGTTTACAGTCCATTCCGGGAGATGTCATGGAAGCGGCACAGATCGACGGTGCATCAGGGATTCAGAGACTGTTTAAGGTGACCATTCCGATGATGATGCCATCCATTACGATCTGTATGTTCCTGTCCATTACAAATGGATTTAAGCTCTTTGACCAGAACTTGTCACTGACGGCGGGTGAGCCGGCTAAGATGTCTGAAATGATGGCGTTGAATATTTTCAATACATTTTATGGCAGAACCGGCTGGGAAGGTGTCGGTCAGGCGAAAGCAGTATTGTTCTTTATTCTCGTGGTAGGAATTGGAATGATTCAGTTACGGGCAACCCGTTCCAAGGAGGTGCAGCAGTAAATGAAGAAAAAAGAGAGATTAAGTGCCATTGGAACCGGTGTATTTACGATATTGGGGTTGGTTTATATTGCACCAATCTTAATTGTTCTGATGAACTCATTTAAGAAAAAAGTTTATATCAATAAGCAGCCTTTTACGCTTCCGGATTCTAAGACTTTGAATGGGTTTGAAAATTATCTGACGGCCATTGAGAAATATGATTTATTGGAAGCGGTAGGCTGGACAATTTTTATCACGGTGGGGTCTGTGTTGGTAATTCTGATATGTACCTCTATGTGCGCATGGTACATTACTCGTGTAAAATCCGGATTTACGAAAAGTTTGTATCTGCTTTGCGTATTTTCTATGGTAGTGCCGTTTCAGATGGTTATGTTTACTCTGTCGCTGGTTGCCGATCGTACCGGATTGAATACACCATGGGGAATTATCATTATTTATCTGGGCTTTGGAGCCGGGCTGGCGGTGTTTATGTTCTGTGGATTTGTAAAGTCCATTCCTTTGGAAATTGAAGAAGCGGCGATGATTGACGGATGCAATCCACTTCGGATGTTCTTTTCTGTGGTACTTCCGATCATGAAACCGACTTACATTTCTGTGGGAATATTGGAAACCATGTGGATATGGAACGACTTCCTGCTTCCGTATCTGGTGTTGGATTTGAATAAATATAAGACGATTTCCATTGCGATTCAGTATATGAAAGGAAGTTATGGAAGAGTGGATATGGGAGCTGTTATGGCAGCGTTGATCCTTGCGGTTATCCCGGTAATTATCTTCTATCTGTCTTGCCAGAAACATATCATCAAAGGTGTTGCAGCAGGGGCTGTGAAAGGATGATTTGCTAAAAAAATAAAAGGGATACGTTTCGGATTGTGTGAAGGAACGTATCCCTTTTTTCAATTTAAGGAAGAGGGGTTTCTGCAAGTTGATGAATCAGATCCGAAAAATCTTTCATCTGACTTGTATACGGATGACTGTGGTTATAACATAAATAAAAATATCGGCTGATATTCATTGCATCGATGGGGCAGACTACAACGTCCCCTTTTTCAGCATATTCCTTGATACAGCGTGAGGAGAGAATGCCGATTCCCAGATTGTGCCGAACAACATCGATGATTGCGGAACTGCTACAGGATTCCCATTTGGTAATAAAGGGGATGTGATTGCTGTGCATGATAGTTTCGAATATGGCGCGTGTTCCGCTCCCTTGTTCTCGCATGATGAAGATTTGATTTGCCAGATCTTCCATCTGTATGCAGGTTTTTGCGGCAAATGGGTGGAGGGGACTGCAGATGATTTCCAGATTATCTTGAAAAACCGGTTCTGTCTGTATTTCTTTACGTGTAATGATTCCCTCTACTAATGCAATGTCCAATTCGTTGTGCAGCATACGTTGCTCTATAAGATGCGTATTGTCAATGGATACGCTGACATCGATATCCGGATATTGTACATTGAGCCGGGTGACGATGTCGCTGATCATTGTATTTCCAATGGTGAGTGTGGCGCCAATTTTAAGTGGGCGCTTGGAACTGAGATTTTTCATTTCCTGATCCAGACCATCGTAAAGTGCAATGATTTCTTTTGCCCGATCCAGCAGAAATAAACCGGATGCAGTGATTTTCAGTTCTTTGTTATGTCGTTCAAACAGGATCGTATCGTATTCCTTTTCCAGATCAATGATAGTCTGGCTGACGGTAGGCTGTGCAAGATACAGTTTGTCGGCTGCCAGATTCATTTTTTTATATTCGGCGACTGCTGAAAAGATTTTAAGTTGTCGTAAAGTAGCCATAAAAATACCCTCGATATACAGTATAGTAATTTTCCTATATTATATATCTAATATTACTATTTTACAAAAAAAAGGGCAAGTAGTATCATGGTTATAGTTGGTAAAAAAGGAAAATTATAAAAATCAAAAAGAAAACGGAGGGAACGGAAATGAAAGTATTGGTACTTGGTGGTGTTGCGGCAGGAACCAAGGTTGCTGCAAAGTTGATGCGAGAGGACAGAAGCAACGAAGTCATTGTTTTGAACAAAGGTGAGAATATTTCCTATGCGGGATGCGGACTTCCATATTATGTGGGACATGTGATTGAGGATGAAGCGCAGTTAATTGTTAATACCCCTGCAAAATATGAGAAACTGACGGGCGTAAAAGTGTATACAGAAACAGAGGCGATTGCGGTTTCACCGGAAGAGAAGAAAGTGACGGCGAAACATGTACGGACAGGAGAAGAGACAGTTTATGATTATGACAAGTTGGTGATTGCAGTTGGAGCAAGTCCAGTAAAACCTCCGATTGAGGGCGTGGATCTGGAGAACGTATTTTGTGTCAGAACTCCGGAAGATGCCATTCGTATCCGGAATCTGATTGATGGCGGAAGTGTGAAAAAGGCAGTTGTGGTAGGTGCCGGTTATATTGGATTGGAAATTGCTGAAAATTTAAAGGCGCAGGGAATCCGTCCGTTTGTATTGGATATGGTTCCACAGATTTTGGCTCCGGGATTTGATAAAGAGATGGCTGATTTTGTGGAAGGAAAACTGACAGAGGCAGGAATCCCGGTAGTTACAGGAGTACAGGTGACAGGGCTTGAAGGCGACGGCAAGGTAGAAAAGGTGCTGACTACAAAGAAGGCTTACAAGGCTGATATGGTAGTATTGAGCGCAGGTATCCGCCCGAATACAGCTTTTCTTGCAGATACCGGAATTGAAATGTTCAAGGGAACGATTTTGACCGATGATTTTGGACAGACCAATATACCGGATGTATATGCGGCAGGAGATTGTGCAATGGTACACAATGCAGTTACGGGAAAGGCTGCCTGGTCTCCAATGGGATCTACAGCGAATATTGCGGGACGATTGATCGCACAGAACATCATGGGGAAGGGGCTGAAATATCGTGGTGTTTTAGGAACTGCGGTATGTAAGCTGCCGGGCATCAATGTAGGAAGAACCGGTCTGACAGAAGAGCAGGCAAAAGCGGAAGGATTTGATGCAGTCAGTGTTGTAACGGTAGTAGACGATAAAGCACATTATTATGCAGGCGCCTCTTCCTTTATTATGAAAATGATTGCCGACCGTAAAACACTGCGTTTGCTTGGTGTACAGGTGATAGGAGCAGGAGCGGTTGATAAAGTGGTAGATATTGCAGTAACAGGAATAATGCTGAAGGCAGCCTTGACAGATCTGGCAGATATGGATCTGGCGTATGCTCCGCCGTTCTCTACCGCCATTCATCCATTTGAACATACCTTGAATGTTCTGATGAATAAGATAGAGGGAAATTTCGAAACATTTACACCGGCTGAATATGCAGCAGGGGCAGCAGAAGGATATCGTGTGGTAGATGGCTGTCTGGTTCCATCAATCGAGGGAGCGCCGTATGTAGAACTGACAAATGTAGACGGTCCGGTGGCAGGTTTGGATCCGGAAGAAAAGCTGCTGCTTGTCTGCAACAAAGGAAAGAGAGCATATCTGCTGCAGAATCGACTGAAATTCTATGGATATAAAAATACCCGCGTTTTAGAAGGCGGCATTACATTCAATGATGTAGAGGCTTAGTGGAAAAGAATCCAGTATGGATATATAGGAAAAGGAGAGAAGAATTATGCCATGTACAATCAATCCGTTGGAAGTAAAACGAGTAAAGGCACTTGGATTTTTAAATAATAAAGGAACTGATTTATTCAATGGACGTATTATTACAAGAAATGGAAAGATTACAGCAGAACAGACTGCTGTAATCGCTGAAGCGGCCAAGAAATTCGGAAATGGGGATGTAGAGTTTACGACTCGTCTGACCGTAGAGGTGAGAGGAATCCATTTCGATGATATTGAAGCGTTTCGCGAGTTTATAGCGCCGGCAGGATTGGAAACCGGAGGAACTGGTTCTGTTGTGCGTCCGGTAGTGTCTTGTAAAGGAACAACGTGTCAGTATGGATTATACGACACTTTTGCGTTGACAGAAGAAATTCATGAGCGTTTTTATAAAGGATATCATGACGTAAAACTGCCTCATAAATTTAAAATTGCAGCGGGAGGATGTCCGAATAACTGTGTAAAACCGGATCTGAATGATCTGGGAATTGTAGGACAGCTGATTCCGGAATTTGATGAGGATATGTGCAATGGATGTAAAAAATGTCAGATTGAAAAACAGTGCCCGATGAAAGCTGCAAAGGTGGAAGATGGTGTGTTAGAAATCAATCAGGAGATTTGTAATAACTGTGGCCGGTGTGTAGGCAATTGTCCGTTTGATGCAATTGAAGAAGGAACTCCGGGATATAAGATTTATATTGGCGGAAGATGGGGAAAGAAGATTGCACAGGGCAGAGCCTTGTCTAAGATTTTTACATCCGAAGAGGAATTGCTGGACACCATTGAGGCTGCAATTCTTCTGTTCAGAGAACAGGGACAGACCGGAGAGCGTTTTGCAGATACGATTGCCAGAATTGGATTTGAGGAAGTAGAAAAGCAGCTGCTTTCCAGAGAGATTTTGGATAGAAAACAGGAAATTATAGATGCACAATTACATTTAGCAGGCGGAGCGACTTGCTAAGGTTAGACGGGAGAAGAGAATGAAAAAATATTTTGCGGCTGTACTTGCACTGAGCATGGTGCTGGCATGTGGGTGTGCGGCTAATACAAATCAAGAAGAGACAGAATCAACGGAAAAAGCGACTCAGGTGTCAGAAGAAAAAGCAACGGCAGCAGTTACATTTACAGACGATATGGACAGAGAGATGACAGTGGAAAATCCGCAGAGAGTTGTCTGTCTGATCAGTAGTTTTTCAGATATCTGGTGCCTGGCGGGAGGTGCAGACCAGATTGTGGCGGCAACAGATGCTACCTGGAAATTTTTTGATCTTCCGCTGCGTGAGGATGTTGTGAATCTGGGACCTGCCAAGGATGTGAATATGGAACAGTTGATTGCCTGTGAACCGGATTTTGTACTGGCAAGCTGCGGGACAGACCGTAATGTAGAACTGGAGGCAACGCTGGACGAGATGGGAATCCCTACGGCATATTTCAACGTGGACAACTTTGAGGATTATCTGCGGGTTCTGGATATTTGTACACAGCTTACAGGGCATGAAGAGAATTATGAAAAATATGGTATAGATGTAAAAGAACAGGTGGAAGAGGTTCGTAAAAGAGTGGATGGACGGAATCCAAGTGTGTTGTATGTACGTGCTACAGGAAGCAGCTGCAAGATAAAGAATAGTGAAGAAAGTGTATTGGGAGAGATGCTGGCGGATCTGGGCTGTGTGAATATTGCAGATCAGGATAACAGTTTGTTGGAACAACTGAGTGTGGAGAAGATCATAGAGCAGGATCCGGACTATATATTCGTTGTGATTCAGGGATCAGACCCTACAGATGCAGAAGCGATATTGGAAAGTACTCTGCTTAGTAATCCGGCATGGGGAACGTTGACGGCTGTAAAAGAAGGCAGATATTATGTAATGGATCCGAATCTCTATAACATGAAACCAAATGCAAGATGGGGAGAGGCATATGAAAAACTCGCAGATATTCTCTATCCGGAAAAATAAAACAGTTTTTTGGATTGGATTGACAGGACTTACGATATTGTCTGCTGTTCTGAGTATATGGATGGGATCGGTACGTCTTTCCGTACAGGAAGTCTTTTCTGCATTGTTTTGTGCAGATCAGACTTCCACTGCAGTGCGGATCGTTCAGTTCACAAGAATCCCGAGAGTCTGCGCATCCATGCTTGCAGGAGCGGCTCTTGCGGTTGCAGGAGCAGTTATTCAGACGGTGTTAAATAATCCGCTGGCATCGCCGGGAATCATAGGAGTAAATTCCAGTGCCGGACTTGCAGTTGCAGTGATGTGTGCAATTGCACCCACAGCACAGAGATTTACTCCTTTTATCGCTTTTGCAGGAGCCTTTGCGGGAGTGATTCTGGTCATGGTGCTGTCAGAGAAGACAGGCGCCTCTCGTATGACAGTCGTGCTGGCAGGCGTGGCAATTTCCAATTTATTCAGCGCAGGGATTGATGCAATTGTAACAGTGGTGCCGGAGGCTTTGACAGGAGTGACGGATTTTCGGATCGGCGGATTTATCGGAGTGACAATGGAACAGCTAAAACCGGCGGCCATACTGATTTTACTGAGTTTGCTGTTAGTGCTATCCCTGTCTCATCAATTGGATGTTTTGGCGCTGGGGAGTGATACAGCGGCGAGTCTCGGACTTTCGGTCAAACCGGTCCGGCTGCTATTCTTGATGCTTGCGGCCGTACTTGCCGGAGTAGCCGTCAGTTTCTCCGGACTGCTTAGTTTCGTAGGGCTTGTAGTGCCGCATACAATGCGAAGATTAAGAGGTGAGAACAGTTTCTCTTTTTTACTGGCATCGGCAATCGGAGGCGCCTTTTTTGTGACAATCTGTGACCTGGCAGCCAGAACATTGTTTTCTCCGTTTGAATTACCGGTTGGAATTGTGCTTGCATTTACCGGTGCACCATTTTTCCTCTGGATTTTATTGAAACATAGAGGAGGGCATGTATGATACAAGTAAAAGAACTGTCGGCGGGATATCATGGAAGGGATGTAGTACATCATGTGACGATGTCCTTTGAACCGGGGAAGGTAACCGTCTTATTGGGACCTAACGGATGTGGAAAATCTACGGTTTTAAAAGCTGCTCTGGGATTGATCCCGATGACCGGAGGAATGGTGTTGTATGATGGAAAAGACCTTCGGCAGATGAAACGAAAAGAGGTTGCTAAAAAGGCTGCTTTTTTGACGCAGAGCCGAAATATGTCTTCGATTCAGGCGCTGCGGATGGTGCTGCATGGAAGGTTTCCATATCTTTCGTATCCAAGACGATACGGTCGGGAAGATTATGAGGTTGCAAAAAATGCGATGGATGTGACTGGCAGCAGGGAATATGAAAATGACAATATCAGTGAGTTGAGCGGCGGACAGCGGCAGAGTGTTTATTTTGCAATGGCGTTGGCGCAGGATACAGAAACCATTTTCATGGATGAGCCAACAACCTATCTGGATATCCGGCATCAGATGCAGATGATAGAGATTGCCCTTTCTCTTGCAGGGCAGGGAAAGGCGGTAGTTCTTGTTTTGCATGATCTGAGGATGGCACTGCAGATAGCAGATTGGGTTGCACTGATGGAGGAAGGCGAACTGGTGTGTGTTGATACGCCGGAAAAACTTTATGAAAGTGGTTTTTTGGATCGCGTGTTTGGGGTGAAAGTACATAAAATGGAAACGACCCATGGGGTACAGTATTATTATCAGTATCAGAAGAAGTAAAAGAGGGAGATAAAATGGCATATTTTCCAATGTTTGTGGAATTAAAAGACCAGAAGGTATGGGTCATCGGCGGCGGTGCGGTTGCATATCGAAAGGTACAGAAATTACTGCCTTATGGGGCGAAGATCACTGTGATTGCTCCCCAGATAGAGACGAAGCTGGAGGAAGTTTCTGAGATAACAAAAAAGCGGCAGGAATTTACATGCGATCTGTTAGAGGAAACAAAGGATGTTCCGGTATTGGTGATTGCGGCAACAGATGATGAAAGATTAAATGCGGAAATATCTGCATTCTGTAAGAAAAAACGGATTCCGGTCAATGTGGCAGATGCTTTGGAGAAATGTAGTTTTGTATTTCCGGCGTTGGTAAAACAGGGAAAGTTGTCGGCAGGGATTTGCACCAGCGGGGTGAGTCCGACTGCAGCAGTTTATTTTAAGGAGTGTCTGAGAGATACACTGCCGGATAATCTGGATGAAATATTAGACTGGCTGGAAGAAAAAAGAAAAGAATTAAAAGAAAAAATACCAGAGCAAAAGAAACGGGCAAGTTTCCATAGAAAGCTATTCGATGATTGTATCAAGAGAGGACGACCATTGACGGAACAGGAATGGAATCAATATCAGGATCAAAGACCGGTCGGAAGTGTGGCTCTTGTAGGAGCGGGGTGTGGAAAAGCGGATTTGATCACAGTACGTGGGCTGCGATTGCTGCAACAGTGTGAGGCGGTGGTGTATGACGACTTGATTGATGCAGCGTTATTAGATTCCGTTCCGGAGACGGCAGAACGGATTTACATGGGAAAACGTTCCGGAGCACATTCGGCGCCGCAGGAAGAGATCAATGCAAAATTGATAGAGCTGGCAAAGGCGGGATTCAAGGTCGTGCGTCTCAAAGGCGGAGATCCGTATCTTTTTGGCAGAGGCGGAGAAGAAATGCAGGCACTGATGCAGGCGGGAATACCCTGTCAGGAAGTGCCGGGAATCCCTTCTGCGATAGGAATTCCGGCAGAGGCGGGGATTCCGGTAACGCATCGCGGCGCCAGCAGAGGACTGCATATTATTACCGCACATACATCTGATACAGCGGATGGACTTCCGGAAGATTTTGATGCATTGGCAGAACTATCCGGAACGCTTGTATTTTTGATGGGGCTCAGACAGTTGCCGCGAATTGCAGAGCGGCTTTTGAAAGCCGGGAAAAGTGGAGATACTCCGGCGGCAGTTATTTCCGGAGGAAATGCGCCTCATCCGGCAAAAGTAAGGGCAAAATTGTCAGAGATTGCAGCCGCAGCAGAAAAAGCGAATGTTGTTTCTCCGGCGGTTATCGTAATCGGAGAGGTTGCGGAGTTGGATTTTTCCATATTGCAAAAATCTATTTCCGGTGGAATAATAGAACCATAATACGCGAAAAAAGAGGAGGTATTGTGCAATATGAAAAAGGTGAACTGGGGCAGCTCTTCGATTCAGGTACCGGCTATTGTCATGGGATGCATGCGTATGACCGAGCTGTCTGTCAGCGAGGCTGCAAGACTGGTTGATACTGCAATGGAGGCAGGAGTCTCATTTTTTGACCATGCAGATATTTATGGAAAAGGTGCCTGTGAAGAACGTTTCCGGGAAGCTGTGAAGGAAACCGGGCTCAGACGTGATGAAATGTGGATTCAAAGCAAATGTGGAATTGTTCCGGGTGTGATGTTTGATTTCTCAAAAGAACATATTATTGCATCTGTAGAAGGCTCTCTGAAAAGATTGGGAACCGAGTATCTGGATTCTCTGTTGCTGCACAGACCGGATACGTTGATGGAACCGGAAGAAGTGGCAGCAGCCTTTGATGAACTGCATGCATCCGGAAAGGTCAGATATTTTGGAGTTTCCAATCAGAACCCTATGCAGATGGAACTTTTGAAAAAATATGTGAATCAGCCGTTGATGGCAAATCAGCTGCAATTTGGTGCGGCGCATTCTTCGATGATTCAGAGTGGAATAGAAGTAAATATGATGACACCGGGCAGTCTCAATCGGGATGGAAATGTGTTGGATTATTGCAGATTGCATGATGTGACAATTCAGGCATGGTCTCCGTTCCAGTATGGAATGTTTGAAGGAGTATTTTTGGGAAGTGAGAAATATCCGGAACTGAACAAGAAGATTTTGGAGATTGCGGAAAAATACGGAGTCAGTGATACGACAATCGCTGCAGCGTGGATTCTCAGACATCCTGCCAATATGCAGGTGCTTTCCGGAACGATGAATCAGAAACGGTTTTTGCAGATTTGTCAGGCGGCAGAGATTTCGTTGACAAGAGAAGAGTGGTATGGAATTTATATGGCGGCGGGAAATATATTGCCTTAACGAATAAGCGTATATTTATACATTTATATATGGATAATAAGGAGATTTGGCACTATTGGATTGGTGTCAAATCTTTTTTTCTATAATAAACCGAAGAATCATTTTATAATTTTACAGATGAATAAACAAGTGTCTTGTCAGATGTAAAGTCCAGTGCTATAATAGGTTCAGTTTACTCAAAGGTTTACTAAGGGAGAAGTGATTATGAATATTGTTGAAAAGATACAACAGTTAAAGAAAGAGAAAAATGCGGTGATTCTGGCACATTATTATGTTCGTCCGGAAGTACAGGAGATTGCTGACTATATTGGAGATTCCTTTTATCTGAGCAAGGTGGCAGTTGGTTTAAAGGAGCAGACGATTGTATTTTGCGGAGTTTCATTTATGGGAGAGAGCGCAAAAATATTAAATCCGAATAAGATTGTTTTGATGCCGGATATGCACGCAGATTGTGCGATGGCGCACATGGCGGACAAAGAAACGATTCAGAAAATGCGAGAGACCTATGAGGATCTTGCAGTTGTCTGTTATATTAATTCTACGGCAGAGTTAAAGCAGTACGCGGATGTATGTGTAACTTCGGCAAATGCTGTCAAAATTGTAAAAGCATTGCCGCAGAAACATATTTTCTTTATTCCGGATAAGAATCTGGCGCGCTATGTTGCAGAGCAGGTTCCGGAAAAACATGTCATATTGAATCAGGGATATTGTCCGATCCATGAGAAAATGCAAGTGGAAGAAGTCTTAAAAGCGAAGGAAATGCATCCGCAGGCAGAAGTTTTGGTACATCCGGAATGCCCGGAGACAGTTTGTCAGCTGGCAGATTATATAGGCAGTACATCCGGAATTATTTCCTATGCAAATAAAAGTGATTGTCAGGAGTTTATTATCTGTACAGAGATTGGAGTTCGTTATGAACTGGAGAAACAAAATCCTGAGAAACAGTTTTATTTTACAGAGACAGAGCCGGTTTGCGAGGATATGAAACTGATTACGCTTGAGAAAATTGTGGAAGTGCTGGAGCAGGAAGAAAATACAGTACATATTTCAGAAGAATTGCGGACACATTCCGGGAAACCACTGGAAAAGATGTTGGAACTGGCGCGGTAATGTTAGGAGGAAAAAAGAATGGAAATCAAGACAGATGTTGTAATCGTGGGGACAGGGGCAGCCGGATTATTTACGGCGCTGAGTCTGCCGCAAGAGAAAAAGATTCTTATGATTACAAAATCAGATCTGGAAAGCAGTGACTCTTTTCTTGCACAGGGAGGAATCTGTGTGTTGAAAGATGAGTCGGATTATGATACATATTTTGAAGATACAATGCGTGCAGGTCATTATGAAAACCGAAAAGAATCTGTGGATCTGCTGCTTCGTAATTCATGGGATATGATTCAGGAACTGGTGAAGTACGGTGTGGATTTTGAGCAGAAAGATGGCGAATTTGCGTATACCAGAGAGGGAGCGCATTCTCAGCCGCGAATTTTGTATCATGAAGATATTACCGGAAAGGAAATTACAAGCAAGTTATTAGAACAGGTAAAGAAGAGAGAAAATATTACTTTAATGGAATATACTTCGATGACAGATCTGTTGGAAGAAGATGGCGTTTGTGTCGGAGTTCTGGCAGAAAAAGAGGGAGAAGGATTTCAGATTAAGGCAGAACATACGGTTTTGGCAAGTGGAGGGATTGGAGGAAACTATCAGCATTCAACAAACTTCCCGCACTTGACCGGTGATGCGATTGAAATTGGTAAAAAGCATGGTGTTCGGATGGAACATTTGGATTATGTACAGATTCATCCGACAACATTGTATTCAAAAAAACCTGGCAGAAGATTTTTGATTTCCGAATCAGTGCGTGGAGAAGGCGCAGTATTGTATAATAAGAAGAAAGAAAGATTTGTGAATGAGCTTCTTCCAAGGGATGTAGTGTCTAAGGCTATTTATAAACAAATGGAAGAAGACGGAACAGAATTTGTCTGGCTGTCGATGGAACATATTCCAAAAGAGACTATTTTAAATCATTTTCCAAATATTTATCAGAAATGTCTGGAAGAGGGGTATGATGTATTGAAAGAGTGTATCCCGGTTGTTCCGGCACAGCATTATTTTATGGGAGGAATCTGGGTGGATTCCGACAGCAAGACGAGTATGCCGAAGTTATATGCAGTTGGGGAGACAAGCTGCACCGGAGTACATGGAAAGAACCGTCTGGCAAGCAATTCGTTATTGGAATGTGTCGTATTTGCAAAGCAGGCAGCAAAACATATTATAAAATCAATGGAGGAATAAGAATGAATAAGATTACAATGGATTTACAGGTGGATCATTTGATTGAAGAAGCGCTTCGCGAAGACATTTCCAGCGAGGATGTAACAACCAATTCTGTTATGAAAGAAGCGGTGCAGGGAGAGGTGGAACTGCTTTGCAAACAGGACGGAATCGTTGCAGGTCTGGATGTATTTGAGAGAGTTTTTCATCTTTTAGATGCAGATACAAAGGTGGAATTTTTCTGCAAAGATGGAGAGGAAGTAAAAAATGGTCAGTTAATGGCGAAGGTGACCGGTGATATTCGCGTGCTTCTTTCCGGAGAACGTGTGGCTTTGAATTATTTGCAGCGTATGAGTGGAATCGCTACTTACACAAAATCAGTGGCAAAGCTGTTGGAAGGTACGAAGACGAAACTGCTGGATACAAGAAAGACAACTCCGAATATGCGTATTTTTGAGAAATATGCCGTTCGTGTTGGGGGCGGATACAATCATCGTTATAATCTATCCGATGGGGTTTTATTGAAAGATAACCATATCGGAGCAGCAGGAAGTGTGACAAAAGCAGTGCAGATGGCAAAAGAATACGCTCCGTTTGTTCGCAAGATTGAGGTGGAAGTGGAGAATCTGGAGATGGTAAAAGAGGCTGTAGAAGCCGGTGCAGACATTATTATGCTGGACAATATGACTCCGGAAGATATGAAACGTGCAATTGAGCTGATCGATGGTCGTGCAGAGACAGAGTGCTCCGGAAATGTGACAAAAGAGAATATTGGAAATGTAACGGCAGTAGGCGTGGATTATATTTCCAGTGGCGCATTGACACATTCTGCATTAATCTTAGATATTTCTCTGAAAAATCTTCATGCAATCTAAGAGAGAAATAAGATTGAAAGATTGAGTAAAAGAAGGAGAGTACTATGTCAGGCTCAGAGAGAAGAACAGAGATTATAGAACGGATTCAGAAAAGCCCGGCACCTGTTTCAGGAAAAAATCTGGCAGAATCTTATGGGGTGAGTCGTCAGGTGATCGTGCAGGATATCGCGCTGCTACGTGCTGCCGGATATGATGTGATAGCAACAAACAGGGGGTATATTCTGAATACGCCGGCTAAGGTAAGTCGTGTTTTGAAGGTCTGTCATTCAGATGAATGTCTGGAAGAGGAATTGTGCACAGTGGTAGATATGGGAGGGTGCGTGGAAAATGTTATGGTAAACCACAGGGTTTACGGGCATTTACAGGCAGAGCTGCATATTAATTCCAGGAGGAAAGTTGCAGAATTTATGGAAGATATCAGGAATGGAAAATCCAGTCCCCTGAAAAACATTACCTCTGATTATCATTATCATACAATTACTGCAGATAATGAAGAAACATTAGACTTGATAGAAGAAGAACTAAGAAAAAAAGGTTTTTTGGTAAACAGATAAATAAATGAGAAAAAGAGTTGTAAAAACCACCGTTTATGAGAATGAACGGTGGTTTTTTTACACTCTATATGGTATGATATCTTTGTGTTTTTACTACAGAACGTGGTATTTAGATAATAAAATAAATGAAGAGAAGTAAAGAGGAAACGACATTATGAAATATGATTATCTTGTTGTAGGTGCCGGATTATATGGAGCAGTGTTTGCGCATGAGGCAAAGAAAAAGGGAAAGTGCTGCCTTGTGATTGATAAACGTGATCATATTGCAGGAAATATTTACTGCGAGGAGATTGAGGGAATCAACGTGCATAAGTATGGCGCGCATATTTTCCATACATCTAATAAGAGAATATGGGAATACATTAATCAGTTTGCGGAGTTCAACAATTATATTAACTCTCCGGTTGCTGTATACAAGGATGAACTTTATAACCTGCCGTTTAATATGAATACTTTCAGCAAGATGTGGAATATCCGTACACCACAGGAAGCGAAGGCGAAGATTGCTGAGCAGGTAGCGGAAACCGGGATTACAGAACCGAAGAATCTGGAAGAACAGGGATTATCACTGGTTGGTAAGGATGTGTTTGAGAAGCTGGTAAAGGGGTACACTGAGAAACAATGGGGAAGAGACTGCAAGGATCTTCCGGCATTTATCATCAAGCGCCTTCCGGTTCGGTTTACGTATGATAACAATTATTTCAATGATCGTTATCAGGGCATCCCGATCGGAGGATATACGAAGATTGTGGAGAAGATGTTGGACGGCATAGAGGTGAAGACGAATACCGATTATTTTGCATTCATCAAGGAACAGCCGGATATCGCAGAGAAAATCGTATTTACCGGAATGATCGATGAATATTTCGGATATCAGCTCGGTGCCTTGGAGTACCGTTCCGTACGGTTTGAGACAGAAGTATTGGATACAGACAATTATCAGGGAAATGCGGTTGTAAATTACACAGAACGAGAAGTTCCATATACGAGAATCATCGAGCATAAGCATTTTGAGTTCGGTAAGCAGGAGAAGACGGTTATTTCCAGAGAGTATTCTTCGGAGTGGAAGGTAGGCATGGAGCCGTATTATCCGGTCAATAATGAACAGAACAACGCATTATTTGAAAAATACCGGGAACTGGCAGAACAGGAGAAGAACGTAATCTTTGGCGGACGGCTCGGTAATTATAAATATTACGATATGGATAAGGTGATTGAGGCTGCGCTGGAGATGTGCGGGCAAGAGCTGGTATAATGGAAAGGATTCGGCGAGTGTGCTGAACAGTTCAAGATGAAGGATTATGATTCATAAGTGTAGAAAAAGGGGTTGGATGATATGAAATTAAATCAGTTATTGGAACGATTGGAGTATGAAGTAGTACAGGGAGCCGATGCTATTGAGATTTCGACTCTGGCAAATGATTCCAGAAAAGTAGAAAAAGGCTCTGTGTTTGTTTGTATCAGCGGAGCAGTTGTAGATGGTCATGAGTTTATAGAGGATGTAGCGGCGAAAGGAGCTGCTGCAGTTATCGTGGAGAAAGAGGTGGAAGCGCCGGAAGGAGTGACGGTGATTTGCGTGGAAGATACCCGTTATGCTCTGGCGTTGATGTCTGCCGCATATTTTGGATATCCGGCAGAGAAACTAAAAGTGATCGGAATTACCGGCACAAAGGGAAAAACAACAACAACTTATATGATCAAATCTATTTTAGAAGATGTAGGGCATAAGGTAGGGCTGATCGGTACGATCGAGGCGATTATCGGAGACAGAAAGATACCGGCAGCCAATACCACACCGGAGTCCTTTACCATTCATCAATATTTTGCAGAGATGCTGAAAGCCGGGTGTGACAGTGTTGTGATGGAGGTTTCTTCACAGGGGCTGATGCTCCATAGAACAGCCGGAATCCCTTTTGAAATCGGTATTTTTACGAATCTGGGAAAAGACCACATCGGTCCAAATGAGCATAAAGATTTTGAGGATTATAAGAGATGTAAAGGGTTACTGTTCAAACAATGCAAGCTGGGAATCGCCAATGTGGATGATGCTTATTTTGCAGATGTGTTTGCAGGGGCAACCTGTAAGACGGAGACGTTTGGATTTTCTGAAAAAGCGGATTTACGTGCCGTCAATACCCATCTGGTATCCAGACCGGGCTATCTGGGCGTCGCATATCATGTAACCGGATTGATGGATTTTGATGTGGAAATAGATATTCCGGGAACCTTCAGTGTCTATAATTCTCTGACAGCCATAGCAGTTTGCAGACATTTTCAAGTGCCAACGGATGTGATTCAGAAAGCCTTGAAGGCTGCAAAGGTAAAGGGCAGGATTGAAATGGTAAAGGTATCGGATGAATTTACGCTGATGATTGATTATGCACATAATGCCATGAGTCTGGAAAGCCTGTTGACTACATTAAAGGAATACAATCCGTCACGATTGGTATGTCTCTTCGGCTGTGGAGGAAACCGTTCGAAAGACCGGAGATATGAGATGGGCGAAGTATCCGGCAGACTGGCAGACTTGACGATCATTACATCGGATAATCCAAGATTTGAAGAACCACAGGATATTATAGATGATATTAAGATTGGAATTGGAAAAACCGATGGAAAATATGTAGAAATCTGTGATCGAAAAGAAGCCATCAAATATGCGATTGAACATGGCCGGCGAGGAGATGTCATTGTTCTTGCAGGAAAAGGTCATGAAGATTATCAGGAAATCAAAGGCGTCAAATATCCGATGGATGAACGTGTTTTGATTCAGGAAGTATTAGAAGAGTTGAGATAAGAGAAAGGAACTTTCATGTTTGCGAATATTATCGTAGATATTACACATGAAAAACTGGATAAGATTTTTCAATACAGAGTCCCCTCCCGTTTGGAAGGGGAACTTTCTGTAGGTATGGAAGTATTGGTTCCCTTTGGAAAAGGAAATCGGCAGACCAAGGGGTATATTATAGGGTTTGCGGAAACGTGCAATTATGATTTGTCCAAAGTAAAAGAAATCGAAGATATTTCCAGAAACGGAGTTGCGATTGAAGGGCGGCTGGTTGCTTTGGCTGCATGGATGAAAGAACAGTATGGCGGAACGATGATACAGGCTTTGAAAACAGTGCTCCCGATTAAGCAGAAGGAACAGGCGAAGATGAAGAAAACGGTGCGTCTGTTGTTAGGAGAAGAAGAGGGAAGAAAAAAACTGGAGTATTTTCAATCCAAGAATCAGAAGGCTCGGGCTCGGCTTTTGGAAGCGCTTTTGGAAGAACCGGTTCTGGAGTATGAGCTGATTAACAAAAAGCTGAATATCACGCTGAGTGTGGTGCGTGCGTTGGAAGGACAGGGGGTGCTTGCTTTGGAATCAGAGCAGGTGTTTCGGAACCCTGTTAAGCAAAAAGAACAGCAGGCACAGAAAATCATTTTTACGGACGAACAGAACAATGCCATTGAGACTTTCTGGAGTGATTATGAGAAGAATATATATGGAACCTATCTGGTTCATGGAGTTACCGGAAGTGGAAAGACAGAAGTATATATTGAAATGATTCGGAGGGTGGCAGAACAGGGAAGACAAGCAATTGTTTTGATTCCGGAAATTGCATTGACATTTCAGACGGTGATGCGTTTCTACCGTTGTTTTGGAGAACGGGTGTCAATTATGAATTCGCGGTTATCAGCGGGGGAACGGTATGACCAGATGATGCGGGCAAAAAATGGGGAAGTGGATGTAATGATCGGTCCGCGTTCAGCGCTTTTCACCCCATTTCCGAATCTGGGGTTGATTGTCATTGATGAGGAACATGAAAACACGTATAAAAGCGAGCAGGTTCCCCGGTATCATGCACGCGAAACGGCACAGGAGCGGGCACGAATGGAGGGCGCAAGTCTGGTACTGGGTTCTGCAACCCCTTCTTTGGAGTCAATGTATCGGGCAAAGCATGGGATCTACCGATTATTGGAACTGAAAAATCGTTCCGGACAGCAGGGAATGGCAGTGGTGCATACGGTAGATCTGCGGCAGGAATTAAAGAACGGAAACCGCTCAATTTTAAGTGAAAAGCTGCAGGAGCTGATGGAAGAACGTCTGCAAAAAAAAGAACAGATTATGTTGTTCCTAAACAGGCGTGGGTACGCAGGCTTTGTTTCCTGCAGAGAATGTGGACACGTATTGAAATGCCCGCACTGTGATGTCTCTTTGTCTTCACACAGAGGTGGAAAAATGGTATGTCATTATTGCGGACATGAAGAAATAAAGCCGACAGTCTGCCCGGAATGCGGATCAAAACATATTGGAGAATTTCGCGCAGGGACACAGCAGATTGAGGAAATCGTAAAGAATCGTTTTCCGGAAGCGAGGGTGCTGCGGATGGATATGGATACAACAAGGGAAAAAGACAGCCATGAAAAAATACTGGCTGCATTTGCAAATGAGGAGGCGGATATACTTGTCGGAACACAGATGATTGTGAAAGGGCATGATTTTCCAAATGTAACGCTGGTCGGAGTGCTTGCAGCCGATATGTCACTTTATGCAGATGATTATCGGGCGGGTGAGAGAACGTTTCAATTACTGACACAGGCTGAAGGGCGTGCGGGCCGCGGAGCGAAAGCGGGAGAAGCAGTGATTCAGACCTATAGCCCGGAACATTATGCGATTCTGACGGCGGCGGCGCAGGACTATGAGGCATTTTACCAGGAGGAAATCCGGTATCGGGAATTGATGGGCTATCCTCCGGCGGAGAATCTGCTGGCAGTTTTGGCAAGTTCGGCAGATGAAGCACATCTGGAAAGAGGATGTATGTATTTAAAAGAATATGCTGCGCGAATATGCAGAGGAAAAGAGGTAGAGATTATCGGACCGGCAGCGCCGGGGATTGGAAAAATGAATGATATCTATCGAAAAGTACTCTATCTGAAAACGGAAAGATATGATACACTGGTAAAGATAAAGAATCAGTTGGAAAAATATATAGAAGTAAATTCCGGATATCAGACTATTCGGATTCAATTTGACTTTAATCCAATGAAAATATAATGGATTTTAAGAAGATAAATGCAAGAAGAGAAAAAGGAGAAGATATTATGGCAATCAGAGAAATTCGTATCGCAGGAGATGAAATTTTAACAAAAAAATGTAAAACAGTGAACAAGATCACACTTCGTACCCAGATTTTGATTGGGGATATGCTGGACACGATGTATGAGAAATTTGGCGTAGGACTGGCAGCTCCACAAGTTGGCATTTTGAAACGGATCGTTGTAATTGATGTTGGAGACGGTCCGATTGTAATGATTAATCCGGAAATCATCGAGACTTCCGGGGAACAGACCGGAGAAGAAGGATGCTTGAGCCTTCCGGGAAAATATGGAATCGTAACCAGACCGAATTATGTAAAAGTACGTTTCCAGGATGAAGATATGCAGGAAGTAGAAATGGAAGGAGAAGGCTTGCTTGCACGTGCGTTTTGTCATGAAATCGATCATCTGGAAGGGGAAATGTATATGGATAAAACAGAAGACGGCGTTCATGATGTTATGTATGATGATGCAGAAGAGGAATATGTAGGTGATGAAGAATTTGACGGGGAGGATTACGAATAAGATGCGGATTATATTTATGGGAACACCGGATTTTTCCGTTGGAACATTGGAGGCGCTTGTTGCGGCAGGACACGAGGTGTGTCTGGCAGTGACTCAGCCGGATAAGCCGAAGGGGCGGGGAAAAGAGATGCAGTTCACTCCGGTCAAAGAGGCTGCCATTCGTCATGGAATACCGGTTTATCAGCCGAAACGTGTCAGAAATCCGGAATGTATAGAGGAACTCAGAAAATATCAGGCGGATGTAATGGTTGTCATTGCATTCGGACAGATTTTGCCAAAAGAAATTCTGGAGATGACTCCATACGGATGTATCAATGTACATGCATCGCTGCTGCCGAAATATCGAGGTGCGGCTCCGATTCAGTGGTCCATCATCTGTGGAGAAGAGGTGACCGGAGTGACTACAATGCAGATGGATGAAGGGCTGGATACCGGAGATATGCTTTTGAAAACGGAGGTTGTGATTACACCGGAAGAGACCGGAGAGAGCCTTCATGACAAACTGGCGGAAGCCGGAGCTGAGCTTTGTGTCAAGACATTAGCAGAATTGGAAACTGGAAGTCTGACTCCGGAAAAACAGGGGGAAACTCCGACAATTTATGCAAAAATGCTGGATAAGCAGTTAGGAAATATTGACTGGACAAAACCTGCAATGGAAATAGAACGTCTGGTCAGAGGTTTAAATTCCTGGCCAAGTGCGTATACTTACTGGGAAGATAAGGTGATGAAAATCTGGAAAGCGAAGGCTGTCGTGGAAATGGTAGAAGAGACAGAAACTGCAGCAGAACCAGGATGCATTACGAGAGTAGAGAAGGATTGCTTTTATATACAGACAGGAGAGGGAGAACTCAAGGTTGAAGAATTACAGATTCCGGGAAAAAAACGAATGGATACAGGCGCGTTTTTGAGAGGGTATCATTTGGAACCGGGTGTCGTATTAAAAAGGAGTCGATAAGATGTTTTACTATGTTTATGACAGAACCTATATATTAGTGGTGATTGGAGTGCTGCTTTGTATGCTGGCATCCAATCGTGTCAACAGTGTGTTTCGAAAGTATGACAGAGTACGGAGTCATTCCGGTATGACAGGTCGGGAGGCGGCGGAACGTATTTTGCGGGCAAATGGGATTTATGATGTGCAGGTGCAGCACGTATCGGGAAGGCTGACCGACCATTATGATCCACGAAACAAAGTGCTGAGATTGTCAGATTCGACCTATGCGTCTACTTCTGTGGCGGCAATTGGAGTTGCGGCACATGAATGCGGACACGCAGTGCAGCATGCAGTGGGGTATGCACCGCTTCAAATTCGGGGCGCATTGGTGCCGATCGCAAACTTTGGCTCAACACTGGCTTGGCCATTAATTGTAATAGGAATGTTTATGAACAATCAGACGGCAGCATTTTTGATTAATGCAGGCATTTTGTTATTTTTGGGCGCGGTTTTATTTCAGCTTGTTACACTTCCGGTGGAATTTAATGCTTCCGGCAGGGCTGTGCGTGCGCTGGAAAAAAGTGGAATGCTGTATGAAACGGAAATCAGACAGACAAAGGCTGTATTAGGCGCTGCTGCATTGACTTATGTAGCCAGTGCGGCATCTATGATTTTACAGCTTTTACGATTGTTATTGATCACAGGAGGAAGAAGACAACGAGATGAATAAGGCTGTCAGTGAAAGAGAACTGGTGTTAGCGATTCTTTTAGAAGTATTGGAAGAGGGAAAGTACAGTCATATAGTGTTGAATGATGTGCTGAGTAAATACCAGTATTTAGATAAAAAGGAGCGTGCATTCATTACAAGAGTAACGGAAGGTACGTTGGAACATATGATGGAACTGGATTATATTCTGAATCAGTTTTCTAAAGTAAAAGTGAAAAAAATGAAACCGGTTATTCGAAATATTCTGCGGAGTGCAGTTTATCAACTAAAGTATATGGATACGGTTCCGGATTCGGCGGCATGCAATGAAGCAGTGAAACTGGCTGTGAAAAAAGGCTTTGGAAGTCTGCGGGGATTTGCCAACGGTGTACTTCGCAATGTAGCGAGAAATCTGGATCAGATTCAATATCCGGAGAATCCGGCGGACTATTTGTCTGTCAGATATTCCATGCCTATGTGGATTTTGAAATTGTGGTTAAAATCCTATGATTTTGAAACAGTAGAAACAATGTTGATGCAGTTTCAAAAGGAAAGTCCTCTGACAGTGAGATGTCGGAATCCGGAATGTGTGGAGGAATTAAAACAGCAGTTGCAGCAGGAAGGGGTCCGGGTGGAAGAACATCCGTATCTTCCGTATGCGCTCTGTATTTCCGGTTTTGATTATCTTGGCGGGCTTTCCAGTTTCAGGGAAGGCACTTTTTCGGTACAGGATATCAGTTCCATGCTGGTCTGTGAAATAGCAGCGCCAAAAGAGGGGGCAGAAGTGATTGATGTCTGTGCGGCTCCGGGTGGAAAAGCTCTGCATATGGCAGAACTTCTAAAAGGAAGCGGTCATGTGGAAGCGAGAGATCTGACGCCGTATAAGGTGTCTCTGATTCAGGAGAATATTGTTCGTACAGGACTTGCCAATATTGCTGCAGTCTGTAAGGACGCGACGCAATATGATGCGGAGAGTAAGGAAAAAGCAGATATTGTGATCGCGGATCTCCCCTGTTCCGGACTTGGAGTGTTGGGTAAGAAGACGGATTTGAAATATAAGGCAACCGAAGAAGGGTGTCACGAATTGGCGCAGCTTCAGCGTGATATCCTAAAAGTAGTGCAGCAATATGTAAAACCGGGAGGAATGTTGATCTACAGCACCTGTACGATCAATCCGGCAGAAAATCAGGATAATGTACATTGGTTTTTAAAAGAACATCCGCAATTTGAAGGGATGGACATACGTGACAGATTATGTCGGGAACTGCAGCAGGAGGTAAGAGAAGACGGCAGCCTGCAGCTGCTTCCGGGTATTCATAAGAGTGATGGATTTTTTATTGCGTGTATGAGAAAGAAGGAGTTATGAAAAAAGATATTCGTGCATATACATACGAAGAATTACAAGAAGAAATCAAAAATCTGGGAGAAAAAGCATTTCGGGCAAAGCAGATCTATGAGTGGATTCACCAGAGGCAGGCAGAGCATTTTGATGAAATGACAAATCTCTCCAAAGGGCTTAGACAATTGTTGGAAGACAACTATGAAATCCTTCCGGTAGAGATGGTAGAGAGACAGGAATCTGCGTTGGATGGGACAAATAAATTTTTGTTCCGTTTATATGACGGGAACGTAGTGGAAAGCGTATTGATGCGGTATCACCATGGCAATTCCGTATGCATTTCCTCGCAGGTAGGCTGTCGAATGGGTTGTCGTTTCTGTGCATCGACAATTGGCGGTCTGGAGCGAAACCTGTCGGCGTCTGAGATGCTGGGACAGATATACCAGATTCAGAAGATAATAGGAGAACGGGTGTCAAATGTAGTGATTATGGGAACCGGTGAACCGCTGGATAATTATGAGAATTTTCTGAAATTCATTCATATTTTAACGGATGAATATGGACTGCATATCAGTCAGCGGAATGTGACGGTTTCGACCTGTGGAATTGTTCCGAAAATGTATGAACTGGCGAAAGAACATTTACAGATTACGTTGGCGCTCTCCCTGCATGGTTCAACGCAGGAGAAACGGCATCGTCTGATGCCGGTGGCAAATAAATACGAACTGCAGGAAGTGTTAAAAGCCTGTGACAATTATTTTCAGGAAACAGGGCGCAGGATTACTTTTGAGTACAGTATGGTGCATGGAGTAAATGACACAGAGGAAGATGCGGAAGAATTGATCGCAATTTTGAAATCGCGTAACTGTCATCTGAATCTGATTCCGGTAAATCCAATAAAAGAAAGGGATTTTGTGCGTCCAAATAGGGAAAATGCACTGAATTTCAAAAATAAACTTGAAAAATGCGGGATTAATGTTACTATAAGAAGAGAAATGGGCGCAGATATTGATGGTGCCTGCGGTCAGCTCAGAAGAAGTTACCAGGGAAGGAGTACAATATGAAGACATTTTCCATAACAGATGTTGGTATGGTTAGACAAGTGAATCAGGACTATGTCTATACAACAGACAATCCACTGGGACCGCTTCCGAATCTGTTTGTAGTTGCAGACGGAATGGGCGGACATCAGGCAGGCGATTATGCATCGAAGTATACCGTAGAGGTACTTCGGCGTGAATTGAAGCAGAGTGAAGAGGAAGACGTGGAAAAAGCGCTGGTTTCTGCTATTAAGACAGCGAACCGGGAGATTATTAAGAAAGCATCTCAGGACCCTCATTTAAAGGGAATGGGAACTACCGTTGTGGTAGCAACGATTGTCAATCAGATGATGTATTTTGCCAATGTAGGAGACAGCCGTTTGTATTTGATCAATCAAGGGATCACACAGTTGACCAAGGATCATTCGCTGGTAGAAGAGATGGTTCGGCTGGGCGGCATTAAGCCGGAAGAAGCAAAGAGTCATCCGGATAAGAATATTATTACCCGGGCAATCGGGGCAAAAGCAGAGGTAGATGTTGACTTCTACGAGCACCGTCTGAAACGGGGAGACATCATATTGATGTGTACAGACGGTTTGAGCAATATGGTAGAGGATGAAGAACTGTTCCATATTGTTCAGGGAGGAAGAGATATTGTGGAGGCAGGTACGTCTCTGGTAGAAGCAGCAAAAGAGAATGGCGGAACGGATAACATAGGCCTTGTGTTGACAGATCCGTTTGACGATGAGGTGAGTTTATGTTAAAAGAAGGGATTTTTTTAGGAAAGCGATATGAGATCCTTGAACGTATCGGAGCCGGTGGGATGGCAGATGTGTATAAGAGCAAGGATCATAAGCTGAACCGTTATGTGGCGGTAAAGGTTTTAAAAAGTGACTATCGTTCAGATGAGGTGTTTATTCAGAAGTTTGTAAGTGAGGCACAGGCTGCGGCCGGACTGATGCATCCAAATGTGGTAAACGTTTATGATGTAGGACAGGATCGCGGACTGTATTATATGGTTATGGAACTTGTGGAAGGCATCACGCTGAAAGATTATATAGAAAAAAAGGGAAAACTTTCTGCAAAAGAGACAATCAGTATCTCGATTCAGATGGTGACAGGTATTCAGGCTGCGCATAATCAGCATATCATTCACAGGGATATCAAACCTCAGAATATTATTATTTCACGAGATGGCAAGGTAAAGGTGACAGACTTTGGTATTGCCAGAGCAACTACGTCTACCAATACGATCAGTACCAATGTGATGGGATCTGTGCATTATACATCACCTGAGCAGGCGAGAGGCGGTATTGTAGACGAAAAGAGCGATATCTATTCTGCAGGTATCACAATGTACGAGATGATTACGGGACATGTGCCGTTTGATGGAGATTCTACGGTTTCTGTAGCGATTAAGCATTTGCGTGAGGAGATGGTTTCTCCGGCAGAAGAGGTGCCGGATATTCCATATAGTCTGGAGTGCATTATTATGAAGTGTACACAGAAGAGTACAGCACGCAGATATCAGAACTGTCAGCAGCTCATCAATGATTTGAAACGTTCACTGGTAGATCCGGATGGAGATTTTGTAAATGCAGCCGGATATGTCTCCGGTGCGACGGAAACGGTTGTGATGTCGGATGAGGAACTGCGCAGAGTGCAGAGGCAGCGGTATCCGCAGGACGAAGATTATGATGAAGATTATGATAACGATGATTACGATAACGACGATTACGATAATGATGATTATAATGAGGATGAAAGAGAATACAGCCGGAATTCCAGTCGTAATCAACGCGGAAAGAAGAAAAATGTAGATCCTAATACAAAGAAAATCATGAAGATTCTGATGATTGTGGCTGCAGTGGTAATCGCCCTTGCTGCAGTATTTTTAATCGGTAAAGCAGCAGGAATATTTAATTCTGTACCGGGGATCACAGCGGATAAAGGAACTGCAAAAGTAGCAGTGCCAAATGTAGTCGGCATGACAAAGGAAGAGGCTATCAAGGCTCTGGACAAGAGAAATCTTGGATATCGTATTGTGGATACAAAACCATCGGATAAATACGAAAGCGGCGAGATTATGGAACAAAAGACTAAGGCAAATACCAAAGTTGCTAAGAATACAACGATCGAACTGGTAGAAAGCCTTGGAAAAGAAGCAAAGAAAGTTGCAGTTCCTGATGTGGCAGGCAAGAGTGAGGACGATGCACAGAAGATCTTGGAGGATGCCAAACTTGTAGTAGAAAATGAAGCAAAATATGACGATACAGTTGAAGCGGGAAAAGTTATTTCAACAGATCCGGCTGCCGGAACAGAAGTGACAGAAGGAAGTAAGGTAAAGATGTATGTCAGCAAGGGAAAGGAAAGGGTAGAAGTTCCAAATCTTGTTGGAAAGACATATGATGAAGCAGTTGCAGCACTTTCAGCTTTGGGATTGAATGCGAATCCAACAGAAGAGTACAGCGATAAAGCCTCCGGAACAGTATTGTCTCAGACGCAGTCTGCCGGCAAAAAGGTAGAAAAAGGAAGTACGATTGATTTTGTGGTTAGTAAAGGAAAAGAGCAATCAACAGTTCCGGGCCTGGTATGGTCGACCTACGAGGATGCGATTGCTGCATTGTCGAAGAGCGGACTGAAACCGGGAACGGTATCAAGGGAATATGATAATACAGGAATGTTCCCGTCCGGTTACGTAATGTATCAGACACAAGCAGAAGGAAGCAGCGTGGATCGGGGCAGTAAAATCGATTTTGTTGTCAGCAAAGGTGTGGATCCAAGTATCAATACGGATCCGGATCAAGGAACTGGCGGAGAGAACCAGGGTGGCAATGAAAACGAACAATAGAGCAGATAGATGGTTAATTAATGGTTAATTATATGCAAGGGAAGATAATAAAAGGAATTGCCGGATTCTACTACGTTTATGTAGTAGAATCCGGTCTTTATGAATGTAAAGCAAGAGGGGTGTTTCGAAAAGAAAAATTAAAGCCTCTTGTTGGTGATGAGGTAGAGATTGAGATTCTGGATGAAATAGAAAAGACAGGAAATATCATACAGATTCTGCCACGTAAAAATGAATTGATCCGGCCGGCTGTAGCAAATATTGATCAGGCTCTGGTTGTATTTGCTGTGACAGAACCACAGCCGCATTTTAATTTGCTGGATCGTTTCTTGATTATGATGGAGAAAAAAGAAATACCGGTTATTTTGTGCTTTAATAAAAAGGATATAGCAGAAGATGCAGAAATTGCAGCTTTGGAGCAGATTTATGAATCTTGCGGTTATCCGGTTGTTTTTGTGAGTGCCCGTATGCAGGAGAATGTTGAACAGATTCAGATTCTTCTGGAGGGAAAAACAACGGCAATTGCAGGACCTTCCGGTGTCGGGAAATCTTCGCTGATCAATCTGTTACAGACAGAAGTTGAGATGGAAACCGGAAGTATCAGCAAGAAAATTGCAAGAGGTAAGCATACGACTCGACATTCGGAGTTGATTACAATTGATCCATCGACATTTATTATGGATACGCCGGGATTTAGTTCCTTGTATGTAAATGATTTCGAAAAGGAAGATTTGAAATATTATTTCAGGGAATTTGCACCTTATGAAGGGATGTGCAGATTCCATGGATGTGATCATGTTCATGAGCCGGGCTGTGCAGTAAAAGCAGCGGTAGAAGAGGGCAGGATTCACAGAATAAGGTACGAGGATTATTTGGAAATGTACCGGGAATTACAGGAGAAAAAGAGGTATTAAATGATGAGACAGATTTTGGCGCCTTCCATTTTATCGGCAGATTTTAAAATATTAGGAGAACAGATGGCTCTTTGTGAAAAGGGCGGAGCAGAATATCTTCACTTTGATGTGATGGATGGAATGTTCGTACAGAATATTTCCTTCGGCATACCGGTATTGGAATCCATCAAAGGGTTTAGCGGTATGGTTCTGGATGTGCATTTAATGGTTACAGAACCGATACGATATGTGGAAGCATTTGCAAAAGCCGGTGCAGATATTTTGACTGTTCATTATGAAGCGTGCGAGGATGTACAGGCAACATTGGATCAGATACATGCATGTGGAATCAAAGCCGGAATTACAATCAAACCGGACACGCCCGTGGAAGTGTTAAAACCGTATCTGGATCAGGCGGATATGTTTCTGATCATGTCAGTAGAGCCTGGACAGGGTGGACAAGGATTCATTCCGGAGTCATTGGAAAAGATTCGGGTTCTGAGAGAGATGCTGCAGGAAAGGGGACTGGATACCGACATTGAAGTGGATGGCGGTATAAAGTTGGAGAATGTTGCAGAAGTTGCAAAAGCCGGTGCAAATGTTATGGTGGCTGGTTCTGCTGTTTTTCGTGGAGACATTGAAGAAAATGTTTCCGGATTTATGAGGATTTTGAAGGATTATGAATAAGCGTACGGTTATTGTCAGCGGAGGAATGCTGGAGGAAGATTTTGTGCTTTCGATTTTAGAGAGTGAAGAGACGGAATTTATTATCGGTGTGGATAAAGGACTGCGGTTTTTATATCAGCATCAGATTCTTCCGGATTATATTGTAGGTGATTTCGATAGTGCTCCGCAAGACATTGTAAAATATTATAAAGAAGAGACCAATGTGCCGATTCGGGAATTTAATCCGATCAAAGACGCATCGGATACGGAGAATGCAATCCGACTGTGTCTGGATATGAGAAGAAAAAATATCTGGATACTGGGAGCTACCGGGGCAAGAGTAGACCATCTTTGGGCAAATATACAAAGTCTGAAAATTGCCAAAGAGTCCGGTGCAGACGCTGTGATAATGGATAAACATAATAGAATCAGGCTTATTGACGAAAGTATCGTGCTGAAGCGAGAGGAAGCATATGGAACATATTTTTCTTTATTCCCATTAGGTGGGACAGTGTGTGATTTTAATATTACAGGAGCAAAATATCCGCTTTCACATCATACACTGAAACCTTACGACAGTTTGTGCGTCAGCAATGAATTTCTGGAAGACGAAGTGGCCATTACGTTTCCGTTTGGAGATATAATATTGATGGAAACAAGGGATTAATTAAAAGGTTGATTTAAAGCAGGAAGGTGACACAGGGTGTCACCTTCCTTTTGTTATGGTAAGAGAGATGGAGGTTTGTTATGGAAGAAAATATTTACGAAAAAAAGTCTGTACATTCATTGATTCTTTATTTTTCTATACCTGCTATTTTTTCTTTGATTGTAGAAATTATGGCATCTGTGGTTGATACGGCGTTTGCAGGACATCTGGGAGAGATTTCGGTTGCTGCATTGACAACAATGGGATTGCTATCGCCTATTTTAAGTATTTATACAGCTTTTCAAGCATTGTTTGCTGTTTCTACATCCATTATGATTGCAAAGTATCTAAAAGAGCAAAAAGTACGAGAGGAATATTTTATAACAGGCATTTGCATGACTTTTATTGCAAGTGCAGGTGTTTCGATTTGTTCGTATTTGATAATGCCGGGGCTTTTATCTTTCATAGGTGCAGAGGGACAAATAGCGATACTGGCAGAAAAGTATCTAAGGATACAATTATTCAGTAATGTGTTTAGTGCGCTGGGATATACTTTGACAAGCTGTATTCGTGCATTTGGTTATCCAAGGATTGAGATGGTATTTACCGGGCTGGCGGTTCTTACGAACATTGTTTTTAATACGATATTTGTATTCGGAGTTGATATGGGATTTACCGGACTTGCATATGGAACTCTTGTCAGTGAAGTGTTCTGTTGTTTTGCCTCGTTATTGTGGTTGTTGAAACATCGGCTGCTATGGTTCAAATGGCACATGTCTTGGAGAAATTTTAAAACGTATACATTTGAATTGTTAAAGCTCGGGATTGCACAGACGATTATTCAATCATTAGCCGGATGTACGGCATTTTTTGTGAATCAGAGCTTGCTGCTTAATACAACATTAAATCATGTTGCTGTTTGGAATGTCGTCCAAAAAATTTATACGTTATTCTTGATGCCAATAGTTGGAATCACGCAGGGGGTTCAGACGATCATTGCATATTTTGACGGACATCAGGAGAAAAACAAGAAGAAAAAAACACTTTTTACAACGATAGGATATACCGTTATGTATGGAGTTGTGGGAGTGGTTTTGGTTTTCTTTTTCGGGAAAAATATATTGTCGTTGTTTGCAAGTTCGGACCAGGTCTATCGACTGGGAAATGGAATTCTTCGGGTTGTGTTTTCAACATTTCCGTTAATGGGAATTTTCTATACGGTTATGGCATTGTATGAAGTAACTGGTCATGAAGGAAAAGCAGTCTTTTGCGCCGTTCCGATTGCTGATATACTGGCAATGTTGATAGCTTTAGTTAGTGGAAACAATAAGGAGAATAAGAATGAGAATCTTAGTGATTGAAGATGAGGCTGCTCTTTTACAGGATCTTTGTAAAGGGTTAAGAATAAAAGGATATGCGGTAGATTCGGCAGAGAATGGAAGAAAAGGGTATCAGATGGCGATGGATGAAGAATATGATCTGATTATACTTGACTTAAATCTGCCTGAGATGGACGGTCTGGAACTGCTGTCTCGATTGAAAAAGGAAAAAAGACAGATAAAGGTGTTGATTTTATCCGCAAATCATCAATTAGAGACAAAATTATCAGGATTTGAATCGGGTGCGAGCGATTATCTGACAAAACCGTTTCATTTTGAAGAATTGGAGGCGCGCATTCGAATCTTATTGAACCGTCAGTTTATTCAACAGACAACCAGACTGGAATATCATGAATTGTGCATGGATACTTTAAAGAGAACAGTCATAGTGAAGAGACAGGAGTTACATCTGACAGCGAAAGAGTTCGCTATTTTAGAGTATTTTCTTTTACACGAGGGGTGTCTGATTACGCAGTAGGATATTATAGATCATGTGTGGGATGGTGATTCAGATCCTTTTAGTAATTCCATACGAGTACACTTGTCAGCATTACGAAAAAAAGTAAAAAATGCGTTAGGATACGATCCGATTAAGACAAAAATAGGAGAAGGCTATATATTATCATGAAAACAGTTTCATTAAAAATCAGATATACCATCATAACAAGTTTATTTTTATTATGTAGTTGTATAGCGCTTATGTTTTTTTCTAATATTTCAGCCAATAGAATGGTACAAAATTTAGAAGAAGAGATTCTTGCAGAAGAGGTAATACCGGCAGGAAACGGCGAGGACTCAGAGACTTATTTAAAGAGTGAAGTTGCAACGCCGATGGTTGCGACAAGGGCGTCTTATGTGCTGTTTCGGAAAGAAACCGCAATGGCTACAGGGATAATTGTTTTGATCGGAAGTGTAATTACTTATTTTGCGGCTGGTTATATGTTAAAACCGGTGCAGGAATTATCCGGAGAAATAAAAAAACGAAATATCAATAATTTTGCCGAACCACTAAATGTTCCACAAAGTTCTGATGAAATACAGGAGCTTACCGTTTCTTTTAATCAATTGTTGGAAGAAGTACAGCATTCTTTTCAAATACAAAAGCAGTTCTCGGCAGATGCCGCGCATGAATTGCGTACACCTTTAGCTATATTACAGACAAAAATAGATGTTTTTTTCATGGAAAGAACGCTTGATGATGAAACGCAGGAATTTATAAATGCATTACGGGAACAGGTGGGAAGACTTGCCGGTTTGATTGATGATTTGCTTTTATTTAGCCGGGATCTTCCTCTGGAAAATATGGAGATGGTTCAGCTGCAGCCGTTATTGATAGATGTGGTGAATGAATTGGCGGATCTTGCAGAAGAGAAGAAGATAGAAATCAATTTGAATTGTTCAAATGAAACAGTTTTTGGGCAGGATCGTTTATTAGAACGAGTTTTTTATAATTTGTTGGAAAATGCAGTGAAATATAGTTCCAGTGGCACAAAGGTTTCTATTTTAGTTGAACAAGAAGAGGGAAAAACAATGGTGTCATTTGCAGATCAGGGGGAAGGGATACCTGCTGATTATCGGAAAGACATTTTTGAACCATTTTTTCGTATTGACAAATCACGCAGTCGTGCTGTGGGCGGCAACGGTTTAGGACTGGCAGTCTGTAAGAAAATATTGAACCGCCATAATGCAGAAATATCAGTAGAATCAAATGATCCAAAAGGTTCTGTATTTCAAATCGTTTTTTTATCTTAACATCAGCTTTATATGGATTGTGTTAAACTCCTTTTACAATATCAAAAGTAAAAGGAGTTTTTGTTTATGAAAAAAAAAATTGTAGTCAGTTTTTTGGTGGGAGCTATGATGCTCTCATTGGCAGCTTGCGGAGATCAAAAGCCGGATTTAAAAGACGTAGAGCAGGCAATTTCAAACGGTGAAGTGACAATCGAGGATGCGCTGGATAAAGGATGGGTAACACAGGACTGGGTGGATACATTTTTAGAGGCAAACAGTCATGCGGCAGCAGATAAGACGGTATCTTTTGCAATCGGGGAGTTTGAAACAACTACAGTGTCCGGAGAAAAGTATAGTAATGAGAATATCACAGGCACAACTTTTTGGGCGTTTATAGATATGGATACAGAAGAATCTAAGGAGTGGCTGGATACATTAAATAATTCCTATCCGGAAATTCAGGAAAAAGGTGCAGAAATCCTTGTCTGTGTAAAGAATTATACGGAAGATCAAAGGTTTGAAAATGTTCCGTTTCCGATAATTATTTACAATGAATCTGTGAAAAATGCATTGGACCATATGAATATGTCAGAAATGGCGGAGGAAATACCGAATTGTGGGAACTGGTTTGTAAATAGCTATTTTGCATCATCGTGGAATGCAATGATAACAAAAGAACAATTATTAAAAGAAGTTGATATTTTTACAAATTTAAATAGTGAAGGGGCAGCAACTGTTATTGGTTGAGTTATGAGAAAAAATACAATTACATGGATACTGATAGCGGTCATAATGATTGGGATCGGAATTTATCGAGATGAGGTATCAGTGGTTTTAAATAAAGGAATCAACATATGTTTGGAGTGTATTGGAATTGGATAAAAAAGTAAAGAATCTCAAAGAAAATCATAATCGTTGGAAAATTCAATTTCTTTCTGCTATTTTTACCAATCCGTTCGTTTTGAATTTTTTTCAGGGGAAGATTTATAGAGGAAAGCTGAAAAATATCTGCGTTCCCGGATTAAATTGTTATTCTTGTCCGGGAGCTGCGGGAGGCTGTCCAATCGGTTCTTTTCAAGCTGTAGTGGGAGCTGCTAAATTTTCATTTTCTTATTACATCGTCGGAATCATAATTTTAATAGGAGCTGTTTTGGGAAGAATAGTCTGTGGGTTTTTATGTCCGTTTGGGTGGTTTCAGGAATTGTTACATAAAATACCGGGTAAAAAGTTCAGCACAAAGCCTTTTCATTACTTGACTTATTGTAAATACATCATTCTGATCGTATTTGTGTGGATTTTACCGATTACAGTTGTCAATGAGGTCGGAATGGGGAATCCATTTTTTGTAAATATATTTGCCCGGCGGGAATTTTAGAAGGTGGGATACCATTATCAATTGTAAACGAAGGGATACGAGCTAGTCTGGGCTGGCTGTTTACGTGGAAAAGTGTTATTTTAATCGGAATTGTTTTGTTATCGATTTTCTTTTATCGCCCATTTTGCAAATGGATTTGTCCATTGGGAGCATTTTATGCGCTTTTTAACAAAATATCGGTTTATCAACTTCATATAGATAAAGAAAAATGTACATCCTGTGGTTTGTGCAGTAAGGTCTGCAAAATGGATGTAGAGGTATTTCGAACGCCAAATCATACAGAATGTATTCGGTGTGGGGACTGTGTTTATGCGTGCCCGCATCATGCAATTATAAAATCATTCACGTTAAAGAAGGGAAAAGCATCATGAAAAAAATAAGTAGATTTCTGTTGTGTACAATGTTCGTAGGAATGATTCTTACGGGATGCGGAAAGAAAGGAAGTGAATTGGTTAGTAAAACTCCATTTCCTGATTTTTCTGAGACGACTGTAGAGGGAGAAACGTTCTCAAATGATATATTCAAAGAATATCATGCAACAATTGTAAACTTTTGGAATAATGGATGTGGCACATGTATTGAAGAGATGCCCGAGCTGGAGGAATTATATCATGAATTTCAAAAGGAAGATGTAAATTTAATCGGTGTGGGAACAGATTCCGGAGAGAATGAAGAGCAGTTTGAAACTGCGAAAGAAATTTTAAAAGAAAAGCAAGTTACTTATCCAAATATTTCCCCTGATCCCGGAAAAACATTTTACAAAGAATTTATTTCGAATTTGAGCAGTTATCCGGTGACATATGTCGTTGATCGCGAAGGGAATATTGTAGGAGCGCCGATTTATGGAAATGTAAAAAAACAGTTAGAAACAATTCAGTTAAGAATAGAAGGGTTAACAGAGTAAGTATTTGCTTAAAAGCAGGTTTATGTTTTGCGTCGGCAATGATTTTTGCCTGGCTGAAATATTTGGTTGTTAAGATTGAAAAAGAAGAGTCCTTGTGATATACTTTATATCTGCGTTGGACTCTTTTTTTGTTGTTCAGTATGCGATAAAACAGTCCGGTGGACTGTTGAGTGTGAAAGAAGGTAAAAATGTGTTTTGAGATGTTTAGGACGCATAAGTTCAACAAGCTACGCCGCCGGTTAAATGAAAGGCGTAAAGAAATCATAAGAAGGGTGAAAATCCTGTAAATCAAGGGTTTTCAGACAGGTGAAGATAAATATGAAATTAGGTATCGTAGGTTAAATGCCTGTTTCATATCTCAATATTCCTCTATAAACCTCAATAAAACCCATATTTACGAACTTTTCTGTTACATAAATCCATGTATCTACATATACTTTCATGGCGAATTGGTGCGGAATTGGTGCGGCGTATGGGAATCGACATTCGGGAAACGGGGTTCATCACGACAGATTATCAAAAATCTGTAAAGGAGAACTAACCGTGAACCAGTTACAATCTTACGAAATCACTTACACCCTCGTGGGTGACTATTACATCCCCAACATTGCTCTGCCGGAAGAAAACCGTCCCATCGGGAAATGGGGACGGATGCACCGGGAATATCTGAAAGAGCATCATCCGATCCGGTTTAACGACCTTGTTCTCAGCGGTCAACTCTGGACATATCTCGCTGATCTGAACGAGCAGGCGCAGGAGCGTTTGTCCCATGTTATCGAGCAGATGAAGGCATCTGAGGGCGTGACCGAGGAACTGAAAGCTGCCAACCAAATGGCGTGGGTTGGCGCTATGAACAGCATCCACAACCAGGCAGAGGAAATCATCCTCCGTGAACTGATCTACGGGGAGGATGCGGTATGAAACTGTTGGAAGAATTTTGGTACGGCAATATCGAGCCTACAGAGTACGATACTTCCTCCAAGGAATACAAGAAACTGCAGGAGCTGATCTGCAGGAACGAAGAAAAGCTCCGAGCCGTCATGACGGACGAACAGAAAGAGCTGTTTGAGAAGTACACCGATTGTGTGCGTGAATACCAGACTATCACGGATTGCCTGATATTCCAGAGCAGCTTCAAACTGGGTGCCAGAATGATGCTGGAAGTCATGGACGGCCAATAAAATACATCCACGAATGAACAGCCCCGGCTGACGCTCTTTTCGAGCATCAGTCGGGGCTAATTTTGTTTATATAAGGCTATTCAGCAGATCACCGGGAGTAGCAAACGCACATACTCCGTCCATATCCTTCTTTGCTCCCCAAAGGGCTAATGCGAAAGCACAGTGGGCAGACTCAGCGCACTGCCTGTCATAAACGCTGTCACCGATATACAGCAGTTCTGTTTCTTTGCAGTTAGCTCTTTCCATGTATTTCAGCAGAGGTTCTGAATCAGGTTTGTGCTTTGAGGTGTCATCCGCACAGACAACTCGGCTGAAATGACGGGCAATATCAAAACAAGCAAAGTCCGTTTCGTATTCTGCTCTGGTTTTGGAAGTCACAATTCCAAGATTATAGCCACGGGCAATCAGATCACACAGCACTCGCTCTATACCATCAAAAACACGGACAGATTGGTGGTAGGCTGTCAGAGCGTGTTCCCAATATGTCAAAGCATTGTCTACATCAGCAATCTGCAATCTCAGCAAAGCATCTTCTCCGGTAATCCCCAAAGCAAAGGTCAGACTCTCTATTTCTGGTGTTTCTCCGGTAAACTGACATACTGTATCTTGCAGGGAATGTAGTACCGCATACTCGGTATCAATCAAAGTTCCATCAACATCAAATACAATCTCTTTATATCGCATACATTCCTCCCCTAATCAAACTGAACCTGCCATCCGGGATTTCTGTACGCATCAAAGCACATTTGCACCTGAGTAGGGGTGTTCTTTTCTTCTGCGAGTTGTGGAAGATTCTCCATCGCAAACCAATCGAAGCCGGTGGTTTCGGAATTGGCTTCAAACTGTCCACCTACCAAGGAGCAAAGGACAAATATCTTACATACCCCGTAGGCATACTGCGGCAGATTGTGCTTGTTGCGATCCTGCACTGCAATAATACGGTCAGCGGTCACATTCAAACCGGATTCTTCCTTAACTTCTTTAATGGCGTTCTCTTTTACAGATACATTCACATCGACCCAACCGCCGGGAAGAGACCATTTTCCGTTATTCTCCCGTACCAACAGGATTTTATCGTCTTTGAAAATGGCTGCACGGGTATCCAGTTTCGGGGTTTGATACCCGGTTTCGTTGCAGAACAAATCCTTTACCGTTTCAACAGGAATTTCAGATTTATGGGCGATGATCTCAGCGGAGATTTCCCGGATGCGTTCATATCGCTCTCTGTCATAAATATCCTTGCCATAAGTCATGCCGGCCTGAGCCAGACTCTGCAACTCGATTGCCCAGTTAAGCCATAATTTCTCATCCATACGGAAACCTCCATTTCTCTTTTATAAACCCAAAGCGGCAATACCCGCCAGGGCAAATACAATGCCAACGATTGTGAACTTTCCAATTCTTTCTTTCAAATGTACCGCACTCAGCAATACCAGCAACACCAGAATTGCGCTGTTCTGAATTGGATACAGGACGGAAGCATTTACATACTTCAACAGAATCACCAACAGATTCATGGCAACCGACAGGGCTGCACTACTGGTCAGCGCATAACACCAACTACGCTTTTGAAGCTGAAATGCAGTCTTTATATTGGTCTTACAACCCAAAATGAGATAAAGCACAGAAACAACCGCCAACGTCAGAAATACGACTGCGATCATTTCACTACGCTGGGCATAGCCCGTCCACCGCTGCTGTGCAATGACAATGGTGCTGTAAATACCGTTTGCGACGAACAGAAGTGCTACCCAACCGTAGAACCCCTTCTGAATGCCGATGGATTCCTTGTTGTTCAGATTCAGATATACAAACGAGAACAACACGGCAATGACACCAAGCATCTGCAATGCGGTCAGACTCACGCCCCACAAGAGCCGTTCAAACAGCAGCGGAAGCAGAACGCAGCCGAACATACAAATAATCGCCTGAATGGAGTACGGGCCGGTCTTTGCTGCCCGAATATTGCCCAGATCGTATAGGAACAGAATACAGCCCCCGCTGATACCGCACAGCAGCGTGGTCATGTTGGGAAGCTGAATACCACCGGACAGCAGGATCGTAAACAAGAAACCGGAAAAACCTGTAATGGCAGAAAAGATCGGTGTCGCCATAGAAGGCTTTCCATCGTAGGAGATTGCGAAAAGCTTGTTCGTAAAACTGCGGATGGTATACAGAACAATATCGGCAATGCTCAGTAAAACAATAAATACAGGGGACATGGCAGAAACCTCCTTGATTGGTATCAAGAAAATTATACTGCCACAATCGCAAAAACTATATCAGGTTAACGCCTAATACTTGTCTTATCCTGCCAGTTCGCACGATACTCATTGGGCGTACAGCCTTTCTCACGGGTGAACACCCTGCTGAAATAGCTACCGGAACCAAAACCGCAGGAATATGCGATTTCTGTAACAGACATATTGCTTGCGGTAAGCATTCGGCTGGCTTCCTGCAACCGGCAGTCGATGATGTAATTGACCGGTGTTGTATGCAGACAATCCCGGAAAATGCGGTAACATTCCCGTTCGCTTAGAAAAACCGCATCCGCCAGTTCTTTAACGGTGAGGGAGTCTGCCAAATGTTCCCGAATATAGATCATCATTCGTTTTACGGTATCTATGTTTCGGGACTTTCTGTACTGAGCCGTTTCCTGCTTGCGGTACAGAACGAAAAGCTTCAGCCATATATCCAACAACGCCCGATGCAAGCTGATTTCGTAGCCAACTTTGTGCTCATTCAGCAGAAATGCTTTCTGGATCAGATGCAGGATCTCAGAGTGTTCCGGCACATCGGGTGACAGCGGTATGATTTCAAACATAGGATCAGCAAGCATGGGCAGGAAGTAAGTTTGCTCGATTCTGCCGCCAGATTGTCCCGAAAGAAAAGCAGGGTCAAATATGTGCAGCTTCTGTGTCGTGATATGCGGGTAATCCAAAATGCGTGTCTTATGCAGCACATTGGAATTGACCAAACCACCGCTGCCCTGCGGAAACACAATCTTTCCTCCCGGTGTTTCGTATTCCAGAGACCCTTCTTCCATGTAGAACAATTCCACCGCTTTATGCCAATGCCAGGGAACAAAAGGATCGGCATATTTGTCAAGCTGAGCGCAGGTGGCGATATAAGGAAAGTCCAATGCGAAG
>CAJKWK010000017.1 GCA_905203555.1 uncultured Lachnospiraceae bacterium
TTGCGGAAGTGTCGGAACTGGCAGACGAGCAAGACTAAGGATCTTGTAAGCATTGCGCTTGTGTGGGTTCAAGTCCCATCTTCCGCATTATTTCATTTAGTGGAACTTCTTTTGGAGGTTCCACTTTTTTTGTATGCATTTCCAGGAAACTGTATAATTTTCCCCGGCAAGCATTTACAACTTTATTACTATAATAAAAATCCCCGGAAGATACTCTCCCGGGGATAACTTGTCCTTTTTATCTGAATTAAGCAAGTTTTGCTTTTGCAACTTCAACTAATGTTGCAAAACCTTCTTTATCACTTACTGCAAGCTCTGCAAGCATTTTTCTGTTCATGTCTACACCTGCAAGTTTTAATCCATGCATAAATGTGCTGTAAGACATTCCGTTCATTCTTGCTGCAGCATTAATACGAGCGATCCAAAGCTGTCTCATCTGACGTTTGCGCTCTTTTCTTCCTGCGTATGCAGAAGTCAGTGCACGCATTACAGACTGTTTTGCAACTCTGTACTGTTTAGAACGTGCTCCTCTGTATCCTTTTGCTAATTTCAGTGTTCTATTATGTTTCTTTCTTGCGTTCATTCCGCCTTTAATTCTTGCCATTTCAAGCTCCTCCTTCTCTTAACCGATTCTTACAGATATGGTAATACCTTTTTCATGTTCTTTACATTTGTTGCATCTGCAATTGTAGACTTTCTAAGATTTCTTTTTCTCTTAGTTGTCTTTTTTGTTAAGATATGGCTCTTATAAGCTTTATTTCTTTTCAGCTTTCCTGTACCTGTTGCTTTGAAGCGCTTTGCTGCCGCTCTATTTGTTTTAATTTTTGGCATGATAATTTCCTCCTTTAATGTGCTTATGCCTTGCAGACAATCGCCTGCAAAATATTTTTAACGTTTTACAGTTAAAACCATGCTCATATTCCGACCTTCTAATTTTGCCGGTTTTTCTACAGATGCAACATCTTCCAGCTGTTTTGCAAAATCATCCAAAATATGTTTGCTCTGCTGAACATGTGCCATCTCTCTTCCCCGGAAACGCAGTGTGACTTTGACTTTATTTCCTTTTGCAATGAACTTCTTCGCATTGTTCATCTTGGTATTTAAGTCGTTGGTATCGATGTTCGGCGATAAACGTACTTCCTTCACTTCAACAGTCTTCTGCTTTTTCTTTGCTTCCTTTTCTTTTCTTGTCAGCTCATATTTATACTTACCATAATCAATGATTTTGCATACCGGCGGTTTTGCTGTCGGTGCAATCTTCACCAAATCAAGTTCTGCTTCTTGAGCCAGCTTGTAAGCATCTCTTGCTGACATAATTCCCAACTGTTCACCATTTTCGCTGATCAGACGTACTTCTCTGTCTCTGATCTGTTCGTTAATCATTAAATCGCTAATTGTCGTATACCTCCGTCATTGATTTTCCCTTGGCTTTGCCTCTTCATGACACAAAAAAATCGAGTGTTACATCCACTCGATACTCTCTGCACATATACTGCTCACAGCTTTATGTGATTCAATATCAACCGTAGTCACCCGATCGTGCTGCGGTGAGAGTGGATACTCTGCTTCCTTTTTGCCTCACGCAAAACATAATGTACCATACATCTCTCACTGTGTCAATACGATTTTATATTTTTTTAAAACTTTTTATCTTTTCTTTCTTTATTAATAAATCTATGATATAATAATCGCACTGTCGAGTCACTTTATCAACTTACAGTGTTGTATTTGTACAGTGACTTTGTGTTTTTCTTGTTATCACTATATTAATACAGAAAGGATTTGTCTTTATGAAGAATAAGATACACCAAATAAACACAAATGACAAGTTCAAAAATCAATGGGGATTTATAATCGCCTGCATTGGCAGTTCTGTCGGAATGGCGAATATATGGCTGTTTCCCTATCGGATCGGCGAATTTGGAGGTTCTGCCTTTCTCATTCCGTATCTCCTCTTTGTTCTTTTAATTGGATTTACCGGTGTGATTGGCGAAATGGCGTTTGGACGCGCCATGCAAACCGGACCTCTGGGAGCTTTTACAAAAGCATTTGAACAACGTGGATTAAAGCGTCTCGGAGAATTGATCGGACTGATTCCTGTAATCGGTTCTCTTGGAATCGCCATTGGATACAGTGTTGTTGTAGGATGGATCATCCGTTATTTCTGGGCATCTATCTCAGGAAGTATTTTAACTGTCTCTGATTCCGGAGCCGAATTCGGTTCCCTTGCTCAAAATTTCGGAAGTATTCCATGGCATCTGATCGGACTGTTTCTCGTACTGCTTTGTATGTCTCTTGGGATTTCCGGAGGAATCGAAAAAATCAATAAAGTATTAATGCCTGCCTTTTTTATCTTATTTATCGTACTGGCAGTTCAGGTTGCAACCCTTCCCGGTTCTTCGGAAGGCTATCAATACTTATTCCGTCCGGACTGGAGCGCGATGCGCAATCCAAAAACCTGGGTTTATGCAATGGGACAGGCATTTTTCTCCCTCTCTCTTGCAGGCAGCGGAACGGTTGTATATGGAAGTTATTTAAATAAGGATGTAAACTTAATTTCCAGCGCCGGTAATGTTGCATTATTTGACACACTTGCCGCTATACTCGCAGGAATTGTCATTATTCCTGCTGTATTCGCATATCAGATGGAACCTAATTCCGGACCGGGATTGTTATTTATCACAATTCCAAATGTAATCCAAAGTCTTCCATTTGGAAGGATTTTTGCAATTGTTTTCTTCCTGGCAGTTCTTTTTGCCGGAGTTACATCACTGATGAATCTGTTGGAAAGCCCTGTCGAAGCTTTACAGACACGTTTTGGTCTTTCCAGAAATTTATCATTAGTTTTAATCGGAATCATTACTGCAGGTGTAGGAATTTTTGTAGAGGGAGATCTGCTCAGTCCATGGATGGATACCATCTCTATTTACGTAATTCCTCTCGGCGCACTTTTGGCCGGAATCACCATGTTCTGGATCTGTAAAAAAGGCTTTGCCCGCAATGCAATCCAGGAGGGACGTAAAAAAACAATTGGAAAATGGTTAGAACCTATGACAAAATATGTTTTCTGTGGTGTTGCGATTCTTGTTTACATACTTGGTATCTTTTATGGTGGAATCGGCTGATCCCAGATAATACAGAATGCATAACAAATTTACGCCCATTGACATTCTGTTCTAGATATTCTTTTTAATATTAACAAATTATAACAATGGAGGTTTTTTACTTATGACAAACAAAAGAAGTAATTTCACAAGCAAAATCGGCTTCATACTCGCCGCTGCCGGTTCTGCAGTCGGGCTTGGAAACATCTGGCGTTTCCCATATCTTGTAGCACAATACGGAGGAGGTACTTTCCTGCTCTGTTACTTAATTCTGGCAGTCACGTTTGGATTTGCTCTCATGGTTGCGGAAATCGCCCTCGGACGTAAAACACGACTGAGCGCAATCGGCGCTTTTCCGGCTTTAAATAAAAAGTTCGGATTCGTCGGTGTTCTTGCATCTTTGGTACCTATTCTCATTCTTCCGTATTACTCTGTAATCGGCGGATGGGTAATTAAATATTTCACTGTCTTTATTTCCGGACAGGCTTCTGCCGCAGCGCAGGACAATTATTTTCCGAGTTTCATTGCCAAAACAGGAGAACCCATTTTCTGGTTTGCGCTCTTCGTTACAATTACCGCAGTGGTTGTTATTCTTGGAGTAGAAAAAGGAATCGAAACTGTAAGTAAATTTATGATGCCTGTACTTGTTGTATTAACCGTAGGAATTTCCATCTATGTATTGACGATCGATGGCGCATGGGAAGGTGTAAAATATTATATCCAGCCACATATGTCTGATTTCTCATTAAAAACTTTATTGGCCGCAATGGGACAGCTTTTTTATTCCATGTCTCTGGCAATGGGTATCATGATCACCTACGGATCTTATATGAAAAAATCAACAAATCTGGAGCATTCTGTCCGCCAGATTGAAATATTTGATACTGCAATTGCTTTTTTTGCGGGTCTGATGATCGTTCCTGCTGTATTTGCATTTTCCGGCGGTGACACCTCAAAATTAAACGCCGGTCCGGGACTGATGTTTATTACTTTACCGAAGGTCTTCGACAGTATGCCACTTGGCACTTTGCTTGGTACGGTCTTCTTCGTCCTGGTATTTCTTGCCGCAGTTACATCTTCCATTTCACTGATGGAAACTATTGTCTCCATCCTGATGGACCGTTTCCACTGGTCAAGAAAACCTACCAGTATTCTTGTGTTTGTATACTTATTATTAATGGGAATTCCTTCTTCACTTGGCTTTGGAATCTGGGATTTCATAAAACCACTTGGCATGTCTATTCTGGATGCATTTGATTTTATCAGCAACAGCATCTTGATGCCTATTGTTGCCTTACTCACTTGTTTCTTCGTAGGTTTTGTTATCAAACCAAAGACCATCATCGAAGAGGCCGAATCAGAAGGAGCAACATTCAAAGCAAAAAAACTTTTTACAGTTGTAATCAAATGGATAGCCCCTATTATTTTAGTTGCGATCTTAATCAGTTCCGTACTGAGCGCTATGGGCTTATATGTTCTTTAATTCAACCTCTTAACTTCAAATGCCGAGGAGCATCTAACTCCCCGGCATTTTTATTTCACTCATCTTATTATTTTGATTATTCAGTTTCTCTTTTATCTTATCGTTCATTTCCCATTACAAACACAGCTACAACTCCCGGTCCGGTATGGCTTCCGATTACTGTTCCGATATTATTGATCAGTACTTCCTCTATTCCAAGTTTTTCGCGAACCAGTTTTGCAACATATTCTGCATCTTCTACACAATCTCCATGCGTAATCATAGCGAGATCATTCTCCCATCCTTGAATCTGCTTTGCTGCCATATCTACAATTTTATTCAGAGCCTTCTTTCGACCTCTTTCTTTTCCGATCACTTGCAGACATCCCTCTTGATTCATATGAATAATTGGTTTGATCTGTACCATTGTTCCCAATACTGCCGCTGTCTTAGATACACGACCTCCACGATGCAAATGATTCAAATCATCCACCGTTACATTATGACAAATATGAAGTTTATTTTCTTCCACCCATTTTGCTGTTTCATCAATTGTCTTACCGGATGCCTGTTGTTTTAATGCATAATAAAGCAGCAGCCCTTCCCCTAAGCATGCACAAAGTGTGTCGATAATATATACTTTTGCATCCGGATATTCTTCTTTTAACTCTTCTGCCGCTATACCCATACTATTACACGTTCCACTCAATCCTGAAGAAAAAGCCAGATGCAGTACATCCTTCCCTTCCTTTAAATATGGTTCCAGATATTCTCGCGCCTCTTCCGGATTAATCTGAGAAGTTGTTGCCATCTTGCCTTCCCGCAGTTTCGCAAAAAATTCCTTTGAACTCAACCCTTCCATATCGGTATAAGTCTCCCCATCAATCGTATATTTTAATGGGATCACCGGAACATTTCGCTCTATAAGCCATTCTTTCGGCAAATCTACTGTACTGTTTACTGTAATGATATAGTCTCTCATATTCTATCCTCCACACTCTTATGTGCAATTAACGATTACTGACTTATCATATCACTTTTTTTCCAATTTCGCAAAATTTTTCTGCTATAGATCCGACCTCAGAAATCCTTTCTCAGTTCAATTTTATATTTAAATAATTTCTTCCGGACAGTGTTTTATTAAATACAAGAAAGCATAGAACCAGTATACAACCTGCCAAAAAACCAACTCCATTGAAACAAGCAGTCAGAATCAAAAGCATAAGGCGCATAAATTTCAATGCATAACCCAATTCAAAATTGGGCTGTGTATAATTCGCTACTGCCACAAATGCCATCCCCAGCATAATTTCGCTGTTAAACCATCCTGACGATACCGAAAACTCTCCCATGACCAGACCGGCGATCACACTTAACGGCGTACTAAGCATACTAGGCGTATTCAACGCCGCCAAACGCAATCCATCAATAGCCAATTCCAATATCAAAAATTGATAAATCAACGGAACATAAACCGGCTCCTGTACAATTGTAAATTGAAACATTTCCGGGAGCCAGTCTAAATTCTGCATGAATAACAAATAAACCGGCGTTAAAAATACAGTTCCTATTGTTATCAATGCTCTGGAAAATTTCAAATATACACCCGTAATAGTCGGAAAATAATAATCATTTGCTTCTTCGACCATATCTAAAATAGAGGTCGGTAAAATCATAGCTGACGGAGAATTGTCAACCAAAATCACTACTTTTCCTTCTAACAAACAGGCTGCCGCTGTATCCGGTCTTTCTGTAAATTTAAATTTGGGAAATGGGTTAAACCACTTTCTTTTAAATAGCGCATCCGCAAGACTTTGTTGATTCATGCGCAAATCATCAATCTCCAAAGCATCTATACGCCCCATCAAATTTTTTAACAACGCCTGATCTACACGATCTTTCATATAACAGATTGCAATATCTGTTCTGGAAGTCTGCCCAGCTTCTGTCATTTCCATTACAAGATGCGGATCCCTGATTCTTCTGCGGAGCAATGCTGTATTAAAGACAATAGTTTCTACAAACCCGTCTCTGGATCCTCTGAGAGATTTATCTTTATCCGGTTCATCTACACTACGCGCCGGATATGTTCGGCAATCAATCGCAATACATACCTCATATCCACTGATAAACAGGCAGGTCACTCCAGAAAGTACATTTCGCAACACTTCGTCAAAATTCTGTAACACATCCACTTCTACATACGGTACGTATCTTCGGGTAAATGTTGTTGCATCATCCGGCATGTCCTCTTCCTTCACTCCAAAAAAAGAATCCATGATTTTCAGCATGGATTCATCTTTCGTAAAACCGTCTATAAAATAAAATGTTGCATTTCTTCCACCAATTTCCATATCACGACGTATGATATCAAAACTTTCTTTTACCGGAAGAGTCTCTTCCATATATGCAATATTCTTGTCAAACGACGGACCTATCTTTTTTTCATTTTTCTTAATCATAGGGGTGAATCCTTTCTTATAAATCCATTTTCATACAAGAATAGTCTTCCCCATTTTCATAAAATCATTCTAATTCATTTTGTTACCAGGCAATATTTCAATCATCCAAGTATTACACGCTTTTTGTCGTACTTCCAAAACCTCCGTTTCTCACTTCAGTTACATCGTCATCTACTGTGATTCCATATTCAACAAAAATTCCCTGCATAAATCCTTCACCAGCTTTGATTTCAACTACCTTCTTTTCATTGCTGTCATTTGTAATCTTAGCAAATATATGCCCCTCATTATCAGAATAAAAATAATCGCTATCTATAATTCCAACCGTATTATTCAACTGCAGCCGATACTTAAATCCAAGCCCACTTCGCGGATAACACTTCAGAACCCAGCCATGCTCCATTTCCACTCTGATTCCCGTTGGTATTTTCATTGTTTCTCCCGGGCTTAACACAACATCTTTCGGCGCATAAAAATCATATCCTGCGGATCCGGCTGTCGCCCGTTTCGGTAATTTTATATTTTCATAAATTTTTTCTACCTGTTCAATTCCTTCTTTTCCAAACGTATCCGCCCAGTCTTGCTGGAATTGCCGGATACTCACTTTATGAAATTTTGCAATTCTTTGCATTTTTATTCTTCTCCTTTTTTCTGTGTTTGTAAAATTCTCTTTCTGCTTTTCTTTTCCAGATACATATTTTTATCCGCTACACGCATTAACCTGTGATAATCCTGTCCATCTTCCGGATAAAAAGCATATCCGGCTGAAAATTCAATCGTTGCATCGATTTCAGAATCCTCACTTATCATACGCCGTCCCCGTTTCTTTTCAAGCTGAAGAAGTTCGTTTAAAACTGCTTTCCTGGACCGGTATCCGAAAAGAAAGATAACAAACTCATCTCCACCTAAACGAGCAAATACGGAATGTTCCTCTGCATACAACTCTGATAATTTACTAATCTGTTTCAGATACTCGTCCCCCACAAAATGTCCATAAACATCATTGATTCGTTTTAGTCCATCCGCATCAAGCATCACCAGCACTGAATATCCAAGTTTTTCCGGCTGTCGAAACAATTCTTCCATACAGGCATTAAATCCTCTTCGATTATAAAGTGATGTCAAACTATCTCTGATACTTTCATGTTTTAAATGATTCACCTCGTCCCACCACTGCGAAACATCCGTTATATAATAAGTTTCACTCTGTTCATCTGTTCTTTTTTCAATACGCAAATATACAATATCTTCTCTTTTCCGATATTCATATACCGGCTTATCTTCCGTAATTCTGTGTTTCTCAATATTTTGAATCTTTTCACGTATTATCTGTATCTTTGTTTTTACAGATATATCTTCCTGAATATCAAGTATTTCGAGCAGGCGATCATTCATAAGTGCCTTTTTATAAAAATGATTATACTCAAAGACTCCCAATGGAAGTCCGCTCCTGTCAATAACATCCGATACCTTCGCCCAACTCAATCGTATCGTCTTCAATAATTGATTGATATAAAAAATCAACTTGTCAAACTCGTCCATTCCCGTTTGAATTGTTATGTTTTTCAGATCACCACTCTCTATCTTTTTCAATTCATCTACAATATTGGTCAGATTATTCGATACATTCTTACGGATATACCATCCGATCATACCAATCAAAACGGTTCCGACTACACAAATATACAATACCATCATCACCGTAGATGCGATAACTTCCTTTAACAAAAAGGAGGATAAATATGTGCGCACCAATAAATAATCTCCATATTGCTTTGTATAGGAACAGTACCTTTTTCCTTCATAATTATAATGATACATCTGAAGTCCGCTTTTTCCTTTTTGCTCCTGATAGTTATTGCGCTCCACGCCAAAATCTTTTCCTAACAGATTTGGAGATGTAGATGCTATGATTTTGTTTGTATGAACGTCTAACACATGCAAATATCCACTAAAATCAAATGGAAACGTCGATACTACATTTTCCAGACTCTTCTCCTGTATCAATTTCTGGAGACGCTTTGGTTCCATTCCTATTTGTACAATCTGACTTCCATCCTCTGTCCAAACTGCTGCATACTGCATATTTTTTCCTTCAGCAGTATTTGGCATAATATCCTGACAAAGTTTTAAAGTTTTATCCTGCAGCATAGGAGCAAAAAATGACATCTGCTCTCCCGACTCAAATGTATATCCATAATACTGCGGATGCGTTCCTGAATAAATCTCTCCTTCCGGCGTAAAAAAATGCAATTCATCCACTTCCAGCTTATCCGCAAGAATTTGACATTCCTCCAGACTATTTGGAACACTTGGATTATTCTGTACAAAATACGCCGCCATTTCCGCTGACTGTATACAGCTTTCTGTATATTCATTCTTTGCGTTTCTGATATCCTGCTCATTAATGGTGATCACCTGCTCCAGCTGTCCAAATACTTCTCTTGAACTTTCCCGCTGACTCTGATGTTTTGTATAGAACTGCAGCCAGATATGAACCGGAGTGATCAATATAAGCAACAGAACGATTATAATTTTAATCAATCTCGGTAATGTTTCCCGAATACTGCGTTTTCGCATAAATCTTCCTCAAACTTTCAAATACACATCTTCTCCCTACCGTTTTCACTACTTTTTATTATACACTATCTTCTTTTCTATGGGAATCCTTATCTTTTTTTCCAATTGCCTCTTCTCATATTTTTCTTTTGTATTTTGAATCATCTCTTCAAATCCATTCAGAGCTGCAAATGGAGCGAACTGAGCTGCCCGCTCGTGCATAGACATCTGTGGATGCTTTTGAGAAATCGGATGTTTCATTTCAATAATATCTGCATACTCTTTTACGTTTACTTTAAGCTTTGTGACCGCCAATCTGCTCATTCCTTTCCCTTGTCATAGCTCCTTCCAACAAATTCATTCCTCTTAAAACAGCATTCTTACCATATTTTCTCTGAATCTCCAATACTGCCTCCTGAAGACTTCTCTCTTTTTTTCGTTTTGTTTTTACCAGTTGTTGTTTTTGAAACTCTTTTTCATAATCCGTAAATAAATCCAACTGTTCATACGCTGCTTGTTCTTCCAGATTTTGTTCCGGGATCACATGATTCGCTGATAAATAAACTCTCCGAATCGTCAAAGAATGATTTACCTTTTTATCATACAGCTCCAACACAGCCTGCATGATTTTATGAGTAGACGATGTCGCAGTTTCAAAATTCACCGTCCCCCGGGCATGTTTCGGCAATTTCCGCCCGTACCGATCTATGTGTACCTCACCGCTATAAGAAAATCCCATTTCGGAATTATGCATATTTTCAAAATCATATCCTACCGTCAATACGATCTGATCTGTCACAAGCCGTTTGTCCACTAATTTCAGAACCAGAAGATCCGTCATCTCTTTCACAATCAATCTGCCTTTTTCAAAGCTATATGGGCATTGTAACACCTGACCGGAACCCACACTATTTACACTTGGTTTATACGCCTTAATATCTTCTATTGTACAAGGCTCCCATCCCCATGCATGGTCAATCAGCAGTTCCGCACAAACTCCAAACAAACGATACAGCAGCTCTTCATTATAATATTCATTTGCCTTTCCAACCGAGCACCTCGCTACATCCCCCATGGTATACATTCCATGTTCTGCCAGTTTTTTTGCATACCCCTTCCCAATTCGCCAAAAATCAGTAATCGGCTGATGATTCCATAGTAACTTTCGGTACATTTTTTCATCCAGCTTTGCGATCCGTACTCCATACTGATCTGGTGCAATATGTTTTGCCACAATATCCATTGCCGTTTTACAAAGATATAAATTACTCCCGATCCCTGCCGTTGCCGTAATCCCTGTCGTATGAAACACATCTTGTATCATCTTTGCAGCCAGCTCTCTCGCACTCAGACGGTATGTATTCAGATATTGTGTCACATCCAGAAAAATCTCATCAACAGAATATATATGCATATCTTCCGGCGCAATATATTTTAAATAAATTTCATAAATCTTTGCACTATACTCCATATAAAGAGCCATACGCGGCATTGCAACAATATAATCCAATTCCAATTCAGGATATCGTTCCAAATCGACAGAGCAGACAGAGCTCCCCTTAAACATATGTCCCGGAATACGTGTCAACCGTTCTGCGTTGATTTCTTTCACCTTCTGCTCCACTTCAAACAATCGTGGACGTCCCGATATCCCATAGCTTTTTAAAGAAGGAGAAACCGCAAGACAAATGGTCTTCTCTGTCCGGGAAGGATCTGCCACTACTAAATTCACAGCCAACGGATCCAATCCACGCTCCACGCACTCCACAGACGCATAAAACGACTTCAGATCTATCGCTATGTAGGTTCTCATTTGCCGTTCCATTAATCTCCTCCTCTCCGAACAAACATTTGTTCGTTTTTATTTATTATACAAAAACATACGTTCGTTTTCAAGAGGAAATAATTAGATTATTTTTCAGATGATCCGACTCTTCGCACTATCATCTTACCATCCTTTACAAACATCAATCCAAGACTTATATTCAGATAATTTTTCCAATACCGGGATCGTCACCTCAACCGTATTATGCTCATCTCCACCGCCTGTATAAACAATATCAAATCTTTTCAGCGATTCATCCAAATAAACTTTAACATTCGCTTTGCATGCAAACGGAGAAATACCTCCGGGAATATGCCCTGTCAGTTCCTCAACTCTAGCAAAAGGAATCATTTTTGCCTTCGTTCCAAACACACTTTTATACTTGGCATTATCTATTTTTGTGTCACCACTTGCCACAATAACGATCGGATTCTCATCAACCAAAAAAGACATCGTCTTTGCAATCTGTGCAGGCTCGCATCCAATCATTCCTGCAGCATTCTCCACAGTATCCGATATTACTTCGCTATAACGAACTCGATCTCCCATTCCTTCTTTTTCAAACAAATCTTTTACACTTTCTACTGACATTCTATTTTTCTCCAATCACAAATAAAAATATGCATTTTCCATCGTTCCTATATATAGAAAAGAAAGAATAACCTATCCAAAAGTCATTCTCTCTTTTACTATCATTATTATAATCATTGATTTTACCAGATATCATTCCCGTTTTTCTTAAAAAGGATTTATCCCTCGCGTAAAACCCGCATTAAAACGGTGTTCCGTACAAGTCATACGGTGTCACCTGATAAACGTAGTAGTTCAGCCAGTTCGTATACAGATTATTCGCATGCGATCTCCAAGTCAGCACCGGTTTATTCTCCGGATCATCATCCGGATAATAATTTTCCGGAATCTGTGGATTTAATCCCTTTCCCATATCCCGTTTGTATTCAGAATCCAAGGTCATTCTGTCATACTCCGGATGTCCCATCACAAAAATCTGCCGTCCTTCCTGTGCCATACATAAAAACACACCCGCCTGCAAAGAATCTGCCAGAATCGTAATTCTCTCATCAGACTCCAGAAGTTTTTGCGGCACTTCTGTGTGTCTGGAATGCGGCGCCATAAATACATCATCAAATCCTCTTACCAGCGGAATTTTGCGATTTCTGACACGATGCCTATATACACCGGACAACTTTTTGGGCAGCATCTCTTTGTTGATTCCATAATGATAATAAAGTCCTGCCTGTGCCCCCCAGCACAAATGCAGCGTAGAGGTAACATTTGTTTTTGTCCACTCCATAATTTCTTTCAGCTCTTCCCAATAATCTACTTCTTCAAAAGCCATCTGCTCTACCGGAGCCCCCGTAATAATAAATCCATCAAATTTCTGATGTTTGATTTCTTCAAACGCCTCATAAAACTTATATATATGACTAGTAGAAGTGTTTTTGGACACATGACTTGTCATACGTACAAACGTCACATCCACCTGCAACGGCGTATTTGACAATGAGCGCAGAATCTGCAGTTCTGTATCCTCCTTTAAAGGCATCAGATTTAAAAGTCCAATGCTGATCGGACGAATATCCTGATGCGCAGCACGATATTCATCCATCACAAATATATTTTCATGTTCCAGAATTTCTTTTACAGGCAAATCATTTTGAACTCGTATTGGCATAATTTCTTTCCTCTCTATTGATTCATTTCATTTTTTTCAGAATGTACATATGTACCATCTGAATCCACATAACTCATCTTATCATAACAATCTGTTTCTATTGGTAACTTACGCTTTTCCAATTTATTGTTAATCAGCATATTCACAATATAATAAAATACTGCAAAAGTCGGAACCCCCAGAATCATTCCAACAAATCCAAAAAGCCCGCCGCCAAGAAGAATCGAAAACATAACCCAAAATGCGGACAGCCCTGTGGAATCTCCTAAAATCTTTGGTCCGATTACATTTCCATCCAACTGTTGTAAAACCAAAATAAATAAAATAAAGTAAATGCCCATTTTAGGATCTGACAGCATAATTAAAATTGCACTTGGAATCGCTCCAATATAAGGTCCAAAAAACGGAATCACATTTGTTACACCTACAATCACACTGACCAAAACTGTATACGGCATGTCTAAAATAGATAATCCGACAAAACAAAGTACCCCTATGATTGCTGAATCAATAATTTTTCCTATGATAAAGCCTCCGAAAATAGTATTGCTCTTGATCGACAAGTGCAAAATCATATTTGCATGTGATGGTTTAAAAAGTGCATAGATAATCTTTTTGCTCTGCATAGAAAACTTTTCTTTGCTATATAATACATAGACAGAAACAATGATGCCGATCACTGCATTCATAACCTCATTCACTACATTGAACACACCTTCTGTAAGATGAGACATAAAATCATTGACTTGGGACAATAAATCTGTACGCATCCAGTTTTGAAAAAATGTTGTTGCTTCTGTTAAAAATGTCGTGAAAAATTTCCCCAGAGTTGTATCCTGTGACATCAATACCGTCAGATTACGCAGAGCCTCATTGATCTGTCCGGGCAAGGTTAATGCCAGATTACGGATACTTTTATACAATTCCGGAATCAACATATTAAATAATGTACTAATAACTGCCAACATCACAACAAGAGCTGCAACGATCCCTATTCCTCTGCATAATTTCTGTGTTTTCTTGAAATTTGGAAACCGTTTTTCTACCCATGGTTTCAGATAGCGTTCCACAGTTTTTACAATAGGATTCAGCAAATACGCAATCGCCAACCCATAAATAATCGGCCTTAATATATTAAAAATCAGTTTCAATACTTTTGAGATATCATCCATTCTGAGCAGTACAAAAAAACAGAGCATACATAAAATGATGACAACAAATGCCGTCATGCCTCTGTTTAACTGCTGACGCAGCTTGGAAGGTCCTTGATCTCCAAAATTCGGCTGATTGATATAATAGCCACTTTTCTTTTCCGATGAAGTTTCTTTATTTTGATTCTGTTCTAACTCTTCCTGCATTTTCTTCTATGCCTTTCCTTACATATTTCGTTATAGATTATACGCTTTTTCATATCCTTGCGTCAACCTGAAAACAGAACTTCTATATATTATACTTTTCTATATTGTAACTCAATATATCACTCAAAATATAGCACTTATAAATTTCAAAGATCCGTTCATGATTATCTGTCAGACATCTGGATATGGCATTGATTTCTAAAAGTGGTTTCTTTTCCGTGTTTTCCAGTAGTGTATTGATCTCCTCCGTCCCTGTTATTGCAGCTACTTTTTGCTGTACTCGTGTCATCGAAAGATCATAAAAAGACTTCAGTATTTCATATAATGAGTTCTTTGAAAAATCAAAAAATTCCAACTTAGGGAACAATGCCACCGGCATAATTGAAGAATTCACACAATATGGACGTCCGTCCGCCAGATAAAGGCATTTCAATATATATACTTCGTCTCCTTCCTTTATTCCCATCTTCTCTGCAAGTTCTTTATCGGCTTTCTTTAACAGAAACGAAAGCTGTTTCTTAGATGGGGTTTTCCCCTGATGTAAGATTGCCTCTGTAAAACTATAAATCTGAGATAATTTATCCTTTGGACATTCCCTTACAAAGCATCCCTTGCCTTTAATCCGATACAATACCCCCTCATGCACAAGTTCATCCACGGCACGACGTACCGTTATCCGACTAATCCCATACTGCTCACATAATTTGCTTTCTGATGGAATCACCTGATTTTCCGTCCATTCATGCGTATCTATTTTTTCTCGAATATTCCGCTTTAGCTGCTCATATTTTGATATCTTTTCACCCATAATAATGACTCCTGTTTCTTTTAGATATATTTGTTATATTATAACTTATTTCATAATAAAAAAACAGTGTCTGACATTACAATTTTATCTTGTAATATCAGACACCTTTTTCATTCTATCTAAACTACTCTACATTTTTCTTTGCAATTTTTCTCCAGTTCCAATAGCCATATGATGCGTTACACAAATTCACACATTTCATAATGATAATAAGCAATGCAGAAGAATCTCCTGACATAAACACCATAATCCACATTATAATCGACAAGGCATTTACAATCACCCACATCAGCCACTGTTCTGAATACCGAAGAAGATACAACATACTTGCGATTACAGAAACAACTGTTGTCAGTGAATCCATAAATGCGAAGTTACCTCCCAAAACCTTCAACACTTGTTCATATACAAATACACCTAAAATCGTAATCGTTACAGTTCCCATCAAAAATTTTGGAGTCATAGTACGGAATTTTACTTCTCCGCCTTCTGCTGTATTCTTCTTCCACAAAACAATTGCAGTTGCGCTGACCGGAATACTGTAAAGCACATTGTACATTACTTCCCCGTACAGCGGAATACTTATACAACTGTATGCATACATAGCACTGTTTATAATCGCAAAATAAAGACCTAATACCTTTCCCTTTGCCCCCAACACAAGATTCAAACTAGAAGTCAATGTCATGATCAGCATGAACCACGTCTCATTATTAATCGCCCATGCTGCTGTCTGAAATATAAGAACAAACGCAAGCCATAATTCCTCTTTAAAGCTCCAATCACTAAAAAAATCTTTTACTTTATTCATAATCCATTCCCTCTCATTCTTTTTTCAAATTCTTCCTTATCCATTACCGGACCTTGTATTTCTACTATGTTTGCCGCCACTTCATTTGCCAGGATCATACTATCCTTCAAATTTTTCCCCATCGTCATCCCTGCCATAACAGCTGCAACATGACTGTCTCCTGCTCCGATCGTGTCTGTTACATCTGCTTTCCTTCCGGGTACTTCTTCCATTTGCTGTCCATCAAAATAGGCAACTCCCTTTTTTCCAGTTGTTACAATTACAAGATTCTCACTCTGCATATATAAATTGCTCAAACCTTCCGCAACAGAAGCCTCACCGGTGAAATCCAGCAATTCTTTTTCATTGATATGTAAGATTGGATGAAGAGATAAAATTTCTTTCATTAATCCTTTATCAATTTCGCAAATCACAGGCCCCGGTGCAAAATACACCGTCTGCTTTTTCAAACCTTTCAGCCAGTTTACAATTGTTCTTCCGCTCTTTCCACACACCTGATAGCCTGCCACATAAACCTTATCATACAGATCCATATCAAGCCTATCAAACCATTCTTCTTTAAACTCCGTCTCTGCGCCCTGTGCTGTTATAAATGTCCGTTCTCCGTCGCTTTCTACAAGACATAAACAATAGCCATTGTCCTGTTCAAAATCTTCAAACATCACCGGATATTTCTTTTTAGAAAGTTCTTCTCTGACGATATTTGCATACGGTCCTGTTCCTACAGGAACACATAAGTCATGCTCACATTCCAGATTTCTCAACGTAGAAGCAACATTATAAGCACATCCGCCCACCACCACTTTATTTTCTTTGCACAAAACATCTTCTCCGCTTTTTGGAATCCTATCAATAAGCATTAACATATCAATCATTGCTGAACCTACTACTAATGTTTTCATTTAAGGTGCTCCCTTCCTTTTTCCAGAATTTCAATATATTGTTCAAAATCCACTTCATTCTGTTTCTGCAAAGTAGAAATATATTCAGGATTAAATGTTTCAATTCCTGTATAAGCTCCACAGATTGCAGTTGCCATTGCGCCGATCGTATCGGTATCTCCTCCTAAATTTGCACATAGCAGACAGCACTTATTCGGTTCCTGTGCATAATATGCAATCGCTACAGCTGCCGGAACAGATTCAATAATTCCTACGCCTGCGCCAATAACATTATAAATCTGCTCCATAAATTCTTCATCATTTCCTTGACACTTTCTGGCAATTTCTAATCCGATTTCGCATCTGGCCTTCAGTCTTGGACTAAATGTTTCACATCCACGCTCATACCCCAGTTCTTCAATATCCAGAATATCTTCTATTATTTTCTCAAAGTCATCGTTTACCAATGCAGAACTTACTCCCATAGCGATCATTGCCGCTCCTGCAATCGTTACATCACTTGTGTGCGTTGCCTGAGAGACTCCATAAACATAATCCACAAGTTCCTGTTTCTTATCCGGGGTAAATAAACATCCTATCGGCGGAATTCGCATAGCACTTCCGTTTGACAACGCTTTATTTGTAATCACTGATGCATCTATTCCATCTCTAAAATTTGCCAATGCAAGTTTGGACGTGGGACCAAGAATATTGTTTTCAAACGCATTTTCCTTTTCTGCCCATTCCAACATCCGTTTTGCAATATCCCTTACGTCCGGAACATACTCTGTTGTTGAAATAGAATCCAATAAAACCAGCGCCTGTCCCGTATCATCTGTAAATTGTCCTTTTTTATAATTAAATGCTACATCATTTTCCTTAGGACCATCAAGCAATTCTGTAATCGGACCACCAAAGAACTTTCTCGCTCTGTTTCTTCCCCAAAGTTCCGCCGGCATTCCCATAGCATCTCCCAAAGCCATCCCATATAATGCTCCTGCGATCTTATTTCTCATTTCAATACCTCCACTTATATTTCATTGTTATAACAACTTGTATTGTAATTTCATTGTATATTCCCACTCTATAATTGTCAATAATTACTTTTATCTTCTATATATTACACAATATCATTACAACTTGTTATGTATATTCTTTTCCTATTTTTGGTTATTTTGCATAAAATATTTAAAAACAAGACATACACCTAAAAAGGCATCAAATGATTCTCTAACCATTTGACACCTTTCAATTCCTTCTTCATGTTATATCAAAAAGATACTCTTTTCCTTCTAACACTCACATTCAAAAGTCGCACACTCAGTCTCTCTGCAGTGACAGGCATTGCTGCCTTCTACACTGATCTTACCTGCATGGCATTTGCAGTTATCATTATATTTACACTCTTCAGCCTTACAGTCAATATCCGAAAGTTCAGATGCATTTCCTGTGACATTTGAATAAGAATCACCTTTGCGCTCTTCAAAGCTGTCACAGCAAGTCTCTTTCGAATCCTTTGCATGATTTCCCCCTACTTCAATCGTATCCAGATCACATAAAAACTGTTTGTTGTGTACACATGTCTGTACCGTACATTTTAATTGTGGCATAATGATTACCTCCTCGTATATTCCGATATAATAAATAGCGCCAGAATCTACTGACGCTATCATTATGCCCTGTATAAAATTATCTATACCTATTTTTCGTCGGTATGCTTTACTTCTCTTGCAATTTTTTCTGCAATCTCGTTCTCAATAGAGGAAATAAATTCGCCAAGCGGTTTCTGTCCTTCGTCTCCTTCAAAACGACTTCTCACAGATACCAATCCGCTTTCTTCCTCTTTTGCTCCTACAACAAGCATATACGGGATCTTCTGCATCTGTGCTTCACGAATCTTATATCCGATTTTCTCGGCACGTGAGTCTAATTCCGCACGAATTCCGGTTTCTTTCAACTCAGCCAGCACATTTTCCGCATAATCCATATATTTATCGGAAATCGGAAGTACCTTTACCTGTACCGGAGACAGCCAGGTAGGGAAGGCTCCTGCAAAATGCTCAATCAAAATACCGATAAAACGTTCAATAGATCCAAATGCCACACGATGGATCATGATCGGACGATGTTTTTCTCCATCTGCCCCTGTATACTCCAATTCAAAGCGAAGAGGGAGCTGGAAATCCAACTGAATTGTTCCACACTGCCATGTTCTTCCAATGGAATCCTGCAGATGGAAGTCGATCTTAGGACCATAAAATGCGCCGTCACCTTCATTTACAACGTACGGAAGTCCTAAGTCATCCAATGCGCCACGAAGTGCATCTGTTGCCAATTCCCAATCCTCATCACTTCCCATACTATCTTCCGGACGTGTGGAAAGTTCAACATGATACTTAAATCCAAATAAACTATAAACTTCATCAATGAGTTTTGCAACTCCTTTGATTTCATCTCGGATCTGCTCCGGCATCATAAAAATATGGGCATCATCCTGTGTAAAGCAGCGTACGCGCATCAATCCATGAAGCTGTCCTGATTTTTCATGTCGATGTACCAATCCCAATTCTCCCATACGCAGCGGAAGATCACGATAGGAACGTGGTTCTGACTGGTATACAAGAATACCTCCCGGACAGTTCATCGGTTTGATCGCAAAATCTTCTTCATCAATCACAGTTGTATACATATTCTCTTTATAATGTCCCCAATGACCTGAAGTCTCCCACAAGTGTCTGCTCAGCATAATTGGGGTGCTGATTTCTACATAATCATTTTTTCTATGAATCTCTCTCCAATAATCAAGCAATGTGTTCTTCAACACCATTCCCTTTGGAAGGAAAAATGGAAATCCCGGACCTTCGTCACGCATCATGAAAAGTCCAAGTTCCTTTCCAAGTCGTCTGTGGTCACGTTTCTTAGCCTCTTCGATCATAGCAAGATGCTCTTCTAATTCCGCTTTCTTTGGGAACGCAGTTCCATAAATTCTCTGAAGCATTTTATTTTTTTCACTGCCTCTCCAGTAAGCACCTGCAAGACTTGTCAGTTTTACAGCTTTCACCGGCTTTGTAGTCATCAAATGCGGTCCTGCACAAAGATCTGTAAATTCACCCTGCTTATAAAAACTGATCACTGAATCTTCCGGAAGATCTTCAATCAATTCTACTTTATAAATTTCCTCTTTTTCTTTAAAATATGCAATTGCTTCGTTTCTCGGCATTGTAAACTGTTCGATTGAAAGAGCTTCTTTCACAATCTTTTTCATTTCTGCCTCAATTTTTTCTAAATCTGCTTCTGTGAGCGGAGTTTCACGATCAATATCATAATAGAATCCATCTTCAATAGATGGTCCGATTGCGAGCTTTGTATCCGGATACAGACGTTTGATTGCTTGAGCCATGATATGAGAAGCTGTATGACGGAAAGCTCCCTTTCCCTTCTCATCATTAAATGTAAGAATATTCAATTCACAATCATGATCTACAACTGTTCGCAAATCAACAACTTCCCCATTCAATTCTCCGGCAGTTGCCATTCTTGCCAATCCTTCACTGATATCAGATGCAATCTCAATTACACTTTTACTCTCTGCATATTCAATAACAGAGCCATCTTTCAATGTGATTTTCATACTTTCTCTCCTTTTCTTGTTTTATTTATTTTGCCCTGCAGTAATAAAACGGAGGGATTCTTTTATTGTTTATAAAGAATAAAAAAAGTCCCTTTCTGCATCACTGCAGAAAGGGACGAGTAATCTTCTCGCGGTTCCACCCTAATTGTACCGGACTGTGCCGGAACCACTTCATTCTGATGATAACGGAATCACCGGACTGTTTTGCAGCCACTCAGAGGTAGTTTTCAAATGGTTCTGTAATAGGAAGCTTCCAGCCAACGACTTCCCTCTCTGTATTCTTTCCACATTCTACTCTTCTCTTCAACGTGTTTTGAATCTTTAACCATTATAACATCGCTCTATTTTTTGTCAAGATGATTGCAAAACTTTACGCTCTAATTTCTTCTCTTTTTTTGCAATACAGACACGACTGCCACACCAGCTACAGCCACAACCATCACAAGAGCACCCGGCAATGCGCGGTCTCCGGTAACCGGAACTACTGTTGGTTTCTTAGAATCTGATGGCTTTGTCGGCTTCGATGGTTTTGTCGGATCTGATGGTTCGGACGGATTTGATGGTTTATCACTCTTCGTTTTAACCTGAATATTGGAAATTTCCGATTCATTTCCTTCCGCATCAACCGCAGAAACACCAACTATATAAGAAGTTCCCTGATCCAAGTTTTCAATCACTACTCCCAGTGTCTCTTCATCTACTTCTTGCAAGAAGATTCCATCTACATAAATCTTATATCCTGTCACCTGAACATTATCTTTCGATGCTTTCCACGTAATCGTAACGGATGTTTTTTCAACATCTGAGACTTTCAATCTCTCTGGTTTTGTCGGAGCTTCTATATCATTATCTCCTTCTACCGTAACAACACACGATGCTTTCAATCCGGCTGCATTTGAAATGGATATCGTTGTCTTTCCCTTTTTCAATGCTTTTACAAGTCCGTTCTGACCAACTGTTGCTACCTTTTCATCAGAAGAAGTCCATACGAGTCCGGTCAACATGGTACCATTAACCGGTACCGGTTCTAATACTTTCTTTTCTCCTGCGTTCAAGGTTATATCTTCCAAAGTTGCACCTTCAGCTACTTTTTCTACTGCAATCGGTACCACTTCTGCAATTGCAGCAAAGCCACCTTGACCACCTTCTACTGAAATCACAATACTCTTCGCCTGTTCCAAAATTTCCTCTGTTTTCACTACAATCCAAGCGCCGCCTGTTTTTTCTGCGGCCGTTGTCTCGGTTGAGTTACCGGATGCCAGAACCGCTCCAGATCCATCCAGAATCCGATAGCTATACCGCTGTACAATTCCGTTATTAACGCCTGGTCTCTGTTGGAACTTAAAACCTCCGATTCTCATTTCTTTTCCCAAGTCTACTGTCAGGATTGCCGGATGTTCTTCACTCACCTCAAATTTTTCAGGTGAATATCCGGAATGCCAGAATGTGGAAGAATCTCCATCGGTAGCCTTATCAGCTCCGGCTGGCTCTTTTTCCGTTTCTTCCGTATTTGCCGTAGAAGAAATGCCTTCATATTCTTCTCTCGGAATCTCTGTTATAACTCCATCTGCAACCGTAATTACAAACTCTGCAATTGTCTCTCCTTTTGCCTCTGCTGTCAATGTTGCAGTTCCTTTTGACAGGGCATTCACTTTGCCTGCCTTTGTATCAACCGTTGCTACAGACTCATCACTGGATCCCCATGTTATTTGTTCTAGGCCACTGCCGTAAATATCTGCTGTTTCCCCTTTATAAAGGTTGGTCTTTGAAAGAGAAACTGCAACCGCATTTTTATCCTCTGTAATTTTCAGATTGTCCAGAACAAAATCCGTTTCGCCTATTTTTGTATTTCCGGAAGGTCCATTGGAATACAGTCCAATCCATGTCTGTCCACTTCCATTTCCAACTACCTGCATCTCTACATGTTGTGTACCTTCTGAACCAAGTGCCTGTGGAAGACAATCTTCTGTTGCCGGCGCTGTATAGCTTTCGCCGTCACCAACTACCATTGCATATGCTTTATCCGGTCCGGACTGATAATCAAACTCAACCTTATAGACCTTTCCACGTTCAAAGCGGAAATTCTGTGGAATCGTCTGATAAATAATTCCCCTATTGGAACTGTGATGTTTTACAGACCACTCATTAGATATTACATCATCAATTACCCGGTCTCCCCATCCAGCCTGTGTATAAGGCTCATTCAACTGTGATAAATGGGTGCTCGGATCAGATATTCCCTGAGCAGAACTCAATACAAACGGATATAATCCCTGTACAACAGTCTCAAAATCCTGCTCAAAGCTTCCATCTGCCTTAAAATTATCTAATGTCTTTTTCACAATACGGATGTCGTCCATATAGGAAGAACCTTCCCCTGCAGCTCTTGCCAGAGTAAGCTCTGCTGTTTTTCCCTCTGCTGTAAAGGAAATCTGCATTCTCTGCATCTTACTTCCATTTTTTGCATCACATTTTACATAATTTCCAAGTATAGATCTCTCTGTATAGTTGGAAACAGTTTTTGTTCCGCTGTTAACAAGAATAGATGCCTTAGCATCACTATTATTCTCCACATTGACTTCGGCTACATAATTTTCGCCTTTTTCCAATCCGGAAATCACAGTTGTAACTTCCACATCTTCTGCCGGACTATTAAACGCCAGTCTCTGATCTCCAGTAGCTGCTTTTTCAACAACTACTGCGTCATTTTTAATATCTCCTGTCCATTCAGCAGAAGAAAGTTTTGTTCCTTCTGCATAACCGTTGAAACCAGGATCTACTACATAGTCTGCTTCTCCAAAATCATGTTTCAATGTTTTTAATGCTGCACCTTTTACTACTACATAAGGAGTTGCAGCTTTTGCCTCTAAGGAAACAGAACCATTGTTTACAGCAACAGATTTTTCATTGATACGACCTTGATCAGAAAGCTCATAAACTACAACATTTTCAACTTCCCATCCTTCCGGAAGTTCCCATGAAGTTGTTCCTCCGTCCAAGTTCCAATGATACAATTTTTCTGTTCCATCCTGATTATCCGTCCATGGCAGCAAATATGTAACATCATTTAAGACAATCTTGTCGTTCAATTTAATAATTCTTTCAATGTTCTCATCTGCACGCTGCTGTTCGTTTCTTGTGACAACAACCTTGTCACCATCTTCATTCATCAATGTAATTTCTTTTTCCTGGTTGCCTACCGGAGACTGTCCTTCTTCATAATTTTCCCAGTCTGTTACATAATAATGCTGTAAGAATTTAGTAGGTAAATTCTGATTAAATGTCTGGAAAATATAATTATTGTAATCTCGGTCTCCACCCCAGCCTTCAAAACCATACAGTCTATATCCGCCAAGCAACGGATTATCGGCTGTACCGCCATATGCAGGATAATTCAGAACTTGTGAATCCCTTTGGTCATTTCGTATAAATCGAATAATAGAACTGTTAAATCCTTTTGCACTGGCACCGCCGTACGCGGCATCTGTAGACCAATGCTGCCAGGTTGAATCATACTCTCCCTGACCACTAAATTCTGTTGAAAATCTCCATCCCAGTGAATTGATTTCTTTCGCTATCTGTCTGGTCTCCCATGCATTCTGGTACCATACATCAAGATAGATAAAATCCATATTATCTTCTAACGATTCTGCTTCTTTTTTCAATTCTTCTTTTGACTTATCAACAATTCCACGAGAATCTTTCACTGCTTCCGGCCATTTGATGTTCAAATGGTCTGTATTATTGATCCGGTCATACAACTGCACAAAACGTTTCCATCTTGCCTGACTGGACAAATCCCAAAGTTTATCAATCGTTACGGACTGATCCAGCCAGCCCCAGCCATATGATTTTGGTCCTTCAATCATAGAATCATTAAAAGATTTCGCTTCCGGATAAATTTCCTGTGCATTTACATGAATACCGATTTCAGTATTATAATCATGTGCTATTTTAATCAGATTCTGGAAATCTTCTACACCACCTTCACGTTCTGCAATATCCGCATATTCAGAGTTCGCAGAATCATGGCCTTCATTTCCATATCCTTTCAACATAACTGCCTGTGGAAGTCCATCCGTTGCAAGATATACTTTTTTAATATTATCTGCTGTTGCAAGATATGGATTTGGCGCCATACTTGCAAAATTCATAACGATACGGTAATTTACCATATCTTTGATGTTCTCTGCACCATACGCATAGTTCATAATATCACGATATGCCAGTGCACCATCATTCCAATCAATTTCACCGTCTTTATTCTCATCTTCTGCGATTGCTACCTTTGCACATGGAAGATCACTAACCGGATACGCTTTATATTTAGACGCCTGTTTCTGACCATTGGCATCACCCATTTCATAGTACCATTTCGCACTTGTCAAAGACATCACATCTGCACCGTTTACGCGCATAACACGTTTATCGCCTTCTACTTCTGAATTACTGAACAGTCCTGCACTCAGTTTTCCATTCTGTAAAAAGGCATACAAATATCCGTCTTCATCCGATGGAACAAATCCATTTTCAAAATCCATGAAAACATCGCCGCTTACCGTTGTTGTCGTAGAAACCTGTGCTCCGGCAAAATTAGCCCCTTCTTCAACCGCATCAACACTCAAAAGACTCAGATTCGGAATATCAATCGTTGCGATTTTCGCACATCCCGCTGCTTTTTTGATATCTGTCACCTTCCAAGTGAGATCATTTCCATCTACACTGATCTTGACAGTCATATCAAAATCCAAGTCATCCTTTTCCACATGCATTTTATAGGTTCTGGATGTATCTGTTGTTTCCTTAACTGTTACTTCAGGGTTAATTTCTTTTTGATTGATAATAATCTTATTTAATTCTGTTTCATTTCCGCGGAAAAAAACATCCTCTTTTCCCTTCATCTCATATCTTGCTACCAAAGGAAATTCTTTTCCGATATACACCTTCATCACATCGGATTGAATCACATCATATTTTGTCAAATCCAAAGGTGCTTTTTCTAATAATACCGCATTAAATACATTTTCACCTTCTACGGTAACTTCAACATCTTGTTCAAATGCCTGATAGCCGGCTTTTGTAACAGCCATCTTATAATTGCCGACTTCAACATCAACTTGATAATTTCCTTCTGCATCTGTCACTACGGAATTACTGCCAAAGCGGACGGTTGCTTTTTCAAGACCCTTCCCACCTTCTGCTGTAACTTTTCCGCTTACTGATTTTGTAGCTGTATACCGTTCTTCAAACTCATGACCGGTTCTCTGCGCAGCGAATTCCCAATCATCCTCCATACAATTTGTAGTTCCATATTTGAAGTCTGCAAAAGAAATCGACTCGTTTGCTCCATTTACTTTTACTCCAAATCTACCCTTTCCGCTTGTTTGCTCTGCATATCGTATCAGAGTCTGATTGGTCGTACGTACAGTTGTTCCATTTACCGTTACCGATAATGTTTCATTTTCCAATGAAATGTTTAACTGCATTTCTTCTCCGACAACCGGCTGCGGCAATCCTGAGATCTGTGGATATTCTTCATTTCCATTCAATTTATACTGATAATACCATTTACTGCTGTCATCATATCCTACATACAGCCAGTTGTTATCATCCACATAAGAATAGAACACACCCCAGTTTGTATTTTCCGGTTTTAACGCCAGAGAAATCTGACCACTTGCTTCCATTTTTCTGGAATTGTCCAATAAAAGCGCAGGTGCTTTTACCGACGCATTACCATAGGCATGTCCACCACCTCCGCTTTCACCACTTCGGATGGTAATCCATTTTCTTCCTTGTCCAGGTTCCTGTGGCTCATCACCGCCAACTTCAACATCAACTGCCGGCTCCCAGACCTGTCCTGTTATCCCACTTCTATATGGTGTCCACGCATCATAGGCTGTCCATACTTTATCTCCGGCGTTCACATCTGAGAAATATACTTCTGTATATTCTGTTCCAAAGGTACCTGCTCCAAAACCGATTTTTCCTTGAACATCTTTTAATCTGGCAGGTGTCGTAGCTGTTCCGGTTTCACCGGTAGTAACATTCTCAACAGTTACCTTTAACTGATCTCCTACATATTCTGTACGAATAGTAAGAAGATCATTCTGATTTGGTTTCGGTAATCCTGATAAACTCGGATAGGATGTTGCATTTCCATCTTTATATTCATAAAACCACTTTCCACCGTTGCCATGATCATACGCGATATATGCCCATTGTGTATCACTTACATATTTTGTCACAAATCGAAATCTGGTTCCCGCAATTGTATTCGTGAACTTCACCTGTGCACTCAGCACTTCACTTGTAATATCTGCTTTATCTGATAATACAAATGCCTCTGGATTAGTGCTGCCAAAATGTCCGTTTCCATTTCCACTTCCAGATTTCAAATGTGCCATTGATTTTGTCGCTGCCTGTACATTCACCGGCGGTAAATACCCCAAAAATGTGGTACATACCATCACCAGAGCTAAGATGACAGCTCCAATTTTTTTCATTCCATTTTTCATATCTTTCTCCCTTTTGCCTGCCGCTTATTTTTTCATATCAATACTGTAACTCTCTTCCTAGCCTCCTTCCGCCATTCTTGTGCAATATGCACAAGTCAATCATAATTATGATACTATATCAGTGCAATAATTTCAATTAAAATCTTTCCGTTTTGTTAATATTTTTTAATATTTGTTAATAAATAGTACCAAATAACAGCAAAACACTCTCGCATCAAATAATTTAGTTGCAACACCGGATTTGATGACGCTGCAAGTCCACTCAGTTTCAAATATCCGACTCGTTTTCCAATCATTAATGCTCGACAAATATGAAAATTATTTGTCACGAGAACTACCGATGCATCTTTCACTCCGTCCGGTTCCACTGCAGAGATCAATATCCCGGAAAACCGCAGATTTTCCACTGTCGTAGTAGACTGATCTTCCAAAATAATTCTCTCTGCCTCAACGCCTCGCTCCAAAAGATTCTTTGCCATAGCCTCTGCTTCCGAAATTGCCTCTCCTTTTCCCTGTCCTCCTGATACAATCACCTGCGTTTTTGGATTTTCACACAAATATGTATAAGCCGCATCCAGACGGCGCATCAGAGAATTCGTAATTTTCTTTCCATTCACATGTGCACCTAATACAATCAGATACTTCGCATTGCGCTCTGGTTTCTGTCTCATTTTCCACAGAATAACTCCTTCCGTTATCAAAAACATTATCCACGAAACCAAAAGCACCATTAACACAGCTTTTTGAACAATTCCTGGTATCCACTTCCAAAACAGCCATCCGCTCAAATGAATAATTCCCGATAAAAGCCAAAAACCGGCAAATGTTGAATTCCATTTGCCGGTATAATAGCGTATCATTCCATAATAAAGCAGACAACCTATCCCCATTATTATAAAATATATCTGTATCATAACTTATGCATTACGTCCACAGCATTTTTTGTATTTCTTTCCGCTTCCGCATGGACATGGATCATTTCTTCCAATCTTCTTCTCCTTGCGAACGGTTCCTGACTGCTTCTGTTCACGATATAAACGTTTTCTGGTTTCTTCATCAAAAATCTGCTCCCACTGTGGCAATTCATAGAGCCAGTCAGCTTTTGCATCCACCATGTTCTTATACAAAAGTTCCTTATCAAATGCAAGGCTTACAACAGTCTCTTCTGTCATTGTCTCAATTGGGTTCTTGACCTTCAAACTATCATTGATTCCATCCAGAAAACCAACCATTGTCATAACATGCTGTCCAAATTTTTCTGCCAATTCTTTTACAGTTCCTTTTACTTCCTCGTCCGGATTGGTCAGCAAAATTTCATAGATTTTTTTCTCGATATTGAAGTAATTTCCCCAGAAATTCTCTAACTGTGCTTTAGAAGCTTCTTGATTATATGCGGTCTCACGCCACTGTTCCAATAAACTCTTATCACTCATTGTACATAAACTCCTTTTATCAAAATATCAACTGACACTCATTATATAACATATTTTTCATTCCGTAAACTGTTATTTTTGCGCCTCCGCAAGTTCCAATACGTAATTTTTGAAAACTTTCTCTTTTTCCGGTATATTCTTTAATGAAAAGAAACATATTTTGTGTTATGATTATATCGTTTCCAAAAAATAACAATAAATAAAACATACATTATTTTTCCAATGAAAGGTAGGAATTCTCCATGAAAAAGTCAAAACGTATTTTCGCATTGATCAGTGCCATCCTGTTAATTTTACTTTATTTAAGTACTCTTATATTTGCATTGATCGATTCTCCACTTACCAATGATCTGCTCATAGTGTCTGTCGCTGCAACTATTATCCTTCCGGTTCTTCTGTATGGTCTGATTCTTTTTGGCAAACTTAATAAAGATCCGCATGATGAAGACTAACTTCACATATACATCAGTTCTGCAAGTTCCATTGCCTCTCCCTGCCGGTGTTTCAATCCGGCACCACTGACACAGTTCTGTTCTTTCTCCTGTTCTTTAATCATGCTTCTTTTTCGCAGATATTCTTCAATCGTTATGATTTCCTGCTTGCTTTTTTCTTCTCTCTTTTGCATGAAAACACCTCCTGTGATCTATATTCAAGACTTTCTCAACTTTACAAGTCTATGCGGGCTCAACCCAGAATATTCCTCTTGTAACTTCTCTTTTTCTTTTCTTTCGAATACGATTATATTATAATTTCCAAATGTAATAAAATTTTGTCCTCTTTGTAAAATTTAAAGAAAAAAAGAATGATCTGACCATATTTTAAAATAACGATCAAATCATTCTTTTTTTATAATTTTATTAATTTTTTTCTTTCATGCGATAAATAATATCGTCTCTTCCCGGTCCATTACTGATTAATGTAATTGGATATCCGATGTGTTCCTCTACGAACTCAATATATTTCCGACAGTTTTCCGGCAAATCTTCATATCTCTTGATTCCACGTATATCACTTTTCCATCCCGGAAGTGTTGTATATACCGGTTTCGCTTTTTCCAGAAGATGCGTTACCGGGAAATCTGTTGTCAGCTTTCCGTCTATCTCATAGCCGACACATACCGGAATCTCATCCAGGTATCCAAGTACATCTAAAACAGTGAATGCAACATCTGTAGTCCCCTGCATGCGGCAGCCATACTTAGATGCCACACAATCAAACCATCCCATTCTTCTCGGCCGACCGGTTGTTGCACCAAATTCACCGCCATCACCGCCTCGTCTTCTCAGTTCATCTGCCTCTTCCCCGAAAATCTCACTGACAAATGCGCCTGCGCCTACTGCACTGGAGTATGCTTTACATACAGTAATGATCTGCTTAATCTCATACGGTGGGATTCCTGCTCCAATTGCCCCGTAAGCTGCCAATGTAGAAGAGGACGTTACCATTGGATAAATCCCATGATCCGGATCCTTCAAAGAGCCAAGCTGACCTTCCAGCAGAATATCTTTTCCCTCTTTCAACGCATTGTGCAAAAACAACGATACATCACAGACATACGGTGCGATCATTTCCTTATACTCTTTTAATTCTTTATATAAATCTTCCGGATTTAAAAGTGGTTTATGATATAAATGTTCCAATATCACATTCTTCTGTTCTGCAATTCTCTCTGTTTTCTCTTTCAGCAGTTCATCATCAAATAACTCACTTACCTGAAAACCGATCTTTGCAAACTTATCAGAATAAAACGGTGCAATTCCAGACTTTGTAGAACCAAAAGACTTGCCCGCAAGTCTTTCCTCTTCGTATGCATCAAATAATTTGTGATAAGACATGACAATCTGCGCACGATCTGATACAAGAATCTTAGGAGTCGGAACCCCCTTTTCAACAACAGACTGCACTTCCTCAAACAATCTTGGTATATCAAGTGCAACACCATTTCCGATCACACTTGTTGTATGCTCATAAAATACACCGGATGGCAATGTATGCAGTGCAAATTTTCCATAATCATTTACAATTGTATGACCTGCATTGGCTCCACCTTGAAAACGAACAATGATGTCCGCCTCTTTTCCGAGCATATCCGTAATCTTGCCTTTTCCTTCGTCGCCCCAGTTTGCTCCAACTACCGCTTTTACCATTTTCAAATCCTCCTGCGTATTTACGCCTTGAAAATATTGTATTCAAAAAACTACATCGGAATTATACTACAGCTTTTTTTAGATGTAAAGAAAAAATTATACTTCCATCAGCGGTCACATCAATGGTGCGATCAAACGCAGAACTCTTCCACATAACAGCATAACCGGATTGATTTTTTTCAGATCCGCAAGCGAAATCCGATGACATTTTTTCAATGTATTTTGGAAATCCAGCTCTATATCACGCACTACAGGGTTATTATAAATAAATACACCACACTCAAAATGCAGGTACAGGCTCCGGTAGTCTAGATTGATTGTTCCTACAGTAGCCGTATCATTATCAGATACAAAAACCTTCGCATGCACAAAGCCCGGTAAAAATTCATAAATCTTTACACCAGCTTCGATCAATTCTCTATAATGTGTCTTAGCCACTGCAAAAGCATACCATTTATCCGGAATATGCGGCATGATGATCGTTACATCAATTCCGCTTTTGGCTGCTCTTGCAAGTGTATCGGACATCTCATTATCCAAAATCAAATACGGTGTCATAATATGTACATATTTCTTTGCATGATTCAAAATATGGAAATATACTTCTTTTCCCACGTCTTCATGATCAAACGGACTATCACCATACGGAATCATATACCCCAGTTCTCGTCTCATCTCCGGCAGTCGTTTTGTCAAATACTTCTCATAGTCCTCCGGCTTGTGTTCGGTTACATTCCACATCTGCAAAAACATCATCGTAAGACTCTGAACTGCTTCCCCTTCCAGCATTACAGCCGTATCTTTCCAATATCCAAAACGTTCTTTCTGATTAATATATTCATCTGCCAGATTGATTCCACCGGTAAATCCATATTTTCCATCGATCACACAGATTTTTCGGTGATCTCTGTTATTTTGTGTCGTAGTCAGAATCGGACGGATCGGACTGAACATCTTGCATTTGATGCCGTATTTTCGTATTTTTTTCGGATAATTATAAGGCAGATTCGAAATACTGCACATACCGTCATACATAAAACGTACTTCGACTCCCTCTGCAGCTTTCCGTTTCAAAATATCTAAAATCGAGTTCCACATATATCCTTCTGTCACAATAAAGTATTCCAAAAAGATATATTTTTCTGCGCCCTCCAGCTTTTCAAGCATCATCTTAAATTTATCCTGACCTGTTGGAAAATACATCGCTTTTGTATTTCGATAGGTTGGGAAATGCAGTTGTTTCTGCATATAGTATGCCAGGTTTGCATTTGCCGGCTTACTCACCCGCAGTTCTTCTACAATCTCCGTTTTCTGTGCCAGATACGGCCAGGTAGCCATCTGAAGATTACCGAGTCTCTCTCCGATATATTTTGTTCCCAACTCCAAACGTACATAGATATAGAAGAGACATCCAAAAACTGGCATTACCAGAATCAACAAAATCCACGTTCTGCTGGACTCCGGATTTCCTTTTTGATTAAAAATATAAATAATCACACCAGCCTGTACGACGGTCTGAACCCCATAAACATAGACCGCATATTCACTGAGCTTTGTTGTCAATACAAAAATCATGCCAATCTGAAGAAGTATCAGCAAAATTACAAGTGCTGTTCGACTGAAAACAACACTCAGTACCCCCTTCTTTGCTTTCTTTGCAGCTTTATATTCCATTCTTTCTAACTTCCTTCCAACTTTTTTCCTAGATTGATAAACATCACATAGTGTACCATATTTCTGACATTCCGACAACTAACCCCTCGGCAAATTCTATTTATTTTTACTTGATTTTCATTCTGCATAATTTGCCGAATTTTGGAGATGGAAAAATGTTGTAATTCAACAAAAAAAGTATTAGAATAATAATTGATTGAATTATGAAAAAATCATGTAAAGACAAGAGATTACACTATTTCGTAAGAAGGGAGTTTTTTACTATGAAAAAAACATTAAAATGGCTCGCAGCGTTGATTGCAATCGGTACAGCGATCGGAATTATCATTGCATTTTTCTGCAAAAAGAATCACGAAGAAGATTCCTTTGACTTTGACTTGAATGATGATTTTGATTTAGATTCCGACCTTCAGCCGGTAGATCGTGAGTATGTTTCCCTGAACAAAACTGTAAAAGACAAAACAGACGAAACAGACAGCGTCGCCAGTGAACCTGTAGTTTCATAGCTTATTTAACCTTTTTATTTTAACCTTTTTGTCAAAGAATATGCGCAATCAACAATACCCCTTAAGCTGACAAGGTACTCGCCTCCATCCGCTTAAGGGGTATTATTTGAATTTCCATACTTCTTTTAGAATCGCCACCGCTTTCCGGATACTTTCTTCTCGCATATTAGCATATCCCAGCAGAATTATTGCCGGTGCCTCCGGCCGCGGTGTCACATAATATTCTGACAAACCATAGACTTTGATTCCCGCACGTTTTGCCTGTTCGATCAGATCGCTCTCTTTCATTCCGTTCTGAAAGGTCAACAGTAAGTGTACTCCGGCATTTTCTCCGGAAATCTTCACTGCAGGCTCAAGCCCGCGCAAAGCATTCAGTAAAGTATCATGCCGGCTCTTATAGAGAGCCCGGGTCTTGTTCAAATGCCTTTCATAATATCCTTCTTCAATAAACTTCTGTAAAATCAACTGATCCACCCTCGACACTGTGGAACTCAGAAAACTGCTTTTTCTTCTATATATATCCAGAAGTTTCGGCGGTAGTACAAGATAACTCATACGGATTGCAGGTGCAATAGATTTTGAAAATGTACCAATATAAATTACCTTTTCATGATTATCATATCCTTGCAGTGCCGGAATCGGTTTCCCTTTATACCGAAATTCACTATCGTAGTCGTCTTCTATGATATATCGATCTTCCTCTTCCGCCCAGCGCAGCAGTTCCATCCTTCGTTTGATCGGCATCACAATTCCTAGAGGATATTGATGCGACGGCATCACAAAAGCAATATCTGCATCGGAATGTGCAAGTTCAGACACCTGCATTCCTTTTTCATCCATATCCACTGTACAAACATCATAGGACAGGTTTTCAAATAGCCTGTACGCCTGACGATAGGTAGGATTTTCCAGCGCCACTTTATGATTTTGTCCGATTACCGTTGACAGCAGCATAAGTAAATAGTCATTCCCCGCACCCACCACGATCTGCTCCGGTGTACAGTTAACCCCTCGCGCTTGATGCAAATAATTACTAATAGCATTTCGAAGTCCCCATTCCCCTTGAGGATGACCAAGCCGAAACAATTCTGCCCGGTCATCTACAAGACTCTCTTTGGAAAGTTTTCTCCATGCATTATAAGGAAAACTATTTAAATCAACACCATTCGGAGAAAAATCATACCGATACCTTTCTTTCTCCCGGTCAACCGATTCTGACATCAGCGGTTTTGCCGCTTTCAATTGATACAACCCTTCCAGTTCCGATACAAAATACCCCCGATAAGGCTCAGCCTCAATATAACCTTCAGACAGCAATTGTTCGTACGCCAGTTCCACTGTACTCCGGCTGACTTCTAAAAATCGGCACAGCGCTCTTGTAGAAGGAAGTTTCTCTCCGCTTAAAATCTTCCCGGTTTGAATCTCCTCTTTTATAAAATGATAAATCTGTTCATACAATGGCACTTTTGATTTTGTATCTAGGCTAATGGTCAATTCATTCATGTTCTTCTCTTATTCGTTCTTATTTCTTCGGCAATTTGAAGGAACTCTTTAATGATACGATCCGGTTAAATACCAGCGCATCCGGTGCAGAATCTTTTGCATCAATACAAAAATATCCATTTCTTACAAACTGAAAACTATCATATGCTTTTGCGTCAGCAAAACTTGGTTCTACATAACAATCTTTTAAAATTGTAAGAGAATTCGGATTCAAATTCAAAGAACCATCCTCTTTGTTGTATACACCCTTTTCTTCATCCACAAGATTTTCATACAGACGAACCTCTGCTTTCTGTGCATACGGCGCTGCTACCCAATGGATCGTTCCCTTAACCTTTCTTCCTGTAAATCCGCTTCCGCTCTTTGTTTCCGGATCATATGTGCAATGTACTTCTGTTACGTTGCCATTCTCATCTTTTACAAAGCTCTCACATTTCACAAAATATGCAGACATCAAACGAACTTCATTGCCCGGGAAAAGGCGGAAATACTTCTTCGGCGGCTCTTCCATAAAATCATCTCGTTCAATATATAATTCTCTGCAGAATGGAACCTTTCTTGTACCCAATTCTTCATTTTCCAAGTTATTCGGTACATCCAGATACTCCACTTCTCCTTCCGGATAATTATCAATTATCAGCTTAATCGGATTCAGCACTGCCATCATACGTGCTTTCTTTAATTTCAAATCCTCTCGTATACAATACTCCAGCATTGCATAATCAACCGAACTCTGTGCTTTGGAAACCCCACACATATCAATGAACATTTTCAGAGATTCCGGAGTAAATCCTCTTCTTCTCAACGCCGCAATAGAAACGAGACGCGGATCGTCCCATCCGTCTACAATCTTATCTTCTACCAGCTTTTTAATATAACGTTTTCCTGTCACTACATTCGTCAGATACATCTTGGCAAACTCAATCTGACGCGGCGGCATCTCAAACTCACACTCTCTGACAACCCAGTCATACAACGGTCTGTGGTCTTCAAACTCCAAAGTACAAATAGAATGTGTGATACCTTCAATCGCATCTTCAATCGGATGAGCAAAATCATACATCGGATAAATACACCACTTATCCCCTGTATTGTGATGTGTCATACGGGCAACCCGATAAATAACCGGATCACGCATATTAATATTCGGAGAATTCATATCAATTTTTGCACGCAGCACTTTTTCGCCATCCTGATACTTACCTTCCCGCATCTCTTCAAATAACTTCAGGTTTTCTTCCACAGTTCTGTTTCGATATGGACTTTCCTTTCCACCCTCTGTCAATGTACCTCGATATTCCCGAATCTGTTCTGCAGTCAGATCACAGACAAACGCCTTTCCTTTTTTGATCAGTTTCACTGCACATTCATACATCTGATCAAAATAATCTGATGCAAAATACAGATGATCTTTCCAATCTGCTCCCAGCCACTGAATATCTTCTTTTATAGACTCTACAAATTCTGTCTTCTCTTTTGTTGGATTGGTATCATCAAAACGCATGTGAAACTCACCATGGTACTTCTGTGCAAGTCCATAGTTCAACAAAATCGCCTTGGCATGTCCAATATGAAGATAACCGTTCGGCTCTGGTGGAAATCGTGTGCAGACATGGTCATAAACCCCCTCCGCTAAGTCCTTATCTATTTCCTGTTCAATAAAATTTTTTGAAACTGTCTCGTTTTCCATACTTTCCTCCTCAAAAAACCATAATTTCTGCCAATAATTTTATCATAAATTGTATACAACGGCAAGCAGAATATGTTATAATGCTATTTCAGTGTAATGCTTTAAAGCGAAAAATCACATAGTATAAGGAGTTATCTATTATGAAGAGAGAAAAATTTGGAAGCCGTCTGGGATTTATCCTTGTTTCTGCCGGCTGTGCAATCGGTTTGGGAAATGTATGGAAATTTCCATACATGGCAGGAATGTACGGCGGTGCCGCATTCATTTTGGTCTATCTTGTTTTTTTAGCAATTTTAGGTATGCCGATCATTGTCTGTGAATTTAGTGTAGGTCGTGCCAGTCAAAAAAGTATCGCCACTTCCTACAATGTTCTGGAACCCAAACATTCCAAATGGCATACGATCCGTTGGCTCGGAATCGCAGGAAATTATATTCTTGTCATGTTCTATTCTATGGTCGGCGGTTGGATGCTGTACTACTGTTACCGCATGGCGCGCGGTGAATTTGTCCAGACAACACCGGAACAAATCGCCTCTAAATTCGATACAATGACCCAGAATCCGGGCGTGCTCATTTTCTGGACATTTCTTGTTATTTTAATTGCCTTTGGAATCTGTGTCATCGGGCTGCAAAACGGAGTGGAAAAGATTATGAAAGTCGTTATGCTCTGTCTGCTCGGCATTATGGTTGTACTGGCTGTTCGTTCGGTGACACTTCCCGGCTCTGCCGAAGGACTTCGTTTCTACCTGATTCCTGATTTTCAGCGTATGTTAGACAATGGAATCGGAAACGTTGTATTTGGTGCAATGAGTCAGGCTTTCTTCACCTTGAGTATCGGCATGGGCGGTATGGCAATCTTCGGAAGTTATCTGGACAAGTCCCGTTCTCTGACCGGAGAATCTGTCAGCATTGTACTTCTGGACACATTTGTTGCAATGACAGCAGGTTTGATTGTAATCCCGGCATGCTTTGCTTTCGGAGTAGAACCTGCTGCAGGACCAAGCCTTGTATTTATTACACTGCCAAATATTTTCACACAGATGGCAGGCGGAAGAATCTGGGGCTCTCTATTCTTCCTATTCCTGTTCTTTGCGGCACTGTCTACAATTGTCGGTGTTTTTGAAAATATTGTTTCCTTCGGAATGGATCTGTTTCATTGGAGTCGGCAAAAAGCGGTCGGAATCAACATCGCTGCAATTGCGCTGCTGAGTCTCCCATGTATTTTGGGATTCAACTTGCTGTCAGATATCCAGCCTTTGGGCGCAGGCACAAATATTATGGATTTGGAAGACTTCCTTGTATCCAATAACATCCTCCCGCTTGGCTCTGTTGTATACTTGATGTTCTGTACACACAAAAACGGCTGGGGCTGGGACAACTTCATCAAAGAGGCCAATTCCGGAAACGGCTTAAAATTCCCGGTGAAGATGCGTTTCTACATGACTCACATTCTTCCATGGATTGTTGTGATCATCTATTTAAAAGGATACTACGATATGTTCAGCAAACGGGGACCTGTCGTTTTCGCCGTATGGATGCTGATTGCATTTGTATTCCTTGGCGTAATCATGAATACAACAAGAACACATAAAAAGAAAACACAACCAAACGAATAGCCATTATTGAAACTTACACGTTCATATATTTAAAGCGGATTCCCCATAACCGGAATCCGCGTCATCCATGTGGTAAAATAAGAGCTGTTTTTTAATTTATCTATATTTTCATAACAATTCAAAATAGTTTCCTGAATTGCATCTGCCACATCGTCCTCATTGCGAAGATAGCTCCACGCCGTTTTGTAAAGTTTCATCCTCTTCATTTTCTTCTGCATCTAGTTCTTCTGTACCTGCATCTTCTTGAAAAAAAGCGTCAATCTCTGTAATCATTCTCATAAACTGAATTGCATCTTCTATTTTCTCATAGCTTGCAGTATCCATCAGCTTGCTGCTCGAAATCCCAATTAATTGATGATTTGCATTTTCCCAGTCTCTTTGCAAAATCTCACGCAGCAGCTGAAAATTCTGTTCCCCGGATTGCAGATAGATTTCTATATTATGAAACATATATTCAAACTGCACATAACAATAGGGAATTCTCCCACTCTCCCTCTCCCGAATAAACTTCTGTACCTTTTTTAACATGTCCTTCAAAAAAATCAGTTCTTTTTGGCTCATTTCTTTCATATCTTTCGTACCTCCATACAGAAGCCGGTCCCCGTCAAACACCTTCTATCTATAGGTTAGAATATTCTTTCCTATATCTTACAAAAAGCAACACATCGTTGCAACGTTTTCATAATTGTCACATGCTTTTTTCTGTGATACAATATTTTGGAAATTTATCGTTTATATCAGGAGGTTTGTAATGAAATTTGTGATTCAACGCGTATCAGAAGCAAGTGTTTCAGTAGATAATGCATTAATCGGAGAGATTCAAAAAGGATATATGGTATTGATCGGTATTGCTGAAAGCGACTCCCGGGAGATTGCAGACAAAATGATTCGAAAAATGATCGGGCTCCGGATTTTCGAAGATGAACAGGGCAAAACCAATCTTTCTCTGTCAGACGTTGGAGGAAGTCTGCTTCTGATTTCTCAGTTTACGCTCTACGCTAACTGTAAAAAAGGCAATCGGCCCAGCTTTATTGAAGCAGGTTCTCCGGACAAAGCCAATGCTCTCTATGAATATATTATTAAAAAATGTAAGGAATCTGTTCCAAACGTGCAACAAGGTTCTTTCGGTGCAGATATGAAAGTAAGTCTGATCAATGATGGGCCATTTACCATTGTTTTAGATTCCGAACAGTTATAAGTTCTAAGACACGCCCTCCAAACTCAAAAATATTTTAAAAATCATTGACAATTCTATGTTATTTGTAGTATATTAATAAAGCTGTATATAACTTATATACAGCAAGATGCTGTTGTGGCTCAGGGGTAGAGCACTTCCTTGGTAAGGAAGGGGTCGGCGGTTCAATTCCGCTCAACAGCTTAAAAAACGGTTGTCTGCAGACAGCCGTTTTTCTTTTTTCAATCCATATTCCATTATCTATTATTGATGTTTATTTATTAATTTCTCCGCTTTATTTCGAATCCTCTGCAGCGCATTATCGATTGCTTTCGGACTTTTTCCGAGAACTTCTGCAATCTTTCGATAATCCGCTCCCATCAAATGCAAATACAGTACATGATTCTCCAAAGAACTTAACGATTGTTTTAACTCTTCTACCAAAGCGCCTACATACTGCTTTCCCAAATACATTGTTTCCGGATTGTTCTCATTTCCTGCTTCTATGGTATCAATCAAAGGAGCATTGCTCTCATCACCATTTTCACTTTGTTCATATATAGAAACATAGGAATTCAGCGGCATATGTTTTTTCCGTTTTGATGTCTCAATCGCCGTATACATCTGCCTCGAAACACATAACTCAGCAAAACTCAAAAAACTCGCTCCATGAGATGCATCAAAGTTTCGAACTGCTTTCATAAGCCCGATCATTCCTTCCTGGATCAGATCTTCGTTCTCTCCACCCAGCAAATACATTGCACGAGCTTTTCGACGCACCATTGGTTTATACTTCACCATCAGATAGTCCATAACTTCAGAATTCCCCTGCCGGTATTCTGAAATCAGATACTCATCTGCCATTGTATCATATTTCTGCATCAATTCATCCTCTGTCTCACAATCTCATACGCAAGAACTCCCGCCGCAACCGAAGCATTCAGTGAGTCAATTTCGCCTTTCATCGGAATAGATGCAACAAAATCACATTTTTCCTTTACCAATCTTCCGACGCCTTCCCCTTCATTTCCAATCACAAGACCAATCGGACCTGTCAAATTCAAACGATACATAGATTCTCCACCCATATCTGCACAAACAAACCACATGCCGCGTTCTTTTAATTCTTCCATCGTTTTTGCCAAATTGGTCACCTTCGCAACCGGAGTATAATTCAAAGCGCCTGCCGATGTCTTCGCTACAGTCGCTGTAAGCCCTACTGCACGCCGTTTCGGAATAATCACACCATGTGCGCCTGCCAGATTAGCCGTACGAATAATCGCTCCCAGATTATGCGGATCTTCAATATTATCCAAAAGCAAAATAAATGGATCTTCTCCCCGCTCTTCTGCCAGACGAAACATATCTTCCACCTCTGCATACTCATATGCCGCAGCATAAGCAATTGCCCCTTGATGTTTCCCAGTCTGAGATAATTGATTCAGTCTCTCCTTGCTGACAAAATTTAAAATTGTATCATGTTTTTTTGTCTCTCTTACAATCGTGCGGATCGACCCATCCTGACATCCGTCCAATACAAACACCTTATCGATTGGCTTACCGGAACGAAATGCCTCTAACACCGCATTTCTCCCTTCGATTACAAGCGTATGAATTCTTTCATCAAATTCATTTTCCTTTCCAACTTCCCTATTCATTCGTATTCTCCTCTTCTTTCAGATGTTCCAATCCAATCTTCACCAGCTCCATCAGCCGTTCATATTCTTTTCTTAAATACAAAAACCCAAGCAATGCTTCAAATCCGGTTGCCCGGCGATAATCCGTAATGGATTGATTTTTCGCCGGACTAACAGACTTGGCATTCCTTCCTCTGCGATAAACCGCATGCTCTTCTTCCGTCAAACAAGGCTGCATTGCCCGCATCATTTTTGACTGAGCCGATGCCTGTACATACTGACTCGTTTCTTCATGGAGTTTATGCACCTGTTTGTTCCCATTGCTGATTACCATGCTCTTAATAATCAGATCATAAACACAATCTCCGATATACGCCAAAACCAGCGGAGAGTAACTTCTGACATCCGTCTCGTTTAATTGCAAGGCATCCTGAATATAATCATGAAAATCTATTTTTATGCTCTTTTCCATTTTACTCCTTCTCTTGTATCCTCCAAAAGAATTCCTTTCTCCAGAAGTTCATCTCTAATTTCATCTGCTCGAGCAAAATTACGTGCTTTTCGAGCCTCCTGTCTTTCCTGGATCAGCGCTTCAATATCTGCATCTAACAATTCGCTCTTTTCCTCAACGATCAATCCGAGAACATCTGTCAGTTTCACAATCTGCGCCAGTAACCCTTGCAGATATGCTTTAGAACTCTCTCCGTCTGCTGTTGTGTTTGCAAATTTAACAAGTTCGAAAATTGCCGCGATCGCATCTGCTGTATTGAAATCATCTTCCATTGCTTTTTCAAAATTCTGCACAAATTTCTCCACTTGCTGCTGTTTTGTTTCTTCTTCCGCAGTAAATTCTTCTACCTTTGCATTTTCTGATAAAAAGCGAAGATTATCCGCTGCGGTTCGAATTCTCTCCAAACCATTCTTTGCAGCTTCCATCAAATCTGCACTAAAGTTCAACGGACTTCTATAATGTGCACTAAGCATAAAGAAACGCAGTACCTGCAAGTCATATTTCTCACTAATTTCACGTACCGTAAAAAAGTTACCAAGAGATTTAGACATTTTTTTATTATCAATATTCAAAAATCCGTTATGCAGCCAATACTTTGCAAATTCTTTTCCATTCGCCGCTTCACTCTGCGCAATTTCGTTCTCATGATGGGGGAAAATCAGATCCTCTCCACCTGCGTGAATGTCAATCTGCTCTCCCAGATATTTCTTAGACATCTCAGAGCACTCAATATGCCATCCCGGACGTCCGTCACTCCAAGGAGATTGCCATGAAGGTTCACCTTCTTTTTTCGGTTTCCACAAAACAAAATCCAACGGATCTTCCTTCTCATCTTCTCCGCTCACCAACAAAGAACGGTTTCCTGATCGCAGATCATCCAGATTTTTATGAGACAATTTTCCATAATCCTGAAAACGTCTTGTACGGTAATACACTGTTCCGTTCTTTTCGTACGCATATCCTTTTTCAATCAACGTCTGGATCAATTCAATCATTCCACCTATTTCCTCTGTTGCAAGAGGGTGGGTAGTCGCAGGTTTTACATTCATATCTGCCATATCTTTCTTGCATTCTGCTATATACCGCTTAGAGATCTCGTCCGCAGTCACACCTTCTTCATTCGCCTTCTTGATAATCTTATCATCCACATCCGTAAAATTGGATACAAAATTCACCTCATATCCTTTATATTCAAAATATCTTCTGACCGTATCAAACACAATCATCGGTCTTGCATTTCCAATGTGGATATAATTGTAAACTGTAGGTCCGCAGACATACATTTTAACTTTTCCCTCTTCCAATGGGCTGAATTCTTCCTTCGTTTTTGACATTGTATTATATAACTTCATCTGATTATCTCCCTTCATTTTCTTTCATCATTCTATACACATACCGCCTATTCCCGATATTCCCGTTCCTGTTGTGAACATTTTGCCTCTTTACACGTCATACATTTCAATCGGCTTTCCATTTCTCTCAATTCTTCATATAACTGAAAATTCGCAATCTGCAATTCTTTAATATCATTCAACATCGGATCCGGCAGATGGATTTGATCCATGTCAGATCTTGGAACTTTCTTATCATCCCTTCTCACAATACGTCCCGGTACACCAACAACCGTACAGTTAGGCGGAACTTCTTCCAGTACAACGGAACCTGCACCTATTTTTGAATTCTCTCCGATCGTAAATGAACCCAAAATCTTTGCCCCGGCACTGACCATAACATTATCCTTTAATGTAGGATGCCGTTTCCCCTGCTCTTTTCCGGTACCGCCAAGCGTCACGCCTTGGTACAGCGTCACATTATCTCCCAATATTGCAGTTTCTCCGATGATCACTCCGCTTCCATGATCGATAAACAACCCTTTCCCGATTGTCGCTCCCGGATGGATCTCGATCCCGGTCTTGCGCACCGCTCTCTGGGAAATCCACCTTGCCCAGAAATAATGCTTTTTCAAATACAGCTTATGTGCAACCCGATAACTTAAAATCACTTTAAAACTCGGATACAACAGCACTTCCCAATTAGACTTGATGGCCGGATCTCGTTCCCGTACCACCTGAACTTCTTCTTTGATGTAAGATATCACTCCCATACTATCAGCTCCTTGATTCATACACAATACATTCTTAATAGAAACATATAAAAAGAAAAAACTCCGCCTCAAACAAGAGGCGAAGTTACTCCGCGGTTCCACTCTAATTCTGAAAAATCAACCTCGTTTCTGACCGATCTTTCACTTATAACGTATAACGTCCGTCACCCGTATTCTGCTACTAAGCCAATCTGATCCATACAACACCATCGAATTCAAATCTTATGCTCTTTCGCAAAATCAGCTCCCGAATGCACTTCACAACCACTTTCCTTAAAACTGCTCTCAGCCGATGACAGTTTCTCTCTGCTAAGTTCCGACCGTTGTTACTCTTTTCGTTCATTGCCTTTATCTCAACATCACTAGCTACTATATTATGCAAAATTGAACGTTTTGTCAATCTTATTCATACAATTTCATTCAGATATATCTTCTGAAGCGGTTGTATCTTCTTTAATTCATCTATCAGGTGTTCTGTCAGAAAGACTCCCGGTTCTTTTGCAATCTCTTCTATCTCTTTATACCCAAATACCAGACTTGTAAAAGCCGCAATAGAAAGAACGCCTTCAGAATCCTCTGTTTCTGTCGCAAAAATTGCCCGGCTTTCTGCATCCGCCCCTCCCTGCAATCTCCAGATCCGACTATTTTTCGATAAAATCGAATCTATCACTGCAAAAGAACAATTGATCTGTTCTCCCGCTTTTATTCGCAGCGTACTCAAAAAACTTTCCAAGTGAATGATTCTTATCATAATCATTGGTTTTTTTATCGTTGTTTCAAATATGTGGGCATAAATTACAGCCTCTCTCTGTCCTCGCTCTTCACATAACTGCCGAACTGACATCCGAAACTCTCTTTCATACTCTTCCAAATACAAAGGTTCCCGTATTTCCAGACCTTCTTCGTCTCCATACAAGAACGTTCCTATCAGTCTTCCATTTTTCTTGATTATTTTGATTCCGCCACATTCGCTCTGCTGTTCAAAAAGCATTGTCTGATAGTATTGTGCACTTCGCATGGCATAAACCTGAAACTTCTCCGAAAAATACTCATTGAAAAAGTCTGCCAAATCTTTGCCATCTCCAATCCCAGCCTCTGCAACAACTACTCCCTCAGGCAGCCCCCTACTGCACTCATAGTCCTGCTGTTCGTCTATCACATATGTTCTCATCGTCTGATCATATACAAATCGAAAATCATAAGGCGTGTAAATCGCCTCTGCCGCAGGCATTAAGAATGTAAACAATTCTTTTCTCTCATACATCTTCTGCATTGCATCTTTCAACAGCATCGCCATATATCCACGTTTTCTATATGCACATTCTGTCGCTACACCGATGATATAATGTCCATTAAACTGTTGTTCGCCTGCCCGAATCAGATAAGGATTCAAGTGCAGCATCGAGCGGATGGCTCCATCCTCTTCAATTACAAGAATCTCGTTTTCCTGTGTTTTAAAGAAATAATAATAATCCAAAAATACTTTTGAATCTTCCGCAAACACCAGCTCCCAGAGCGGCCTTGTCAAACCATGCTCTGCTTTTTGCAATGTTCGAATTTTCATATTCTGCATCCATCCTTTATCCCAGACCAAATCATTTCAAATTCGCACAGCCGCCGCAATTTTCGCACTCCATTTGCGGAGTCACATCGTAACTGCTGTAATTAGTCATTTTTTCCAGCAAGCAGACTGCCTGTGATGAAATTCCGTCTCCATTTCCCGTAAAACCAAGCCCCTCTTCCGTTGTAGCCTTAACATTGACCTGGTTTTGTTCGATATGAAGCGCATCGGCAATATTTGCACGCATTTGATCTATATACGGTCTCATCTTCGGCCGTTGTGCAATGATTGTAGCATCAATATTTTCCACAAGAAATCTTTGTTCCTCCAACAGCTCTGCTACATGTTCCAATAAACAAATACTGGAAATCCCTTTGTATTGTTCATCTGTATCCGGAAAATGCTTTCCAATATCTCCCAGAGCCGCAGCCCCAAGAAGCGCATCCATAATCGCATGGAGCAGCACGTCCGCATCCGAATGACCAAGCAGGCCTTTCTCATACGGAATTTCTACGCCACCTAAAATCAATTTACGATTTTCCACTAATTTGTGTACATCATACCCCATTCCTACACGCATTGTCATTTCTCCTCATAATCATTTTCGATTTCTTCTGTCTTAGTTCGATCCGCATCCTCTTTTTGCATAATCTCGATTGCAAGGCTTACCGGATCATTGGAATCTTTCTTCTTTTCTTCTGCTGAAGGTTCCGTCATTTCTTTTTTTGCAATCTCTACTGTCTTCTGTGTATTTTCCTGAAGTTCCTTTTGAATCTCTTCCTCGGAAGGCATCGGAGCAGTACGAAACATCGTCTTATCGTGCTGTGGTTTTTCAAACCGTACCTCATCTGCAGCAGTTTCTTCCGGATGCGATCCCGGTGCCTCTTCCGTCTCTTCATTTACCATTTTATATATAGCCTTTATATTATGAAATGCATACCCAATTCCTACAAGAATAAATATTACTGCCAAAAAGGACTTTAACATATAATCACTGGGTTTCATTTTTACCATCTCCATCAATAGGCTCCCGCCTAAAAACACAAGATACATTCCCAATATAATCCTCAATACCAATCCCGACTTCTTTTTCATTTCACTTTCTCCTTTGTGCTAAAATATTCGAAAGCCACCGGCCTTTCATTGCATCCGCTGCAACTAAAATATAGTATACCATTACCAGATGATTTTTACCACGCAATCTTTTCTTCAACAAGAAATAAACCTGCAAGGTGCACAAAAAAAATCCTTGCTGCTTCAGCAAGGATTTTCAGTAGCGGAAACTGGATTTGAACCAGCGACACCACGGGTATGAACCGTGTGCT